>WYBB01000189.1 GCA_011526585.1 Deltaproteobacteria bacterium
CAGCGCACCGTCAAGCCGGCCAAGTCGATCATCGGCGCGGGCCAGAAGCAGATCCGCTACTCCGAGGTCGAGCCCGAGGCGCTCGCCGGCTGGGCCTGCCACATCGCCGACACCGTCGTCGCGCTGCACCCCGTGCTCGTCGACCGCGTCGCCGCCGAGGGCCAGACCGGGCAGCTCCTCGAGCGCGACCTGCCGCTGTCCTACGTGCTCGGCCAGATGGAGGTCGACGGCATCCTCGTCGACAAGGACAACCTCGAGGCGCTGGGCGTCGAGTTCTCCGAGCGCCTCGCCGGCTTCGAGCGCGAGATCTGGCGGCTCGCCGGCAAGGAGTTCAACATCGCCTCGACCAAGCAGCTCGGCGAGGTGCTCTTCGACGACCTCGGCCTGCCGGTCATCAAGAAGACCAAGACCGGCTACTCCACCGACTCCGACGTGCTCGACGCGCTCGCGCCCAAGCACGAGATCGCGCGCCTGCTCTCCGAGCACCGCAAGCTCGCCAAGCTCATCAACACCTACACCGACGTGCTCGCGCGCTCGGTCAATCCGAAGACCGGGCGCATCCACGCGACCTTCCAGCAGACCACCGGCGCCACCGGCCGCCTCATCTCGACCGATCCGGATCTCCAGCGCACGCCGGTGCACACGCCCGAGGGCAAGCGCATCCGCCAGGCCTTCATCGCGCCCCCCGGGCATCGCCTGCTCGTCGCCGACTGGAGCCAGATCGAGCTGCGCCTGCTCGCGCACGTCACCTCCGACCCGAACCTCGTCGACGCGTTCCTCGCCGGCCACGACGTGCACCGCCGCACCGCCAGCCAAATCTTCGAGGTGCCGCTGGCCGAGGTCAGCCCCGAGCAGCGCAACATCGGCAAGACGATCAACTTCGCGACGATCTACGGCCAGGGACCGAGCGCGCTCGCGCAGATGCTCGGCATCGCCTCCAAGGACGCGCGCCGCTACATCGATAGCTACTTCAAGCACTACGCCGGCGTGCGCGCCTGGCTCGACAAGACCACCGAGGAGGCGCTCGAAAACGGCTACGTCACGACCATGGTCGGTCGCCGCCGCTACATCCCCGAGCTCACCTCCAACTCCCCGATGGAGCGCCAGGCCGGCGTGCGCATCGCGTGCAATACGCCGATCCAGGGCTCGGCCGCCGACCTCTGCAAGGCGGTGATGCTCGCCGTGCCCGAGCGCCTCGCCGCCGCGAAGCTCGGCGCGAAGATGCTCCTGCAGATCCACGACGAGCTCGTCTTCGAGGTGCCCGACGCCGAGGTCGAGGCGACCTCGCGCCTGGTCGAGGACCTCATGCAGCACCCGCCCGGTTTCGCGCTGCGCGTGCCGCTGGTCGCCGATGTCGGCGTCGGGCACTCCTGGGCCGACGCCAAAGGCTGAGCGAGCAGGTTTCGCGCGCAGCCGATCCCTCCAGGCATTTCACTCGATGATCGTTGCGAGCTCGCTCAGGCTGATCGTGCGACTGCCGTCCTTGTCGAGCTGCTGAATCGCGACACGCACCCACGCCTTGCGCGTGCGCGCGTTGCCGACCTCGGCGTCCGCCAGCATGCGCGCGAGCTCGGCGCCGTCGATCTGGCCGTCGCCGTTGTCGTCGTAGGTCGAAAAGAGGCGCCCCAACGCGACCTCGTCGACCCCGCCGAAGCGCTTGCGCATCAGGGCGACGATCTTGTCCACCAGGTCGTCTTCGAAGCTCATCGATCCTCCGCCTCACGCGTCCGCGGACTCCGGGAACCCCCCGCGCTCGTCCCACCACTTGCGCGCCCTGGCGGGGGTCCACGGCGGATCGAACCTGAGCTCGGCCAGCGCCTCGTCGAGCGCCTCCATCGTCGGTGGGCGCTTGAGCGGGTTCTTGGCGAGGCAGCGCATGATGACCTCCTCGAGGCCGGCGTGCAGCGGCCGACCGACGCGTGCCGACGGCGGCTCGACCTCCCCCTCGACGTGCGCGAACATCAGCTGCGCCTCCTCGTTGCCGAGAAAGACCGGCTGACCCGTCAGCGCGTAGTAGGCGACGCACGCCAGCGCGTAGATGTCGGCGCGCTGGTCGATGCCGCTGCCGTCGATCTGCTCGGGCGCCATGTACCCCGGCGTGCCGGGGCGGGCACCGTAGGCGGTGAGCGGCTCGAGGTTGCCCTCCTGGCCGGTGAGGCGGCGCTTGCCGGGGCCGCCCACGAGCTCCTTGACCAGGCCGAAGTCGATGACCTTGAGGAAGTCGAAATCGCGCCCCGCCCGCGTGACGAGGAGGTTGTCCGGCTTGAGGTCGCGATGCACGACGCCGCCTTCGTGGGCCTCGATGAGCGAGTGGCACGCCTGGCGTATCAGGTAGGCGACGCGGGCCTCGTCGAGCGGGCCGTGGCGCTCGACGAGCTGACGCAGGGTGAGGCCCTCGAGCAGCTCCATCGCGAGGTAGAACATGCCGCCGGCGACGCCGAAGTCGTAGAGATCGACGGTGTGCGGCGAGGTCAGGCTGCCGGTCACGACCGCCTCGCGGCGGAAGCGCTCGAACCACTTGCGCTCTTCGCGGCGCTCGAGGCCGGGCGGGCGCTTGATCACCTTGAGCGCGGCCGGGCGCACGAGCGTGTCGTGGCTCGCCTCCCAGATCTCGCCCATACCGCCGCCGGCCATGCGCCGCTCGAGGGTGTAGGGTCCGAGGCGGAGCCCGGTGTGATCGCCGGGCGGGCTCATCGTCTCCGAGGCGGCGGTCGACGGCGGACTGCCGGACGCGGTCGCGGGCGGCGGGTCGAGCACGATCGCCGGGGGCGCCGCGCGCAGGTGCAGGACGAGCGCCACGACCCCGAGCACGGCCGCCAGGAGTGAGGCCGCGAGCACCCCGGCGCCGATCCCGGCGAGGTGCAGGACGAGCGCGGCGAGCGCGGCGATCGGGGTCGCGATCAGCGCGACGCGAGCCGCCGTATTGTCTCGTGGAGCCGCCAGGGTCGACATCGCTTGAACCTCGAGGGACTCCTACGATGCGTCGAAGCGACGCGTCGCGCAAGTCGCGGTGTGGACCGCGAGCGACGACGCCTGTTGGACCGCGAGCGGCGACGCCTGTTGGAGGTCAGGGGCCGAGCTCCGAGGTCGCGCCGTCGCCCCGCGCGCCGAAGCGCAAGCGCGCGGTGGCGAGCTGTTCGTGCACGCCGATCCCGGCGAGCATCGCGGCGACGAAGACCAGCGCGGCGACGGTGCCGGTGCCGAGGCTGACGATTCCCGGGCCCGGGCAGAAGCCGGCCAGGCCCCAGCCGACGCCGAAGATCGCCGCGCCGCCGACGAGGCGCGCGTCGACGTCGCGTCGCCGTGGCACGTGGAAGCGCGAGTCGAAGAGCGGGGCCGGGCGCCGCAGGATGAGCCTGAGCAGGACGAAGTGAACGCCGATGGCGCCGACCATGACGAGCGCGAGGCTGGGATCCCAGGCGCCGAAGAAGTCGAGAAAACCCAAGACCTTGTCGGTGTCGGTCATGCCCGAGAGCACGAGCCCGACGCCGAAGATCACGCCCGCGAGGTAGGCGAGGAGGTTCTTCTTCACGAGGCCCCTCCGACGAGGTGGCGCACGACGAAGACGGTCAGCGCGCCGGTCGTGATGAAGGTCGCGGTGGCGATGAGCGAGCGGCGCGACAGGCGCGCGTTGCCGCAGACGCCGTGGCCGGAGGTGCAGCCGTTGGAGAGGCGCGTGCCGACCCCGACGAGGAAGCCGCCGACCCCGAAGAGCGCGAGCGAGGCGGCGGTCCCGCTGGTGCTCGCGGCGCTCGGCTCGCGCGTGAGCGCGACGACCACGCCGACGCTGAGCAGACCGGCGAGGAAGGAGAGGCGCAGGCCGCGCGC
Organism: Deltaproteobacteria bacterium; assembly: GCA_011526585.1. Classification (GTDB taxonomy): domain Bacteria; phylum Myxococcota_A; class UBA9042; order PHBI01; family PHBI01; genus WYBB01. Next base: position 3,829 of record WYBB01000189.1, read on the forward strand.
GTCACCGCCGAGGAAGCCGGCAAGCATGCCGCTCACCCCGGCGATGCGCCCGTGGGTCAGGAGGAGGAGCGAGGCGGCCAGCCCGATGAGCAGGCCGCCGACGAGGGCATAGATGGCTGCGGAAGCGTCCATGCCCCAGCAACTGACAAAGTTGACCAAAAATGTCAACAATCGGAGCGGTGCCGCCATGGCGGACTCGCCTGTCCGTCGTCGCAGCCCTCGTGATCGACCGGACGACAGGCTGCCGGCGCGTGACAACGCGTGCCACCCTGACTATCGTGACCCCACTGGGAACAGCGAGCGCTCCGCGATGGAGCGAGGGGGAAGCGATGACGAGCGTTCAGACGCCACGCGGCGCGTTCGGCGCGCCGCGATCGGGTGGCGACGGGCGGGGCGGTGAGACCGGGTCCCGAGGTGGTGGTCAGCGCGAGGGTCTGCGCGCGATGAGCTTCGCGCAAGCGGAGACGAGCCTGACCCCGCCGCCGTCGGACGATGCGCCGGTGCAGCTCTCGCGCGCTGCGCCGGTGCAGCGCGAGGCGTGCGGCGACGAGAAGAACGGTGACGAAGCCCATGAATCACAGGACCCGAACGCGCCGCCCGAGCCGGGGGTGACCGAGCGCGCGGGGCTCGTACGGCAGGGGCTGACCGCGCTCGAGCGCGCGGCCGCCGATCGGATCGCCAGCCACGCGCGCTGGCTCTCGCGCAACTGGACGCTCTTCATCGGTGCCACCAACGGCAACCCGTCGCTCGCCTATCCCGAGTCGGACTTCCTCTCGCTCGCGTCCGGGCCGTCGTCGAAGTCGGTCGGGGGCGCGGCGCTCGAGGTCGGGCGCTCCAAGGTCGAGCAGGCGGCGATCGACGGCGTCAAGGACCAGGTCGGCAAGGCGGTCGCCGAATCGGTCGGGACCGACAGCCTCAAGACGCTCTTCGCGTCGAGCGCGGCGCTCTCCGTCGTGACGCCCATCGGGATCCTCGCCGGTCTGGCGTGGGCGATCGTCAAGGAGCTCCTCGCGAGCGCGGCCGCCGACAAGGAGCGGCACGCGCAGGCCAAGGCCCAGGCCGCCGCCACCGTCGAGCGCCTGGACTACTTCAACGCGCAGGCCGATCAGGTCCTCGGCGATCGGCGGCTGCTCTATGACTCCTGCGCGAGCGCGATCGACGGCGCGCGCACGCACGCCGTGCTCGATCGGATCGAGGGCTGGATCACCAGCGAGCGCGGGTGGATGGAGGCGAGGATCGAAGAGGGCGACACGAGCCTGCGTGACAGCCTGTTGGCACACTGGGTGCTCCAGCACAGCGCGGCCCCGGGTGAAGCGAACGACACGACGAGCCAGAGCGCGTATGACGAAGCGACGGCGGGCGAACCTGAGTACTTGGATGTAGTGCAAGCCGGAACGAAGACGCTCTTCGTGCACCAAATGCGCTTTGGGCTGCTCACTCACGGGCTGATGGATCCGACGGTCTGTGACGCGATCGAGCGAAAAGCGACGAGCCTGTTCGCCGCCGGTGGGGCCGATCAGGTCGTCTCCGCCTTCGACGGGCTGGTCGTGCGGATCCCGAGGGTGAGCAGCCCTCGCATCTTTGCGCGCGAGGTCGAAGCCTCCCAGGCTGGGATCCTGTCCGTGGACAACGCGGTCATGCCGGACTTCCTGCACCCTGCCGAGAAGGGCCACGTGCGGACCGAAGTGACCCTGCACCTCGATGAAGACGAGGGCTGCGCCGTGCTTGGCTCACTCGCCTTCCTCGCGACCTGCGTCGACGCCGACGATCGCGAGGCCTACCTGACGGGTCAGACCCTCATCGACTGGGAACGCTCCGCCGCCAAATCAGAGGGCGGCTTCACCACCGCCGAGTGGGAGTGGGAGCCGTGATGATGCGCGTGCGTTGGTGGTACCTGGTCCTATTCTGCGCGCTCGCGGCCTGCGTGAAGACGCGACCTCGCCTCGTGGTCGAGCCCGGAGGCTACGTGCGCGACGTCCTGACGCGCTCGGTTGGCGTCGAGCACGAGGATCTGGCGCCGGGCTCACTGGCCTTCGACGACGCGGTCGACCTCCAGGTCGTGATCGATGAGACCCACGTGCTCGCGCTGCCGGCGATGGAAGTCGGCGGGGTCATCCTCGGTGAACAGATCGCGGAGGTCAGGTTCGCCCTGGTTTCACCGGAGCCAACGCCCGAGGCGGCACATGCGCACCTGGTGCGCGCGGTCGCGCTCCTCGGGCAGGTCGGGATAACGCCCAACGTGCCCGTGCCGTCCACGCCCGCGGAGCTTGCCGCGCTCCGCGACGCCGGCGTGCGCCTCCGCTTCACCTTCGACGAGCCTCCTGCCGCAGCGTACAGCGTCGACCTCAAGGTCGGCTGGTACGTCGGCCACCGCGAGGGAGACTCGCGCGCCTACGCCCAGTTCGGCTTCGTCGCCAACGACTTCGTGCCCGTCGACCCGCGCCGAGACGAGCGCTGATCAGCACCACGAGTGTCCCGCGTCGGGCGCGCGCAGGAGCTCGCGCACGTTCGCCTCGATCACGCGATAGCCGACATTGCCCGCCAGCCGCTGCCGGCCCTCGTTGAAGACGAAGGTCGGGCTCAGCTCGACGCCGAGGGTGCGTGCCAGATCCAGACCGCGCGCGAGCTCTGCGTGCGCGCGCCCGGTGTAGAGCTCGCGCTCGATCGCCGCCACGTCGAGGCCGAGGCGCTCGGCGACCTCGAGCTGCGCCACGCGCTCGGCGACGTCGATCGCGTCGCGGAAGAAGGCCTGCCTGAGCGCCCAGGTCGCCGCCCGGAAGCGCGACGGATCGACCAGCTTCACCGCCGCCAGGAAGATGTGACAGCCGAGCGACGAGGCCGGCTGGACCTTGTCCCAGACCTCGGGGTGAACGTCGACGTGATCGAAGCGCGCGACCGCGGCGCGCACGTGCTCGGCATACGCCGTGAGCCCGCCGCGCTCCGCCCAGCGCCGCGCGAGCTTGTCGCGCGCCTCGCCGAAGATGTTGACGAAGTGCAGATCGGTCGCGATCGCGTCCGCGAACGCCGCCTCGAGCTCGTCGAGCCGCGCCTGCCCGATGTACGCCCACACGCACAGGACGTCCGAGAAGTAGTGCACCGACACCGGGGACATCGCGCTCATCACCACCTCGCGCGCACGCTTGCCCATCGGTCGGGCCCGGTCAAGCGCCGCGGCCTACGCGCGCGCCCGCCTCCGCCGATCGCGGCCGGTCGTTGACGCGCCGCACCTCGCCATCTATGAGGCGAGCGCCCAGCCACCCACCGCGAGATCATGCTCAGCGAACACGACAACACCCTGCTCACGCGCGTCGGGCCCGATACCCCGATGGGCTCGCTGCTCCGCCGCTACTGGCACCCGATCGCCGCCGTGCGCGAGCTCGCCGAGCGCCCGACCTGCCCGATCAAGATCCTCGGCGAGGACCTCGTGCTCTACCGCGATCGCCGGGGCGGCTACGGCCTCATCGAGCGGCGCTGCCCCCACCGCGGCGCCGATCTCGCCTACGGCATCGTCGACGAGCGCGGCCTGCGCTGCAGCTATCACGGCTGGTGCTTCGATGCCCGCGGCCACTGCGTCGACCAACCCTTCGAGCAGGTCGCGCGCCCCGACTCGACCTTCCGCGACAAGATCCGCCTCGCCTCCTACCAGACCGCCGTCAAGGCCGGCCTGATCTGGGCCTACCTCGGGCCGGCGCCCGCGCCGTGCCTGACCGACTGGGCACGCTTCTACGAGGCTGGCCAGCCGAGCGTCACCTTCACCCACATCCCGTGCAACTGGCTCCAGTGCCAGGAGAACAGCATCGATCCGGTGCACTTCGAGTGGCTTCACCAAAACCTCGAGCACGCCCGCGCCGGCCGCGCCGAGCGCGCTCCCGGCCACCGCGAGATCGACTTCGAGGAGACCGACTACGGCTACGTCTACCGCCGCGTGCTCGAGGGCAAGGACAAGTCCGACCCGCTCTGGGTCGCCGGGCGCTCCACCCTATGGCCCAACGGCCTCTTCGCCGGCGGCTTCGTCTGGCACGTGCCGATGGACGACACGCACACGACCTTCGTCACCTGGGATCTCATCCCGACGCGCCGCCCGATCGAAGAGGCCCACTATCGCCGTGGCGAGCTCCAGCGCGAGGCCAACGGCCTCTACAAGATGCACGACTTCGTGCACCAGGACTCGGTGGGCATGGTCGGACAGGGTCGCATCGCCGACCGCACGCGCGAGGCACTCGGCGAGAGCGACCGCGGCATCATCCTCCTGCGCCGCCGTCTGCTCGCCGACCTCGCCGCGCTCGAGCACGCCGAGCCCGGCTGGGACCCAAAGGCGATCGTGCGCGACGAGGCCAGGAACCACCGAGTTCCATTGCCGTTTTCGGCCCTCGCCATGCCGGGCTTTCAAGGCTACGGCATGCGCGCCCGCCTGCGCGCCCGCGCGTCGGCGCTCCTCGACCGCGCCGCCCGCCTGGGCCAGGTCGTGCGCCTGCCCCCCGCCGCGTCCGGCCAGCGCCCGTTGGCCATCGCGCGCGGCGCCCTCGAGACGCTGCGGGGCAAGGCCCCGATCAAGGACACGCTCGCGCGTGTGCGGCGCGTCGCCGACAAGGCCCGGCGGCCACGACCACCCGAGCTCACCGATCTCATCCACGGCTATCAGACCTCCGCGCTCCTCTACGTCGTCGCCAGGCTCGGCGTCGCCGACGCCATCGGCGACACGCCGAAAGCGGCCGCCGAGATCGCGCGCCTCACCGAAGCGCACCCACCCACGCTCGAGCGCATCCTGCGCGCGCTCGTCGAGCGCGACCTGCTCGCCTTCGACGGCGCGCGCTTCGCCCTGACCCCGCTCATCTCACGCCTGCGTCGCGACGCGCCCGACTCCGCCCGCGGTCTCGCGTTGCTCGCCGGCGAGGAGTTCATGCCCGCCTTCGGCGCGCTCCTGCACGCCGCCCGGACGGGTGACACCCCCTTCCGCCACGTCTTCGGCATGTCGAACTGGGAGCACCGCCGCGAGCACCCCGAGCTCAGCGAGGCCTACCACGCGATGTCGCTGCGCGCCTCCCCGTGGGCGGCCGAGCGCGTGCTCGCCGGCTGTGACCTCAGCCGCGCCGAGGAGATCGTCGACGTCGGCGGCGGCCGCGGCGCCTTCCTCGCACACCTCCTCACTCATCTTCCCAAGGCCCGCGGCACGCTCTTCGACGAGGCCCACGTGCTCGCCGACGCGCCGCCGCTCCTGACGCGCCTCGGCGTCGCCGACCGCTGCCGCACCGTCGCCGGCGACTTCCGCGACGAAGTCCCGGCGGGCGCGGACACCTACCTCCTCAAGAACGTGCTGCACAACTGGAGCGACGCCGACGCCCGGACCATCCTCGCGACCTGTCGCCGCGCCATGACGCACCCGGGCGCCAGGCTCCTCGTGCTCGAAGCCGTGCTGCCCGAGGCCGCCATCGCGCAGGGCGTCAAGACCTCCGACCTGCACAGGCTCGTCATCGACGGCGGGCGTGAGCGCACCGAGACCGAATATCGCGCGCTCTCTTCGGCGAGCGGTCTGCGTTGCGCGCGCGCGCTGCCGCTCGCCGGCACCTTCACCGCGCTCGAGCTCGTGGTCGGCTGATCGCGGTCACCCGTCGCGCTCGTCGCTGACGACCGTGTCGCGCCACTCCGGCCGCACGACCATCATCTGCGTCGCGCGCCCGCTCGCCGCGCGCGTGCCGTTCTCGACGAGCACCACCGCCGCGCGCTCGGCGATCTCGTAGTAGCGTGTCAGCGGCTCGTAGTCCGCGGGCTCGAGCAGATCCTGCGGAGAGGGCAGGGCGGTGTCGAGCACCCGCAGCCACGGCCCACCGCGCGGCGCCGGTGGCAAGGTCACCTGGACCGTCTCGTCACCGGCGTTGAGCATCACATGGATCGCCACATCGTCGAGCGCCGGCAGGAGCGTGTAGCACAAGAGGCGATTGTCGGCGCCCCAGTCGGCGGCGTCCGGCTCGCGCCCGTGCCAGCGCACGCGCGTGTAGCCCGGCGTATCGTGCCCCTCGGGCGCGTCGTGGCCGAGCAGGTAGCGCGAGCGATGCAGGCTGTGGTGTGCGCGCCGGAAGCGGATGAGCGCACGCACGAAACGGAAGATCTCGGCGTTGTCCTCGAGCAGCCCCCAGTCGACCCACGAGACCTCGTTGTCCTGACACCAGGCGTTGTTGTTGCCGCGCTGCGTGCGCCCGAGCTCGTCGCCCGCGAGCAGCATCGGCGTACCCTGCGCCAGGAACAGCGTCGTCAGCAGGTTCTTCATCGTGCGACGCCTGCGCTCCGCGATCGCCGGGTCGTCGCTCGGCCCCTCGTGGCCGTGGTTGTCGGCGGTCGTGGTCTCGCCGCCGTCGCGGTTCTGCTCGGCGTTTTCGAGGTTGTGCTTGCGCTGGTAGCTGACGAGATCGGCCAGCGTGAAGCCGTCGTGGCAGGTGATGAAGTTGACGCCCTGCGCGGGCTGTCGGTCCTGGGCCTCGTACAGATCGGGGCTGCCCAGCATGCGCTGCGCCAGCGTGCCGACGAGCCCTGGCTCGCCGCGCCAGAAGCGCCGCACGTCATCCCGGAAGTGGCCGTTCCACTCACACCAGCGCTCGCCCGGGAAGCGGCCGACCTGATAGAGCCCGCTCGCGTCCCACGCCTCGGCGATGAGCGTCGTGTGCTCGAGCACCGGATCGCCCTCGATCTCCCAGAGCAGCGGCGGCTCCTCGACGGGGCGACCCGCCTCGTCGCGCGAGAGCACCGACGCGAGGTCGAAGCGGAAGCCGTCGACGTGGAAGACCGAGGTCCAGTAGCGCAGGCTGTCGAGGATGAGGCGTCGCACCGCAGGGTGTCCGCAGCGCAGGGTGTTGCCGCAGCCCGTGAAGTCCTCGTAGCGGCCGCTGCCGTCCTGGCGCACGAGATAGTAGGTCGCGTTGTCGATCCCGCGCAGCGAGTGCGTCGGCCCGTCCAGGTCGTGCTCGCCGGTGTGGTTGAAGACGACGTCGAGGAAGACCTCGAGGCCGGCGGCGTGCAGCGCGCGCACGAGCTCCTGCAGCGCACGTACGGCGTCGGCGCGCCGCTCGGCGCGGTCGAGATAGGCGTGGTGCGGCGCGAAGAAGCCGATCGGGTTGTAGCCCCAGAAGTCGCGCAGCGCCTCACCGGTGCGCGGGTTCTTCCGATCGGGCGCGTGCGGGTCGAAGGCGGAGATCGGCAGGAGCTCGACGGTGGTCACCCCGAGATCGACGAGATAGGGGATCTTGGCGATGAGCGCGTCGAAGGTGCCCGGCTTCTCGGCGCCGGCGCTCGGGTGGCGCGTGAAGCCGGCGACATGCATCTCATAGATGATGCGCTCGGTCGGGCGCAGGCGGATCGGCTCCGTCTCGCGCCAGTCGAACCCGCTCGGGTCGACGACCACCCCGAGGAAGCGGCCGCCACGCGCGGCGCCATGAGCGCCGGGGTCGCTCACGCCGTCGTCGGGTGTGCGCGGCACGATGAGGCGCGCGTAGGGATCGAGCAGCTCCTTCGTCGCGTCGAAACGATGCCCGCGCGCCGGATCCCAGGGCCCGTGCACGCGCCACGCATAGAGCTGGCCGTGCCCGATCCCGCCCACGAAGACGTGCCAGGTGTTGACCGCGCGATGCTGCCGATGCTCGAGGCGGATCACCTGCGCCGGCTGCGCGTCACCGGCGCGCGCGTAGAGCAGCAGCTCCACCGCCGTGGCGTGCTCCGAGTAGAGCGCGAAGTTGACCCCGCCGTCGCGCGGGCTCGCCCCGAGAGGACGTGGGAGGCCGGCGCTGAAGGGGAAGAACGGCCGCATCGGCGCGATCTTATCCGTTCCACCGCGCCGCCGCCAATCCGGGGCGCGCGCCGCCGCCGCCCCCGAGCGCGTTCGCTTTGCATGGGCACGCGCGCTTGCGTAGGATCCGCGTTCGCCACCGCCTCCGGGGGAGAGAGCCATGCGTTCGCAACGTCCCCTCGCCTTCGTGCTCACCTTCAGCCTCCTGGCGTCGTCCTCGCTCGCGTGCGCCGACGATCCGGGCGGCACGGCCGATACCGACGGCGACTCCAGCACCCCGGCCTACCTGACGAGCGACCCCGACCAAGCCGATCTGGGCGAGGTCGCCCTCGGCCAGACCAGCGCCGCCCTGGTGATCCTCATCAACAACGACGGCGACCTGCCGAGCGGCGCGCTTACGGTCGCGCTCGGCGGCCCCGATCGCGACGCCTTCGCGATCCAGCGCTCGACCTGCCGCGCCGCGCTCGCGCCCGCCGCCTCATGCCTCGTCACCGTCGCGTTCGCACCGCGCCGCGCCGGCCCCGCCACCGCCTCGCTCGACATCGCCTCCGACGACGGCGACCTCCTCGCCGTGGCGCTCACCGGTCTCGGCCTGCCGCGCCCCACGCTCACGCTCACCCAGAGCACCGACGATCTCGGCACGGCCGTCGTCGGCACGACGGGCACCACCGTCGCGACCTTCACCGTCGACAACACCGGCGCCCACCCGACCGGCCCGCTGCGCGTGCTCGGCGCGACCGCCGACTTCACCCTCGACGATCGCTGCGCCGGCCGCGGCCTCGAACCCGGCGCGCGCTGCGCGATCGACCTCCGGCTCTCGCCGCGCGGCCCTGGATCCACGACCCTCACGCTCTCCATCGAGGCCACCCCGGGCGGGCGCGTCAGCGGCAGCGTGCGCGGGATCGGGCTCAGCGACGCCCGCCTCGTCGCCACACCCGCCGCGCTCGCCTTCGGCACGATCGCGCTCGACGCGACCTCCCGCGGCGAGCTCGTCGTCGCGAACGCCGGCGAGGCGCCGACCGGGCCGCTCTCGCTCTCGCTCGCCGGCGCCGCCGCCGCGTTCCACCTCACGCACACCTGCGCCGGCGCGATCCTCCCGCCCGAGGGAACCTGCGTCGTGACGGTCGTCGCCTCACCGGACTCGGTCGGCGCCCTCGACGCGGCCCTCAGCGTCAGCGCCGCGCCGGGCGGCGCGCTCCTCGTCCCGCTCGGCGCCCGCGGCGTCGCCACGCTCCTCGAGCTCACGCCGAGGGCCGCGACCTTCACGCCCACGCGCCTGGGCGACACGCACGCCCCGATCCGCTTCGAGCTCTCCCATCACCACGCCCACGACAGCGGTACGATCACCGTCGCCCTCCAGGGACAAGACGCCGCGGACTTCACCCTTCACGCCGACGCCTGCACTGGCACCTCGCTCGCGCCGGGCGCACGCTGCGCCTTCGAGCTCGCGTTCTCCCCCACACGTCGCGGCCCTTCCCATGTCATCGTCGCGATCACGAGCGCCGACGCCGGCGCTCTCCTCGTCCCCATCGACGGCCTCGGCCTCGCGCCCGCCGCGCTCTCGCTCTCACCGCGCATCACCGACTTCGGCGCATATGCCGTCGGATATGCCACCGCGCTCCGCGAGCTGACCCTCGACAACCTCGGCGACGAGCCCAGCGGCCTGCCCGCCTTCACGCTCGGCGGCGCCGACCCCACCGCCTTCCGTCTCGTCTCGCACACCTGCCTCACGCGCCTGCAGCCGGGCCAGCGCTGCAGCCTCTTCCTCGCCTTCTCCCCCACCGCGCTCGGCCCCGCGGCCGCCTCGCTCATCGCCGCCGCGAGCCCCGGCGACGAGGCCCTCGCGACCCTCGCCGGCCTCGGCGTCGATCCGCATCAGCTCCGCCTCGCGCCCCCGGCCGAGCCCTTCGCCGAGCTGCTCCTCGGCGAATCGACCGAGCGCACCTACCTCCTCGAAAACGTCAGCGAGGCCCCGACCGGCCCGCTCGTCATCACCCGCTCCGGGCCCGGCGCCTCCGACTACACCCTGGATCACGACTGCGCCGCGCTCGCCCCCGGCGCGCGCTGTACCCTCACCGTTACCTTCAGACCGCTCGCTCCCGGGCCCCGCCCCGCGACCCTCACCCTCGGCGCGAGCCCCGGCGGCACGATCACCACCCCACTCGCCGGCGTCGGCGTGCCACGCCTCGCCGTCACCTCGCCCGAAGGCACTCCGCTCCTCCACGGCCTCGACTTCGGCGACGTCGTCGTCGGCACCACCGACCCGCCCGAGCGCTCTGTCGTCATCACCAACAACACCCCGAGCGACGCCCCGCTGACCGCGCTCGCGCTCATCCCGTCGCCGGCCCAGTTCACCTTCACCCTCGGCGATTCGTGCGATCGACTCCCGACCGGCGCGAGCTGCACCGCGAGCGTGCGCTTCTCACCGACCGTCGCCGCCGAGCACACCGCCGAGCTGCGTTTGTCGATCGGCGCCGGCGCGCACGACACCGCGCGCATCCGGCTCGCCGGTCGCGGCGTGCATGCGCTGTCGCTCGTGCCCGGCGCCGGCACCGACTTCGCCTACGTCTCTGTCGGCACGACCTCCACGCCGCTGCCCTTCGACGTCGTCAACGCCCCCGATGCCCCGCTCAGCGGCCCGCTCCGCGTCACGCTCTCCGGTCCCGGCTTCGCGCTCGCCGCCGACGCCTGCAGCGGTGTGCGCCTCGCGGCCGGGCAGCGTTGCACCCTGAGCGTGACCTTCGCGCCGCTCGAGATCGGTCGCGTCAGCGGCCGCCTCGCCCTCACGGCCACCCCCGGCGGCGCGCCCGACCTCGCGCTCGACGCCTTCGGGATCTTCCCCTCCGGCGTGCGGCCGACGGCGATCACCCTCACGCCCTCGAGCGTGCCCGAGCTGAGCCCGGTCGGCACGACCGTCGGCACGCTCGCCGCCGTCGACCCCGATCCCGACGAGGTCCACCGCTTCGACCTGATCTCCGGCGAGCACGCCTTCTCGCTCGACGGCGCGACGCTCCGCACGCGCCTCGTCTTCGATCACGAGACGCACCCGAGCCTGCCGATCCGCGTGCGCGTCACCGACGCCGGCGGCCAGGTCTTCGAGCAGCGCCTCGACGTCACCATCACCAATGTCGACGAGCCGAGCGCGCTTCGCGACGACAGCCTCCTCGTCGCTCAGGGCTCACCCCCGACGCCGCTCGCCGTCCTCACCAACGACACCGATCCCGACACGCTGCTCGTCGTCACCGCGGTCAGCCAGCCCGCCCACGGCACCGTCACCCTGATGGCCGACCAACGCACCGTCACCTACGCCCCGCGCCCCGGCTACTGCAACTCACCGCCGGGCACCGCGCTCGACACCTTCACCTACACCGTCAACAGCGGCCCGACCGCGACCGTGCAGGTCGCCGTGCTCTGCGCCGGCTCGTCCGCGCCCTGAATCGCGCAGGAGCGGCCCTCGTGGCCGCCCGCTGTTCGTCATGCTCGATCGCGTAGGGGCGGCCCTCGTGGCCGCCCGCTGTTCGTCATGCTCGATCGCGTAGGGGCGGCCCTCGTGGCCGCCCGCTGTTCGTCATGCGATCGTCACGGGACGAAGGAGCTCTGCTGCGGCAGGGTCGAATTCACGACGACCAGCACGACGTCGTAGCCGTTGTGCACCGAGAACGCCTGCACGCGCGTGTCGACGAGCAGGTTGAACGGTCCGTCGTGGAAGTGCGCCAGGATGTTCGTCGGGATCGTCACGCTCGGCGACTCCGCGGGGAACTCGCAGATCACCGTGGTCTGGCCGTCGTCGTTGTCCTGCTGGATCGTGACCAGCGTCAGCGTGTCGGCGAGCCCGCCCGAGGTGGTGAGCGTCAGCGGCGCGCCGCGGCTCACGCTCGCGCCGACCGACGAGCGCGTCAGCGTGCCCGGCGCCTTGGGGAAGTCGTGGCTCACCGTGCCGCCGAGCAGCGTATCGGTCATGCTGACGGTGACCGGCGCGCCGGCCGCCGCCGGGACCGCGCCCACCGCGCGGCAGAGCTCGCCGCTCTCGGTACATGACAGCGCGCCGCAGCTCGCCGAGTCCGCGGCGTTGTTGACGGTGGTGCCGCCCGGCAGCGTGCCGACCTGCGTCGTGAGCCAGCAGTTGTCGATCGGCGTGTTGGTGGTGACGAGCGTGCCGTCCTCGGTGAAGTCCGCGAGCGTGGCGACGAGGATCCCGAAGCCCGCGGTCGCCCCGCACGTCGCGCTCGCCGCCTTCTTCACCACCGGCCCGGACGCGACCCCGGTGGCGGTGATCTCGATCGAGAAGCTCGGGTGATCGGGATCGTCGGTCGCGACGGTGAAGGGACAGCTCGCCGGTCCTTCGTCGAGCACGGTGCTCGTCACCTCGAAGGTCGTCGCCTGCCCCGCCTCCACCACCGGATCGGGCGGCGTGCTGAGCTCCTGCTCGCAGTTGAGCGGCACGGCCTTGAGCAGCGTGACTCCGCTGACCTTCAACGGCGCGTCGCCGTCGTTCACGATCGTGTAGCTGCGCGCGAAAGGAACGCCGACCGGCTGCTCGCCGGCGTCGTCGATGCCGTTCGGATCGAGCGGCCCGTCCGGTCCGCTGATCGCCACCTGCGGCATGGGCTCGACGATCTCTTCGTCGGTCTCGCTCGCCGCATCTTCGCCGCCGTCCTCGCTCGTATCTTCGGACGTCTCGGGCGTCGTGTCGGCGACGGTGTCCTCGATCGTGTCGGGCGCCGTGTCGGCGACGGTGTCCTCGATCGTCTCGTCGGGCGTCGTGTCAGCGACGGTGTCCTCGATCGTGTCGGCGACGGTGTCCTCGATCGTCTCGGGCGCCGTGTCGGCGACGGTGTCCTCGCTCGTCTCGGGGGTCGTGTCGGCGATCGTCTCCGGCGCGGTGTCCTGCTCGGTGTCCGCCGTGGTCTCGGGGGCGGTGTCCTCACGCGTCTCGTCGGGCGCATCGGGCCCGCTGTCGGAAGAGCCATCGCTCACCGTGTCGGTGGCTTCGCTCGCGTCGCTCTGACTGGACGGATCATCGCCGCAAGCGAGCAGCGCAAAGGGGAGAGCCAACAACCACGAACGACGAGGTGCATACCGCATGCATCGGTTTATCGTCGCATCCTGATGCCCGGTCAATTTCCCGCGCGCCCGTCACGCTGCCGTCACGATCCCGGGCCGCTCACGCAGCGGAAGCCGACGCGCTCGAGCGCCGCGGACTCGGCCGCGAGGCAGCTCGGGTCGGCGCACGCCGCCGCGCGAAAGGTCGAGCCCTCCGACGGGATCGACGCGCCCGGATCGGTCAGCGGCCAGCCCTTGATCACCTTGTGCGTCGCCGTCTTGGCATCCTTGCCCGCGCCCGGCTCGCTCGGCAGCCACGAGTCGCGCGTCCACTCCTGCGCATTGCCGAGCAGATCGTGGATCGGCGGCTCGTCCGGCGTGCGATCGAGCTTCGCCGTCATCACCGCCACCACGGGCACGCGCCCGCTCACCACGGTGTGCACCTCGCTGGGTCCGAACGCCGCACGCCCCCATGGTAGATAACGATCGTCGGGCCCGCGCGCCGCCCACTCCCACTCGCTCTCGCTCGGCAGATCACCACCGAGACCCTGACAGAAGGCCCTCGCCAGCGCCCACGGCACGCCGGTCGCCGGCAGGTCCGCCGCGCGCTTCGCGTCGCGCGGCAACCACGGCGGTCGCGCGAGCTCGTTCACGCCGGCGAGCGTCTCGGCCGCCCCGAGCTCACCCCAGGTCACCTCGTGCGCCTGCACGCGATAGGCCTTCTTCGGCGCGGCGCGCCCGGCCTCGGGTCTGAGCCCGGTCCTCAACGCCGCGCGCGCGTCGCTCGCCTCCGCGCTCGAGATCCCGACGAGCCGCCCCTCCGGCGCCGCCGCGATCGACACCCACGCGTTCATCGCCTCGACCTTCGGTGCCCACGCCGCGGGCGCGCCCGCGCTCATCGGGGGCAAGGTCACCGGCGCCTCCGCGCCGCCCGCCTCGTCTCCTCCTTGCGCATCGGCGACCGCGTCGCCTTCGACCGCGCTCGGCTCCTCCTCGGGCTCCGCCGCCGGCTCCTCCGCCTCATCCGGCTCGGTCGCCCCGCCGCGCGTGCCCTCGGCGGCGGCCACCTCCGCCGGATCCGCCGGCGCATCGGCGCCGCCTCCCGCGGTGATCGCCAGCGTCGTACCCACGCCCGCCGCCACCACCACCAGGCCGCCGATGATCCACTTCGCCGCGCCCGATCGCCGGCCCGACGTCTCCTCTTCGCCTCCGGCCCCAGCGACAACCTTGCCGCCGCGTCCCTTCTTGCCACCCGGCGGCGCCGCGATCTGACCCATGTCGTCGAAGAACGAGCGCGAGGTCGCGACCATGCCGTCGTCCTCGGGCTCGGAGCTCGCCTCCACGCGCGCGCGCCTGAGCTCGTCGTCGACGGCGTGGTCGGGCGCGGCCGGCTTCTTCGCCGCGCCCCGCGGGTCGCGCTCTTCGTGATCGAAGGCCGCGAGCCCGCGCGCCTCGCCGGCGTTGAACTGGCGACGTCCCACGCGCTTCTTGGGCGCCTCCGGCTGCTCGTCCCTGGACGCCGCGGGCATGTGGTAGCCGGTGATCTTGCGTCGGTTGTCTTTGTCGTCCGCCATGGACGACAGCATAGGCCTCTCGGCCACCAGCTCAAACGTCCGCGCGAAAATACTCGCAACGACAGGTCGCGAACCGAAGCCCGTGGCGCGTGACGACCGCTACCACTCGAGCTTTGTTAGCCGATGGCCGGACTCGAACCGGCGACCTGCTGATTACGAATCAGCTGCTCTACCAACTGAGCTACATCGGCGTAGCGGCGTGCCTTCTAATCGAGGTCGCCCCGCGCTGCAAGAGGATTGTTGCGCACCGCGCGGGACCACGGGCGCGCATACCTCCTCCTCCGTCGTCGCCGGATCCATCGCCGCTTGTCCGCGCGCCCCGCGCCGTCTATAGCTCAGGCCATGGGACTGCTCGCGACAAGACGCATCCTGCTCGGGCTCGGTGGCGGTATCGCCGCCTACAAGGCGCCGGAGCTCGTGCGCCGCCTGCGTGACGCCGGCGCCGAGGTGCGCGTCGTCATGAGCGCCGCCGCCGCACGCTTCGTCTCGAAGCTCTCGCTCGAGGTCGTCTCGGGCTTCCCCGTCGGCGACGATCTCTGGTCGACCGACGACGCGCGCATCGTGCACACCGATCTCGCGCGCGACTCGGACCTCGTCATCCTCGCGCCCGCCACCGCCGATCTGATCGGGAAGATCCGCCACGGCCTCGCCGACGATCTCCTCACCACGACGGTGATGGCGGCGAAGACCCCGGTGCTCGTCTGCCCGGCGATGAACACCGAGATGCTCGACAACCCCCTCGTGCAGGACAACATCGCGCATCTGCGCTCGCTCGCTCGCTACACCTTCCTCGAGCCCGGCGTCGGCCTCCTGGCCTGCGGCATCACCGGCCCGGGCCGCCAGCCCGACCCGCCCGAGATCATCGAGGCCGCCGCCGCCGTGCTCGCCGACAAGGACCTCCGCGGGCTCGCAGCGATCGTCTCCGCCGGTCCCACGCGTGAGCCGATCGACCCGGTGAGATTCATCGGCAATCACTCGACCGGCACCATGGGATTTGCCATCGCGCGTGCGCTCGCCGCTCGCGGCGCCACCGTCACCCTCGTCGCCGGACCGGTCTCCTTGCGCACACCGGTCGGCGTCGCGCGCCGCGTCGACGTCGAGACCGCCGACGAGATGCTCGCCGCCCTCACCGAGCTCTGGCCGAGCACCGACTTCCTCGCGATGACCGCCGCCGTCGCCGACTACCGCCCCGCGCAACGATCGCAAGAAAAGATAAAGAAGACAGATGCTTCCGGCGACTCCGCCATGCCCCCCACGCTCGCGCTCGCGCGCACGCCCGACATCCTCAAGACGCTCGCCGCGCGACCCGATCGTTCACGCGTGATGCTGCTCGGCTTCGCCGCCGAGACCCACGACGTGATCGACTACGCGAAGGCCAAGCTCGTCGACAAGGACCTCGACGCCATCCTCGCCAACCGGGTCGGCGTGCCCGAGTCCGGATTCGGCCCGGGTGACAATATTGGCACTCTCGTATTTCGAGATGGCACATTCGTCGAATTTGCGCGCGCGCCCAAGGAGCTCTTCGCCGACGCGCTCGTCGCTGCGCTCGCGCCTCGCCTCACGCACCTCGCGCGCCGGAGCGCGCATGCCTGAGCCCGGTCCCTCGTCCGACGATCGGCTCGCCGATCCGCCCGACGATCCGCGCGCCTTCGCCGCCTCGCTCGCCGCCGATCTGCGCGCCTGGATCGAGTGGGCCGCGCTCACCGGCGCGACCGAGGTCCCGCTGTCGGAGCGCACATCGATCGATGTCGCGCCGCCGCCGATCGACACGCGCGGCGACGTCGCCGCCCCCCGCGTCGCACCTGTCGCACCTGGTCCACGCACACCCGCCGCACCCGGCCCGCGCACGCCCGCCGATCGTGCACCCTCCGCGCCCGCACGCGCCACACCGACGCGCACGACCGCACCGCCGCTCGCCTCGCCCGTCAGTCCGCGCGCCGCCAACGCCGCGCACCCGATCGCGCCACCGCCGAGCACGCCCGTGTCCGCCGGTGCCGCGGGTCTCGCCCAGGTGCGCGCCGAGCTCGGCGACTGCCAGCGCTGTCGACTCGGCAAGGATCGCAAGCACCTCGTCTTCGGTGTCGGCAACGCCGAGGCCGAGCTCGTGCTCGTCGGCGAGGCGCCGGGTCAGCAGGAGGATCTCGTCGGCGAGCCGTTCGTCGGTCGCGCGGGAGGGCTCCTCACGAAGATGCTCGCGGCGATCGGTCTCGCGCGCGAGCAGGTCTACATCTGCAACGTGATCAAGTGCCGCCCGCCGCAGAACCGCGATCCACTCTCCGACGAGGTCGCGTCCTGCAGCCCCTTCCTGCATCGGCAGCTCGCCGCGATCCAGCCGAAGGTGATCATGACGCTCGGGCGCTTCGCCGGTGCCACCGTCGGCGGCGTCGAGGTCTCGCTGGCAGAGCTGCGCCGCCGGCGCGCGACCTGGAACGGCGTGCCGATCATCTCGACCTACCACCCGAGCTACCTCCTGCGCACGCCCCACATGAAGCGCGCCGCCTGGGAGGACCTGCTCGCGGTGCGCGCGCTCTTGCGCGCCGCCGGGAAATGAAAAAGGCGGTCACACGGACCGCCTCTCTCATCTGCCTCTTCACCCGATCGAGCATGCTCGATCGCGAGACGGATCAGATCACAGCTCACCCTTGAGCGTCGGGGCGGCCTTGAAGCCGACCGTCTTCGACGCCGGGATGGTGATCTCCTTGCCGCTGCGCGGGTTGCGGCCACGGCGCGCGGCGCGCTCCTTCACGTTGAAGGTGCCGAAGTTCGGGTAAGCGAAGCGCTTGCCCTTCTTGATCGCGAGCGCGAGCGAGTCGAAGACCGCCTGGACGATCTCGCCGGTCTCCTTCTTGGAGACACCCTCGAGCGAACCGTGCACATGATCGATGAGCTCAGCCTTGGTCATTTTCGTTCTCTCCTCTCATTGGGTGGGTGTGCGCGCGGGCCGGTGCCTCGCGTGCGGGTTCCGGGGTCGGGATTAGAGGCTGCCCTTGAACTTCGGGGCGGCCTTGAAGCCGACGGTCTTCGACGCGGCGATGGTCAGGGTCTTGCCCGTGCGCGGGTTGCGGCCCTGGCGCGCGGCGCGCGTCTTGACGGTGAACGTCCCGAAGTCCGGGTACGAGATGCGGCCATCGCGCTTGATCGCCTGCACCAGGGCGTCGAAGACGGCCTGAATCGCCGTTCCGGTGTCCTTCTTGGTCAGCTTGCTGTCGAGCGCGCCATGAACGTGATCGATGAACTCAGCCTTGGTCATTTTTTCTCCCCTCTCCGAGATGCGGCCGGTTTGGCCATTTACGCTGGTTGGTGCCGAGCGGCGCCCGCTGTGGGTCCGTTGGGCAATCTCATCACACGACGCCGGGCGCACGAACGACCTTACCCGGCACCGCCCCGAGGGACCGATCAAGGCCCCGGAACATGCGCTCGGGCGGTTGAGCACCACCCCGGTGCGATTTCGGGCGAATCGTAGAAACGATGGATCTACCCTGTCAACAGCAATTCGGCGGAAAAGCGCATGGGAAGGGCGCGAGAGTCGGATCGGGCTGCCACTTTCGCGACGTGAGCCGAGTGATTTCAGGTGGTTATGCGGAAAGGCTCGCGCCGCCGCGAACCGGGCGGTCGAGGCGGGGCTCGCATTTTTTTCGTCGCCGGGGCGTGCGCGCCGCCCGATCGGCTCTCGCTGGGATGGGCTGCGCTGATCAGAACGATCGATCGGCTCCGGGGGAGGGACCCCGCGCTTGCCAATTTGAATGTGTGACCGTGAAACGAATGTGACGCCGCGTCGCCTGTTTCACACCGCGGCGCCCGACCCGGGTCCGCCGGGGCCGGGTGGTTTGCCTTGCCCGCCCCGCGCAACCCCTGGTAGGTGGCGGGCGTGGACAACCGCGAGCCCGTCCTGACCGACTACCTCTTCGAGCTCCCGCCGACCTCGATCGCGCGCGAGCCCCCACCCGAGCGCACCGACGCCCGCCTGCTCGAGCTCGACCGCCGGCGCGGCGAGCACCGGGACGCCTCCATCCGCGACCTGCCCGAGCTCGTGCGCGGCGACGAGCTCCTCGTCTTCAACGACACCCGGGTCGTGCCCGCCCGCCTGCGCGGTCACAAGGACAGCGGCGGCAAGGTCGAGCTCCTCGCGCTCGAGGCGCTCGATCAGCGCCGCTTCCTCGCCATGGGTCGCGCCTCCAAGGGCTTCACCGCCGGTCGGCCGATCCTGGTCGGCCCCGCCGCCGACCCCGGGCGCGCTCCCTCACCTCTATATATAGAGGATGTGCGCGCCGACGGGCGCCTCGTGCTGCGCCTGCCCGACGAGGTCGGGGACCTCTGGGAGCTTTGCGAAATCGCTGGAGAAGTCCCGCTCCCTCCCTACCTCGAGCGCGCCCCGGGGCCCGGCGACAGCGAGCGCTACCAGACGGTCTTCGCCCGCGAGCGCGGCGCCGTCGCCGCGCCCACCGCCGGGCTGCACTTCACCCACGAGCTGCTCGCGGCCCTCGCCCGACGCGGCTGCGAGACCGCCTTCGTCACGCTGCACGTCGGCCCGGGCACCTTCACCCCGGTCAAGGTCGAGCGCATTGCCGACCACCCGATGCACGCCGAGCGCTACCGCGTACCCGAGGAGACCGCCGTCGCGATCGCCCGCGCGCGCCACCAGCGCCGCCCGGTCCTGGCGGTCGGCACGACCGTCGTGCGCACGCTCGAGGCCGTCGCCGCCCGCTCTGGCGAGGTCGTGCCCGGCGCCGGCGAGACCGACATCTTCATCCGCGAGGGTCACGATTTCAGGGCGGTCGATCACTTGCTGACCAACTTCCACCTGCCCGGCTCGACCCTGCTCATGCTCGTCGCCGCCTTCGCCGGGCGAGCGCCCGTGCTCGCCGCCTACCGCCACGCCGTCCGGTCGGGTTATCGCTTCTTCAGCTACGGCGACGGGATGCTCATCCGATGACCGCCTCCACCCGCCTCGGCTTCGAGGTCCTCGGCCAGGACGCCCACTGCCACGCGCGCCGCGGCCGCCTCCTCACCCGCCACGGCCCGGTCGAGACCCCGGTCTTCATGCCGGTCGGCACCCAGGCCACCGTCAAGGCCGTCACCCCGGCCCAGCTCCACGAGCTCGGCGCCGAGATCCTGCTCGCCAACACCTACCATCTCTACCTGCGCCCCGGCACCGAGGTCATCGCCGCGCTCGGCGGCCTGCACCGGATGATGGGCTGGGACCGCGCCATCCTGACCGACAGCGGCGGCTTCCAGGTCTTTTCCCTTCGTGAAATCGCGAAGATCGAAGAGCACGGCGTCACCTTCGCCTCGCACCTCGACGGCAGCCGCCACCTGCTGACACCCGAGAAGTCCATAGAAATCCAAGAGGTCCTGGGCTCCGACGTCGTGATGGCCTTCGACCACTGCCCGCCCGCCGGTGCCTCGCAGGCCGACCTCCGCGCCGCCATGGAGCGCACCGAGCGCTGGGCGCGCCGCTGCATCGACGCCCGCGGCCGCGACGACTACCAGCTCTTCGGCATCGTGCAGGGCGGCGTCGACCTCGCGCTGCGCCGCGCCTCGCTCGCCGGGCTCACCGCGCTGCCCTTCGACGGCTACGCGCTCGGCGGTCTCTCGGTCGGCGAGACGCGGGAGGCGACCTGGGCGACCATCGCCGCCATCGCCCCCGAGCTGCCGCGCGACAAAGCCCGCTACCTCATGGGCGTCGGCACGCCGGAGGACCTCCTCGTCTCGGTCGGCCACGGCGTCGACATGTTCGACTGCGTGCTGCCCACCCGCAACGCCCGCAACGGCCGCCTGCTCACCGCGACCGGCGACATCAACATCCGCAACCACCAGTACCGCCTCGACGATCGCCCGATCGAGGAGGGCTGCGGCTGCTACACATGTCGCAACTTCTCGCGCGGCTACCTGCGCCACCTGAGCAAGGCCGACGAGATCCTCGCCTCCACCCTGGCGAGCCTGCACAACCTGCACCTGCTCATCGACCTCATGCGCGCCGCCCGTCGCGCCCTCGATGAGGGGAATTTCACCGCCTTCCGCGACGACGCCCTGGCGCGCCGCGGAATCCGCCCTTGAGGCCCCCACGGGCGCGATCGCACTCGCGTGCTTGTCATCGTTGACCCTCCCGGGTCGCTCTGCTATGCGTCACCGCCCGCTGGCCCCCGGACCCCTGCGCCAGCGCAGCAGGAGACGCCTTGGAACGCATCTACGACCTCTTCGCCACGGCGCACGGCCTCCTCGCGCAGGTCGAGACCGCCACCGGCGCCGGCACGGCTCCGACGGGCGGGGCTCCGGGCGCTCCCCCGGCCGGCGCGCGCCCGCCCGGGTGCGGCGGGCCCGAGCAGCTCCTCTTCATGCTCGGCATGCTGGTGCTCTTCTACTTCCTCTTGATCCGCCCGCAGCAGAAGCGCGCCAAGCAGCACAAGCAGATGGTCGAGTCGCTCAAGCGCGGTGACAACGTCATCACCTCGAGCGGCATCTACGGCCGCATCGTCAGCGTCGACGGCAACGTTCTCACCATCGAGATCGCCAAGAACACCCAGATCCGGATCCTCAAGGGGTACGTCGGCGGCGTCGCCAACGACCAGACCGCCGAGGATCTGAACAAGAACCCGCAGGCCCCCCAGCCGGGCGGGTCCTGACGTAGCCCGCGCAGCAGCAGCAGAAAAGAGACGCAAGATGAACAAGAAGCGCAACTGGCGCGCCATCTTCACGTGGACCCTCTTCGGGTTCGCCGTGGCGTACGCCCTCCCCTCCGCGGTCGACATGCCCTCGTGGTGGCCGTTCCAGAAGACGATCCGCGGTGGTCTCGACCTCGCGGGCGGCCTCGAGCTCCGCTACACCGTCGATTGGAAGCAGGCGATCGAGTCGACGACCGAGAAGACCGCCGAGTCGCTGCAGCTCCGCATCGTCGAGGAGCTCGTCAAGAAGGACGGCAAGAGCCTGTCCGACCTGCCGCGCGAGCTGCTCGCCGACTACAAGAAGAAGGTCACCGTCAGGGTCGACGACCTCGACCGCGCGACCTTGACCCTCGCCGACGAGGCGACCTGGGCGGTCTACGCCGAGATGGACGACCCGCTGGGCGCCCTCGACGAGCGCTTCGAGGGCTCCGAGTCCGCGAGCGATCGCACGATCTCGCTGCTCCTTCCCGACGACGTCGCGCAGGATATCCGCGCCCAGGTCGTCACCGAGACTCGCGACAACCTCGAGAAGCGCGTCGGCGGCATGGGTCTCGTCGACCCCGACGTGCGCGTCACCGGCGACAGCGACATCGCCGTGCAGGTCCCCGGCGTCGACGAGTCGCAGATGGACGTCGTGCGCTCGGTGCTGGGCCGCACCGCCCAGCTCACGATGCGCTTCGTCGACCGGGCCGAGCCGTTCCTGATCTCCCCCGAGGTCACCGCCAAGCTCGAGGAGTACAAGAAGGCCAACCCCTCGGCCGCCGGCATGGAGGCCGTCGCGCACGCCTGGGGCGCGGTTGTCCGCTCCAAGAGCAAGAGCGACCTGGCCAAGTTCGTGCGCACGCTGAGCGTGCCCGCCGACCACATGATCGGCTTCAACTACGAGGAGGTCGACAACGACGGCGACGGCCTCTCCGACGACCAGTACTGGCAGGCGGTCTACCTCAAGTCCCACGTCGAGCTGACCGGCCAGCACATCTCGCGCGCGCGCATGTCCTACAGCCAGGAAGGCAAGCCAGCGGTCTACCTCGACATGAACGGGGAGGGCGCGCAGCTCTTCGCCGACGCCACCGGCGCCAACGTCAAGGAATACCTCGCGATCATGCTCGACGAGGACGTGCAGTCGGCGCCGATCATCAACCAGAAGATCGCCGGCGGGCGCGCCGAGATCTCGATGGGCTCCGGCGGACGCCGCGCCTTCGACGAGGCCCAGGCCCTGGCCGGCGTGCTCACCCAGGGCGCCTTCCAGGCCCCGGTCTACAAGGTGCACGACCACGCCGTCGGGCCGAGCCTCGGCAAGGACTCGGTCTCGGCCGGCGCGATGGCGCTGCTCGTCGGCTTCGCCCTCGTCATCGCCTTCTGCATCCTCTATTACCGCGTGTCCGGCCTCATCGCCGCGGTCGTGCTCTCGTTCAACATGCTGCTCATCTTCGTCCTGCTGGTGAGCTTCAACACCGCGCTCACGCTCCCCGGCGTCGCCGGGATCATCCTGACGCTCGGCATGTCGGTCGACGGCAACGTGCTCATCTTCGAGCGCATCCGGGAGGAGCTGCGCGCCGGCAAGGCCCCGCGCATCGCCGTCGACCAGGGCTTCGACAAGGCCCTCTCCTCGATCATCGACGGCAACCTCACGACCGCGCTCACCGGCTTCGTGCTGATGAACTTCACCAGCGGCCCGATCCACAACTTCGCCGTCACCCTGCTCATCGGTCTGGCGACCTCGGTCTTCACCGCGGTCTTCGTCTCGCGGCTCATCTTCAACTACTGGCTGGCGTCGCGGAAGCCGACGACCCTCTCGATCTGAGGCCGAACGATGTTCACCCTGATCCCATCCAATACCAACATCGACTTCATGGGTGCGCGGAAGAAGGCGTTCATCTTCTCCCTCGTGCTCACCGTCGGCTCGCTCGTGCTCCTCGGCATCAAGGGCCTCAACCTCGGCATCGAGTTCAACGGCGGCAGCTCGGCCATCGTCGCCTTCGAGCGTGGCGCCATCCAGGAGCGGCAGGCGATCGGCGACTCGATCGGCACGCTCATCCGGACCGAGCTCGGCTACGCCGACTCGGCGGTGCAGGTGCAGGACTTCGGCGCCGGCGCGGGCGACGAGATCGCGGGCCGCGAGGTCAGCCGCTTCCTCGTCTACACCGAGGTGACCTCGCTGGTCGACCTGGCCAAGCGCGATCAGATCGTCGCCAAGCTCAAGGAGAAGTTCGGCGCCGAGACCAAGATCGCCAGCTCCGAGGACGCGGGCGACACGCTCTACCTCACCTTCGCGGCCGACAGCGACATCGCCGCGCGCAAGGCCGAGCTGACCGCCGTCTTCAACGAGCTCGGCTACGAGGCGGTGACCATCACCTCCGACTTCGAGCGCCAGATCGAGGTCGAGTTCCTGCGCGACGTCGACCTCATGCGCCAGGACCGCGAGCGCGACGAAGCCAAGAGCCAGGCCGAGACGCTGGACACCGGCCTGCCCGGTCAGGCCGAGTTCGACAAGCGCCTCGCCGAGGCGATCGTCGGCAAGAGCGACAAGCGCTTCACCGTCGACATCGAGGCCCTGCAGGTCGCCTTCTCCAAGGCGCTCGCCAAGGACTTCGGCGACAAGTTCATCGCGGTCGAGTCCTCGGCGATGGTCTCGCCGTCGGTCGGCTCCGACCTCCTCAACGACGGCTTCCTCGCCATCCTCTATTCGCTCATCGGCATCCTCATCTATGTGACCCTGCGCTTCGACTTCCGCTACGCGCCGGGCGGCGTGGTGGCCCTCCTGCACGACGCGATCGTGACGATGGGCCTGGTGGCGCTGCTCGACCTCAAGTTCTCGCTGCAGGTGCTCGCGGCGGTGCTCACCGTCATCGGCTACTCGATCAACGACTCGATCGTCGTCTATGACCGCGTGCGCGAGATCTTCACCAACCAGAAGGGCAAGGATCTCGTCGACCTCCTCAACAAGGCGGTCAACCAGACGCTCTCGCGCACGGTCCTGACCGGCGTGACGACGCTCCTGGCGATCGGCGCGATCCTGGTCTTCGGCGGCGGGCAGATCTCCGACTTCGCCATCACGATGTTCCTCGGGATCATCTTCGGCACCTACTCGTCGATCTACGTGTCGGTGCCGATCGTGCTCTACGTCGACGGCTACCTCCAGCGTCGCGAGGCGGACAAGCGCGACAAGGACGGCCAGTCGGGCCAGCACAAGAAGAAGGGCGTCACCCGCGACGCGACGAGCGACGACAAGAAGGCGGCGAAGGCCTCGGCCTGACCGCTGCCGAGGCGTTGGTTCACTCTCGGCGCCCGCCAGGGCAGGCAGCCGGGGGTAGCGCCGTGAGGCGCTGGGGGGAAAATCGAATGAACAAGGTCTACCCCGACGCAGACGCGGCGATCTTCGACATCGCCGACGGCGTCACCTTGATGAGCGGCGGCTTCGGCCTTTCCGGCAACCCGGAGAACCTGATCAAAGCGCTGCACAAGAGGGGCACGCGCGGCCTCACCGTGATCTCGAACAACTGCGGCACCGACCACAAGGGGCTCGGCGTGCTGTTGCAGGCTCGCCAGATCAAGAAGATGATCTCGAGCTACGTCGGCGAGAACAAGAACTTCGAGCAGCAGTTCCTCTCCGGCGAGCTCGAGGTCGAGCTGGTGCCACAGGGCACGCTGGCCGAGCGCATCCGCGCCGGCGGCGCCGGGATCCGCGCCTTCTTCACGCCGACGGGCGTCGGCACCGTGGTCGCCGACGGCAAGGAGGTGCGGGACTTCGGCGGCGTGGCGTGCGTGCTCGAGAGCGGGCTCACCGCCGACTTCGCCTTCGTCAAGGCGTGGAAGGGCGACACGCACGGCAACCTCGTCTTCCGCTACACGGCGCAGAACTTCAACCCGATGATGGCCACCGCCGGGCGCATCACCATCGCCGAGGTCGAGGAGCTCGTCCCGGCGGGCGCGCTCGACCCGAACCACATCCACACGCCCGGGATCTTCGTGCAGCGGATCCTGCAGGGCGTCGACTACGAAAAACCGATCGAGCAGCGGACGGTCCGTCCGCGGCCGAGCGCGTGAGGACGCCATGGCACTCACCCAGGAGCAGATGATCCGGCGCGTGGCGCGGGAGCTGAGAGACGGCTTCTACGTCAACCTCGGGATCGGCATGCCGACCCAGGTGGCCAACCACATCCCCGAAGGGATCGAGGTCGTGCTCCAGTCCGAGAACGGCCTCCTCGGGATCGGGCCCTTCCCCTTCGAGGGCGAGGAGGATCCCGACCTCATCAACGCCGGCAAGCAGACGGTGACCTACCTGCCGGGCTCGAGCTTCTTTTCCAGCGCGGACTCGTTCGGCATGATCCGCGGCGGTCACATCGACCTGGCGATCCTCGGCGGCATGCAGGTCTCCGAGCAGGGCGACCTCGCCAACTGGATGATCCCCGGCAAGATGGTCAAGGGCATGGGCGGCGCGATGGACCTCGTCGCCGGCGCCAGGCGCGTCATCGTGCTGATGTCGCACACCGCCAAGGGGCAGCCCAAGGTCCTGCGCGAGTGCACCCTGCCGCTGACCGGGCGACGCTGCGTGCATCACCTGCTGACCGAGCTCGGCTGGTTCGACATCGTGGCGACCGCGGACGGCGGGCGCAAGCTCGTGCTCGCCGAGATCGCCGAGGGCGAGACGGTCGAGGGCGTGCGCGCGCAGACCGAGGCGCGCTTCGAGGTCGCGCCCGGGCTCCAGACGATCGCCGTCGCTTGATCGCCGGCGCGAAGGCCTGGCTCGGGGCGCTCTTCGCGCCGCGCACCGCCGGCATGTCGGAGGCGACGCCGCGGCTCAACCCGGTGGCGTTCCTCCTGATGTTGGGCGTGCTCGCGCTGCAGGTCGTCGCGCGCCACGCGTGGGGCGTCTTCGAGGACAAGCACTGGCAGGCGCTGCACGTCGTCTTCGGCTGGGCGAGCTGCCTCGCGATCTACGCGGCCTTTCACGGGCTCGGCGCCGTCAGGCGCATCTCGCGCCAGACCTGGATCGTGCTGGCGACCGGGCTCGTGTGCGTCATCGTGTTCTGGTACTTCGGGCGCAGCGACGGCTATCGGCGGATCTTCGGCGCGCCGCCCATGGACCACGAGACCTTCTGGCCGCTGGTCCCGTTCATGTACTTCTCGTCGATGGGTGTGCTCTTGCGGCTGGTCGTGCCGCTGACGGTGGCACGGCTGGCGCTCGGCCGCGCGCCGTCCGAGCTCGGCATGCCGCTTTCCGCCGGGCATCGCGCGGGCGCGGTCGCGGGCGTGCGCTGGGTCTACGTCGCGCTCTTCGTCGGCATGATCCCGGTCTTGTGGATGGCTGCGCAGACCGCGCCGTTCATGGCGAAGTACCCACTGGCGCGCGACATCGTCGATCCGAATGGCGGCGTGTGGATTTGGCATCTCCTGGTGTACGAGGCGTTCTACTTCCTGATCTTCCTGTCGGGTGAAGGGTTCTGGCGCGGCTTTCTGACCTTCGGTACCGAGAAGGATCTCGGCCTCTACGGGCTCGCGTTCATGGCGGTGCCGTACGTGACCGGGCACTTCGGCAAACCGATGGCCGAGACGATGGGCGCGATCGCGGCGGGATGTGCGCTCGGCTTTCTCGCGTTGAGGCATCGCAGCATCTGGTGGGGCGTCGCGTTGCACTACGCGATCGCGCTCTCGATGGACCTCTTGTCGATCTTGAACAACGGCTATGTCGTCTATGCAGAGTGAAGCGATGGCGCACGCGGGACGGGTGATGGCGGTCGACTGGGGCGAGGCGCGCATCGGCGTCGCGCTCTCGGACCCGACGCGCACGCTGGCGACGCCGCACGTGACGATCGAGGACAAGGACAAGCGCCGGCAGATCGAGCGGGTGGCGGCGCTGGTCGAGGCGACCGAGGCGACGCTGGTCCTGGTCGGGCTGCCGCTGCACGTGGACGGGCGCGAGACGACGACGACGAAGCCGGCGACGAAGTTCGCCGAGAAGCTGGCGCGCTACGTCACGGTGCCGGTCGTGATGGTTGACGAGCGCTGGACCTCGCGCGAGGCCGAGGCGCGCCTGAGCGAAGCCGGGCGCCGCCCGGGTCGCGCCGACAAGGGGCGCGTCGACAGCGCGGCGGCGGCGGTGCTCCTGCAGGCGTGGCTCGACGCCGAGGTGCGCGGCGGGGAGGCGCAGTGAGCGCGGCGCGGCGTCGGAGCGCGCGCACGCGCTGGCTCGTGTGGGCGCTCGTCGGCGCGCTGTCCGTCGGCGGCGCGCTCGGGGCGTGGCTCGTGCTGAGGGCGCGCGGCGAGCGGGTGGTGCTGACGCTGGTGCCGGGGCGCTCGGTGTGGCAGGCGGCCGACGCGATCGAGGCGCGCTTCCCGGGCACGCGCGCGGCGGTGCTGGCGCGCGCCGCCGACGAGGCGTGGGTGCGCGCGCTCGGGGTGCCGGTCAGGGCGAGGGCGCCGCGCGGCGACGGCGTGCAGGACACCTGGCTCGAGGGCTTCCTCTTCCCGGAGACGTACTTCTTTTCGCCGGACGCCGAGCCCGACGCGATCCTCACGCGCGCGGTCCGGCAGTTCGGCAAGGTCTTCGGTGCCTTGCAGGTCTCACACGCGGCGCAGTTCGCCGCGCTCGAGCGTGAGCTCGGGCTCGGCCCGGCCGAGGTCGTCGTGCTGGCGTCGCTGGTCGACAAGGAGACCGGCCGCAAGGACGAGGCCCCGCGGGTGGCGGGGGTCTTTCTCAATCGGTTGCGACGCGGCATGCGCCTCGAGACCGATCCGACCCTGATGTACCGGCCCGACCGCGTCGGCCGGGCGCCGAGCCCGCGCGAGCGCAAGGACGCGAGCAACCCGTACAATACCTATGCGATACAGGGACTTCCGCCGGGGCCCATCTGCAGCCCGTCGCGCGCCGCGCTCATCGCCGTGCTGGAGGCGGAGGCGCATGAGTATCTCTTCTTCGTCGCCAGGCGCGACGGCGCGGGCGGCAGCGCCTTCGCGGCCACCCTCGACGAGCACCGCGCCAACATCGAGCGTTATCTCAAAGACGGCGGC
Organism: Deltaproteobacteria bacterium; assembly: GCA_011526585.1. Lineage (GTDB taxonomy): Bacteria > Myxococcota_A > UBA9042 > PHBI01 > PHBI01 > WYBB01. Next base: position 31,893 of record WYBB01000189.1, read on the forward strand.
AAGGTGCCAAAGCCTTGACATGCCGGGGCGCTCTCTCTAAGACCCGCGCGCACTTGGCACCGACGTGGATTGCACCCAGGAGTGCGATCGGGCATGCTCGGCGCCAAACACCGGCCGTCTGACGGCGCGCGGAGGAACTGAGATGAAGACGAATGGCGGTTGGCTCGGTCTGGCGACCCTGGCGAGCGCGCTCGCGGTCGGCGCGTGCGGCGACGACGGGGTGTCGACGACGCCCGACACGACGCCCGATACCTTCTTCCCGGACGCTCCGAGCGAGACGACGCCGCCGACGGACACGAACGTGCCCAAGGTGCGCGCGCTGGAGTTCAACCTGGGCTTCGGTGACGACCAGCAGCCGTGCGTCGGCAAGCCGCGCTGCACCGTCTTCCTCGGCTACAACGAGGTGAAGGCGCTCGAGCTGCGCTACACCGAGGACGGGCTGCCCGTCGCCGGCCAGCCGGTGAAGTTCGCGCTCGAAAACGATCCCAACGGGCTCGGCCACCTCAATACGCTGTCGAGCGCGACCAACGCCGAGGGCATCGCCGGCGTGCAGACGCGCCCGCAGCAGAGCGTCATCGGCCAGTTCGTCGTCAAGGCGTGGATCGACAACTCCGAGATCCCGCCGAAGTTCTTCGACGTCGTCGTCAGCCCCAAGGGCCTCGTGCACCTGACCGTCGTCGGCAGCTACAACGGCACGCGTCCCGTGGGCACCTACAGCGTCAACCTCTACAAGCAGAACGCCGCCGGCGTGCCCAACTGCGACAACATCACCGAGCTCTTCACCAACGGCACCGCCAACGTGTCGCGCGACGACCTGCTCATCCAGCAGTCGGCGAAGTTCCCCGAGTTCGACAACCTCGAGGCCGACCAGACGCAGAAGTACACGATCCTCGCGTATTCGAAGAACAACATCGGCGAGGCGCAGGCCTGGGCCTGCAACAACACCGACGCCGTCGTCGAGTGGGGCAAGTCGAAGACCGTCGAGGTCGAGCTCATCGACCGGCCGCCGCTCTACGTCGGTGCCTACGACGTCACGACCCGCTTCGACTTCATCAGCGCGATCCCCGAGCCGTACCAGACCTACGTGCGCTACGTGGTCGGCTTCTTCCAGTCGCCGACGCAGACCGTCTTCGACATCGCCTGTGATCTGCTGACCGAGGAGGGTGGGCAGCTCAACGGCTTCTGCGACATGCTCTTCGACTCCGACGCCAACGGCAACGTGGTGCCCGGCACGCTCGGCGGCTTCGTCTTCGAGCTGGTCGACGCGATCCTGAAGTCGGTGCTCGACGACACGGTCTTCGCGACGATCCTGTCGAGCGGCGGCGAGGTGGCCGACATCCTGACGGCCTTCGAGATCACCGCGACCTTCACCTTCAAGAAGGAGCCGGACGCCGACGGCGTCTTCGCCGCGGGCGACACCGAGGAGAACTGGTACAAGATCGCCTTCAAGTGGTCGCTGGGCGCCAACTGCGAGGCCACCGAGGAGGGCTGCGGCGATCGCGTCTACAACATGAACGCGTTCCAGTCGGCGGCGGTGCGCGGCACCTTCCCGGCCTACGTCGACAACTACTTCGACCTGACCATCGAGAAGCACCCGCTCAACCTGCGCTACGGCGCGCTCATCAGCACCTTCCTCGAGATCGTGCTGATCCCGCTGCTCGTCGGCAACCCGACCGTCGACTCGTACGGCGATCTCCTCGGCTACCTCGTCGGCAACGGAGCCGAGTGCCTCTCGGCGCAGGAGACCGGCAAGGACTGCTGCGGGATCTTCGCCGACCGCATCCTCGGCGACGAGGACGGCAAGTACGAGTCGGGGTCGAGCGGCGACGGCGCCGACGCGGCCGCGGTCTACGCGGCCTGCACGACGATCCAGACCGCGGCGCCCGGCTTCCTCCGCCAGACGCTGACCAACCTCGACCTCTCGACCGGCGAGGGCTTCACCCTCGGCACCAAGGCACCGTGCCGGCTCCAGGACTCGAACTCCGACCTGAAGATCGATCTCATCGGCACGCTGACCAATCCGTGTGTCTGGGACGTCGAGCTCAAGTTCGGTGACAACGCCTCGACCAAGATCGACGCGGTCTTCTGGGGCAGCCGCCTCGATCAGTAAAGCGATTCTCCCTCGGGGCTCGACCGGACCCGCACCGACTCAACGGCTCGGGACTGGATCGATCCGCGTCGACGCGCGTATAGTCCGTGGTCGTGCGAGCCTCCAGCCCGCCGAAGCGCCTGCAATCGCGGCTCATCGGCACGGCTCGCCAGCAACGGAGCGTGGGTGCATGGCGAACTCGAAGAACGATGAAGGCCCCTCGAAGGTCGGCAGCCTGCTGACCGACCTGCTCAACGACGTCAAGCAGAGCGTCGCCGAGGAACAGAAAGAGCTCGAGAGCGAGGCGGACCGCCGCGCGCGCGAGGAGCGCGAGGCGCGCGAGCGCGAGGAGAGCAGAAAGCGCGAGGCCGCCCAGCAGAAGCTGATCGAGGAGGCGCGGCGGCGCAACGAGGCGCTGTCCAAGCGCGAACGCAGCGAGCACGACCGCAAGGCGCTCGCGACGGCGCCGCACATGCGCCCGCTCGGCGCGGAGCCCCAGGCGGGGCCGAAGTCGGCCGAGCTGAAGGTCGTGGTGGCGCAGCCCAAGGGCCCGAACAAGCTGATGCTGGCGGCGCTGGTGCTGATCGGCATCGGGCTCGGGCTCGGCACCGGGATGCTGGCGTCGCCATCGCCCAAGGACGCCGGCATCGACGTGAGCGCCGCGGCCAAGGCTGTCGTCGCGGCGACGCGCAAGCAGGCGACCGCCGAGGGCAAGGTCCTGATGGACCTCGAGGCGGCGCGCAAGCAGATCGCCGAACTGCAGCGCCAGGTCGGCGAGGCGCAGGGCGCGCACCGCGGGCTCGAGCAGCAGCTCGCCGTGCTCAAGAGCGACTTCGAGAAGACCCGTCAGGAGCTGGACGCCCTCAAGGGCGCGGCCGACGCGAAGGGCCCGCGCCGTGGCGGCCCGGCCGGCGGCGGGATCCCCAACATCAACGGCAGCATCTTCAACCCGAAGTAGACGGGTGCCTCGTGGGCCCTCGTCGACGCGCGTCCCCGCTTCCCGCTCAGCGCGCGAGCGAAACGCGCGCGGGCAAGGAGCGAGCGCCGGGAGGGAGGAGGCGTACTCGAGTACCCGGGAGCTGCGCCCCCGAGCCCCGCGCTGACCAAGCGAAGCGACGACGCCCCCGCGCGTTGCAGCCGCGCACTCAGCGGGAAGGGATCCAGCAGAGGCCGAAGAAGCCTACCTTCACGCCCTTGGGGTCGAGCTTGAGCTCGCGCAGCTCGCAGGCGGCGAGCTTGTCGAGCGCCGAGAACTCGATGTCGGCCCTGTCGCGCTCGGCCAGCGTGAGGAACTTGTCGCGCGTCGCCTTGAGCTCCTTGTAGCGCTCGGCGCGGAGCCTCGCGCGCTCGGCGGCGCGACGATAGGCCTCGTCGTCGCCGCGCTCGCGCAGGAAGGCGAGCTCGTTACGGTCCATCTCGAGGAGCGACTTCATCTCGCCGACCTGCTTGTCGAAGACCCCCGCCATGTGGCGGCCCTCGGCCTCGGCCTTGCCGAGCGCGCCGTCGGCCGCCTGGCCGAGCAGCCTCGCCAGGCGTGAGCGGAAGTCTTCGAGGCGCTCGCCCGGCTCACCGTGGCGCATGAGCGGCGGGCATACCGGCAGCGTCACCGTCTGCCGGCCGATCACCTGCGAGATGAAGAGGTCCTTGGCGCGCTCGCGGTCGCTCGGCGAGTGGAGCCAGCCCGGCAGCGCCGCCGGCATGCCGCCGCTCGGGGCGTGCTCGACGAGATCCGCGGCGCGCAAGATCCCGTCGGCCACGCGCCAGCTCGTCCCACCGGGGGTCGCCGGCAGCGGGAAGGCCACGCGCGTCACGAGGCCGGTCGTCAGCTCGCCCCAGTGATCGATCCGGAAGGTCAGGAGCGCCTCGCCGACCAGCGCCGGCCGGAGCGTCAGCGGCCCGTTGGCCATCACCTCGCCGATCCCGAGCGCGGCGCGCAGCTCGGGCCGCACGAGCAGCGCCGAGGGCAGATAACGCGTCGGCAGCCCGTAGACCGCCTGCACGGACCCCGGTTGCGGCTCGACCACCTCACCGACGATCTCGGGGCCGCGGCCGCGCGCGGAGCTCGGCGGCGAAGGCGGGGCGGGCGCGCGCGTCGCCTGCGGGCTCGCGCTCGGGGGAGCGGGCGTCGCGCCCGAGGGCGCGCTGGGGACCTTCGGTCCCAGGTGCTTGACGCTCGGGTCGTTGTAGAAGTCGAGCTCGCGCAGCCGCGCGATCTCCTGGCGGGTGAGCGGGCCGCGCAGATAGGACATGCAGTAGCGCGTCTTGAACACGCGCTGGTTCGGATCGTGCGCGTTCTGCAGCAGGAACTGCCGGCCTTCGAGCGCGGAGATCCGCCGCGACACGTCCGAGCGCGAGACCTGCACGGCGGCGGTCTGTGCGCCCATGAGGCCGTCGAGGATGCGCTCCTTGTCCTGCTCGGTCTGCAGCTTGCCGACCATCCAGGTGCCGGCGTTGGTCAGCGCCTTGTAGTCGACGTCGACCGGGTTCTGCGTCGCCAGGAGCACGCCCAGACCGAAGGCGCGTGCCTGCTTGAGCAGCGTGAGGATGGCGCGCTTGGACGGTGGGTTGAGCGGGTGGGGCGGCAGATAGCCGAAGACCTCGTCCATGTAGATCAGCGCGCGCAGCTCGCCGGTGCCGGGCTGCTGGCGCATCCACGCGATCACGCGATCGAGGAGCAGCGCGACGAAGGACATGCGCTCGCTGTCGTCGAGGTGCGCGATCGAGAAGATCGAGGTGCGCGTCGGACCGCCCGCCGGGTCCTTGGCGAGCAGGAGCTCGACGTCGAGCGGCACGCCGGTGAGCCACGCCTGGAACGACGGGCTGGCGATGAGCCCGTTGAGCTGCATCGCGAAGTCCTTGCGCTTCTTCGGCGGGAAGAAGTCGTCGAGCTCGAAGACGCCGAGCTTGGAGAACGGCGGCTCCGAGACCTTCTGCACGAGGCGCGGCAGATCGAGCGAGTCACCGCGCGCCCACGCCTCGGACAGGATGTTGGCGAGCAGGATGTACTCCTTGGACTGCAGCGGATCGGCGTCGATCTTCACCAGCGCGAGCAGCGCCGCGACGATGCCGCCGACGAGCTCGCTCTTGTCCTCCTCGGGCTGGGTCGCGTAGCCGGGCGGCGGCGCGAAACGGTCGAGCAGCGAGACCGGCACGCCGGCGGTCGAGCCCGGCGTGTAGATCGTGACGTGCGCCGCGCTGCGCAGCGCGGCGATCTCCGACTCGCCGAGGCCGTCCTTCGCGAGGCCGTCGCGCCACTGGTCGGCGACCGACTCGGCGACGTCGAGCGGCGACTTGCCTTCGAGGCGCGCCGGGTCGAGCCAGGTCGCGAAGTACTTCGGCGAGAGATCCGGCCAGGCGAGGGCGAGGTTGCCGAGATCGCCCTTGGGATCGATCGCGATGATCGGGATCTTCGCGCGCTGCGCCTCCTCGAGCATGCCCAGCGCGAGGCCGGTCTTGCCGCTGCCGGTCATGCCGAAGATGAGCCCGTGCGTGGTCAGGTGCTTGGGCTTGTAGTCGATGCGCGTCGGGCCTGCGCCCGCGGTGTCGATCTCGGTACCGAGGAAGAATCCCATGAGACCTCTCCGTTGCGTTCGCGGCCGATCGTTCAGGCGCGCACCGGCGGCTCGACCACGGTGCCGAGCGGCTCGCCGCGCGCAAGGGCGAAGTAGCTGGGGGTCGGCACCTGCCGCCCGCCGAGCGACAGGTACATGCGGCCGAGCAGGCGGCCGTCGTCGAGCCCGACGACCCAATCGCGCACGCGCGCGAGCGGATCCCACGTGCGGTTTCCGCCCTTGCCGTAGTCGATGAGGAACGCGTTCGGGTAGGCCTCGGCGAGCGCGCCTTCGGGGCGCTCGATGACGACGTAGTGCCCGTAGGTCACCTGGCGATCGCGGAAGAGCGCCGGCGTCCAGCTCTCGCCGGACTGGCGCATGCGCACGTTCCAGCCGCGCACGACCCCGCGCGCGCGGTCGTCGAAGAAGGTCTTGCCGAAGCGCCCGAGCAGCTTGAAGAGCGGGGCCGGCATCGCCAGCGAGTAGCCATGCCAGAGCGTGTCGCAGAGCGACTCGGCCTCGACCCGTTCGCCGGCGCGCATGAGCGCTTCGAGCTCGGGAGGAGGCAGCCCCTCCAGGTCGGCGAAGCGCTGGGCCATCGCGCTCAGCGCTCCTCGATCGTGATCGAGAGCACCTTGACCGGCGTCACCGGGCGATCACCGGCGTCGGTCGGCGTCATCTCGATCTTCTGCACGATGTCGGTTCCGTGGATCACCTTGCCGAAGACCGGGTGCTTGGACGGACCCGGCGAGAAGAAGTCGAGGTACTTGTTGTGCACGGTGTTGATGAAGAACTGGCTCGAGCCGGTGTTGGGCCCGGCGTTGGCCATCGAGAGCGTGAACGGCTCGTTCGAGAGCTTGTGCGCCGCGGGGTGCTCGTCGGGGATGGCGCCGTGCGGCGAGTCCCCCATGCCGGCGCGGCGGTCCTTGGGGTCGCGTGAGTAGGGGCAGCCGAACTGCACCATGAAGCGCTTGATCACCCGGTGGAAATGCAGGCCGTCGTAGAAGCCCTCCTTGGCGAGCCGGATGAAGTTGTTGGCGGTGATCGGCATCTTGTCGACGTAGATCTCCGCCGAGAAGCCCCCGAGGGACGTATCGAAGTGAGCGATCGGGTTGGGCACCTGGACCTCCACGAAACTGGGCCCACGATGCCTATCGCCGCGCGCCGCGCTGGTCAACCCGAGGGGTCGCCGTCGGCCCG
>WYBB01000190.1 GCA_011526585.1 Deltaproteobacteria bacterium
GAGCCGCTGTCGCACGCGCTCGCCGTGAACAGGAAGAGGCCGATGGCGATGACCGACGAGAGTCCCCACGTTCGCATGATCGCTCCGATGCGCGGCGGGGACGACCCCGCGGGCTGGCGAACGCTACGTCCGGACGGTCGATGCGCCAAGCGCCGAGCGGGCGCGCGGGCTTTCGTAATCGAGAACCGCGACCGCCCGCACCCTCACGGCGGCGGGAAGTTGCACGAGCCCGGCTCGGCGTAGCAGGAGCCGCCGACGCAGTAGCCCTCGCAGCTCTCGCTCGTCGTACATGCACGCCTGAGGCAGCCGCCGCTGTCGCAACGGAAATTCACAGGGCACTCGTCCTGGCTCTGGCAACGCGCGGCGGCGCAGCGACCGTCGTCTCCGCAGGCCTCGCCCTCGCCGCACTCGGCGTCGCTCGTGCAGCCGGGCACGCACACGTGCTGACCCATGCACGCGCAGCGAAGCGGCTCGCAGATCGATCCCGCGGCGCAGTCCCCGTCGCCCTGGCAGACCTCCTCCTCGGGCGGGTTCATGCAGATCCCGCAGCCGAGATCCTGATCGGGGCGCGTGCAGAACCCCGTGCCCTGCGGGCACTGCTGCTCGGCGGAGCAGTCGCGGCTCGTGTCGATCGTCGAGTACGGGCACTCGACCGCGACCGAGCGCGCGTCGCACTCGGGGTAGTAGCACTCGATCTCGCGCTCGCACTCGGCCGACTGCTCGCAGCCGCAGCCGCACTCGTTCTCGAACGAGCTCGTCCACTCGACGCAGCGGTAGTTGATCGCCGCGCACTCCTCGGGAGACAGGCCGTAGTACTGGCGCCACCACTCGCTCTCGGGGTCGCAGATACACGCCATCGCGGTGCAGGCGATCTGCCCGCCCGCCATGCAGGTGCAGGTGTTGCACCCGTCGATCGCCGGGAAGGTGTCGCCGACCTGCCAGGTCTGCCGGTCGTAGGTGCAGGTCTCCGGGCACGCGATCTCGGTGCACGCCACTTCACCACCCTCCATGCAGGTGCAGGTGTTGCACCCGTCGTCGGCCGGGAAGGAGTCGCCCTCGGCGTAGGTCGCGCCGCCGTACTCGCACGTGTCGATGCACGCGATCTTGGTGCACGAGACCTGCCCGCCCTCCTCGCAGGTGCAGGTGTTGCAGTCGTCGCCGGCGGGGAAGGTCTCGCCGAGCTCGTAGGTCTGACCTTCGTGCTCGCAGCCGACGATGCACGGCATCAGCGTGCACGCGACCTGGCCGTCTTCGGTGCAGCTGCACGTGTTGCAGCCGTCCCCCGCCGGGAAGCTCTCGCCGGGCTCGTAGGTCTCGCCCTCGTGCGTGCAGGTCACCGGCGGCGGGCACGCCAGACCGGTGCAGGCGACCAGGCCGCCTTCGCCGCAGGAGCAGGTGTTGCACCCGTCGCCGGCCGGGAAGGTGGTGCCGACCTCGTGCACCGTGCCCTGGTAGGTGCAGGTCTCGACGCAGCCGATGAGCGTGCACGAGACCTCGCCGTCGTCACCGCAGGTGCAGGTGTTGCAGCCGTCATCGGCCGGGAAGGTGTCGCCCGGCGCGTGCTCCACGCCATCGACGACGCAGGTGGTGGGGTCCGCGTCGTCCATGCAGGCGCCGAGCGCGGTCGCGGCGAGCGCGCCGATCGCGGCGGCGATGAGCGGGCGGTGCATTCTGTCGATGATCGTCGTGTGCATGGGTCGGCTCCGGACGGGAGCACACTATGGTCCGGCTTGCGCCTCGATGCCATCGCGAGCATGGTAGGGGCTCGCGCGGGCGCCTCTCAGGCCGCGCCAAGACCCAGGAGTGAAGATGGGACCCCCGCCCCGAGGCTGGCCGCGCATCTCGAGCGCGCTCTTCTACGACGACGCCGCCAAGGCGATCGACTGGCTCTGCGACGCGTTCGGATTCACGTGCCGCCTGCGCGTCGAAGGCGACGACGGGCGCATCGAGCACTCCGAGCTCGAGCTCGCCGGCGGGCTCGTCATGATCGGCTCGGTCAGCGCCAAGGCGGATCGCCCGGTGCCGCTCTCGTGCCGCAGCCCCAAGGCGCTCGGCGGCTGGAACACGCAGTCCCTGTGCGTCGTGATCGACGACGTCGACGCCCACTGCGAGCGCGCGCGCGCCGCCGGCGCGGTCATCGCCGAGGAGCCGGCCACCACCGACTACGGGCCGGAGTACTGGGCCGATCGTACCTATCGCGCCATCGATCCCGAGGGCCACCAGTGGTGGTTCATGCAGCGCGTGCGCGACCAGGGACAACCCTCGTGACGACGGCCGCCGACGCGCCGGTCGAGGTGCGCCTCACGCGCCTGGCCAAGCGCGCGGGCTGCGCCGCCAAGCAACCGCCGGGCTACCTCTTCGGGCTCCTCGGCGCGCTGCCGGCGCCGCGCGATCCGAACCTGCTCATCGGCAGCGCGACCGCCGACGACGCCGCCGTCTATCGCCTCGACGACGAGCGCGCGCTGGTCCTGACGACCGACTTCTTCACGCCGATCGTCGACGATCCGTTCGACTTCGGGCGCATCGCCGCGGCCAATGCGCTGTCCGACGTCTACGCCATGGGGGGTCGCCCGCTGACGGCGCTGAACCTCGTCGGCTTCCCCGACCACCTGCTGCCCGCCTCGGTGCTCGGCGAGATCCTGCGTGGCGGCGCCGCCATCGCGCGCGAGGCCGGGATCGATCTCTCGGGCGGCCACACGATCAAGAGCGACGAGCCGATCTACGGCCTCGCCGTGACCGGCCTCGTGCACCCGGCGCGCGTGATCAGCAACGCCGGCGGCCGCGCCGGGGACGCGCTGGTCCTGACCAAGCCGCTCGGTCTAGGCATCATCACCACCGCCGCCAAGCAGGACCTCGACACCCGCCACGCGCTCGCCGAGGCGATCGCCTGGATGACGACCCTCAACCGCGCCGCCGCCGAAGCGATGTGCGCGCTCCTGCCCGACGTGCACGCCGCGACCGACGTCACCGGCTTCGGCCTCCTCGGCCACTTGCGAAACCTCGCGCGCGCCAGCGGCCTCGGCGCCGTCGTCTCGTGCTCGCGCGTGCCCGTCATGCCCGCGGCGGCCGCCTACGTGCGCGACGGGATCGCGCCCGGCGGCACGCACGCCAACCGCCGCTTCCTCATCGGCCAGCCCGACGGCGAGCGCTGGGTCGACTTCGGCGTCACCGCCGAGGCCGACCAGCTCGTGCTCTGCGACGCGCAGACCTCCGGCGGGCTCCTCGTCGCCGTCGCCCCCGAGCGCGCTCCCGATCTCCTCGCCGCCCTCGCCGAGCGCGGCGTGCACGGCCACCTGATAGGCCACCTCGACCAGGCGCTCGCCGCCGGTCACATCGGAGTCGCGCCATGACGATCGACCTCGAGGCCCGCGCGCTCATCGACGCGCTCGAGCTCACGCCCCACCCCGAAGGCGGCTACTTCCGCGAGACCTATCGCGACACGCTGACCCTGCCCGCCGCCGCCATCCCGGGCCACTCGGGCCCGCGCAGCGCCTCGACCGCGATCCTCTTCCTCCTGCCCGCTGGCCACCACTCCGCGCTTCACCGCATCGCCTCGGACGAGGTCTGGCACTTCCACCGCGGTGACCCGCTCGTCGTGCACGTGCTCCACCCCGACGGCGGCCGCGAGGATCTCCTCCTCGGCGCCGACCTCTCCCACGGCCAGCGCCTCCAGGCCGTCGTGCCGCGCGGCGCGACCTTCGGCGCGCGCCTCGCCCCAGGCGGTCGTTACGCGCTGGTCGGCTGCACCGTCGCGCCCGGCTTCGACTTCGCCGACTTCGTGATGCCCACCCGCGCCGAGCTGCTCGCCGCCTTCCCCCAGCACGCCGAGCTGGTCACCGCACTCAGCGCGCCGTGAGGTCGAGGCGATAGCCGCGGCTGCAGCGCGACCCGCGGATCTGGCTGTCGTCGCGCACGAAGCCGTGCCGCTCGTAGAACGCGATCGCCTGCTGCATCTCGTCGGTCGTGTCGAGCACGATCGCGCTCGCGCCCGCGCGCCGGCAGAAGTCGCTCGCCGCCTCGAAGAGCAGCGCGCCCACCCCGAGCCCGCGCGCCTCCCGCGCGAGGTACATCTTGCGCAGCTCGAAGACCCCGTCCGCGAGCGGGTAGACCCCGGCGGTGCCGACGAGGCGCGCCTCGCCGTCGATCGCCACCCAGAAGGCCCCGCCCACGTCGCGATAGACGCCGGGCAGACCGACCAGCTCGGCGTCCGTCGCGCTGCCCTCGCCAAACGCGATCCCGAACTCGCCCAGCACCTGCGTCACGAGCGTGATCACCGCCGGCACGTCGGCCGCGGCGACCTCACGCACCGTGAGCGCGCTCCGCGCTCTCGTGCCCGTCTCCATGGCCGGACCCTATGCGAAGTTCCGCCGGCGCGGCAAGCGCCCGCGGCCGGCTGGTCCGCTCGCCGCTCCTGCTCGGGTCCGGGCCCGCACACCGGGCGGGACGCGCGTGAACTGTATGCTTCGACCTTGCCCATCGCGCGAGTGTGGCCTAGGCTCGTCTCCAGGGTGGTCCTCGGCCGGCTTGGCTGCGAGTCAGCGCTTCAAGCCCGGAGATCGTCATGAGCGCAAGCGAACTAGCCACGAGCAGCACCCCCGCGACGACCCAGGACAGCGGCTCGACGTCGTCGTCCTCGTCCTCGGCCGCCCCCGGGCGCTCCGTGCAGCTGCGCTCGAGCCTCGTCGGCCTGAGCTACGATTCGCAGGTCCAGCAGCTCGCCCCGCGGGCGGGTGCCGGCGCTCCGGTTCAACGCCGCAGCCAGGACGGAGGTGCCCGCGACGCGGCGGGCGTCGCAGGCGGGGCGCCGTCGAACCTGCGTGTGCAGCGGCGCGCGGTACAACGTGAGGCGCTCTCGACCCAGGGGGCGACGACCGAGCAGGTGGCGGCGACGACCGAGCGCGTGGAAGGACGCGGCGGCGAGGTCACCCCGGTAGGCGACCAGCTGCGCGCCAGCGGCGCGTCGGCCGCGGTCAACGAGGACTTCGAAAAGGATGCCAAGGCGTTCGAGCTGGCGCTCGGGCGCTCCGCCTATGGCAAGGCCGCCGGCCCGGCGCAGACCCTCGCCGGGCGCGCCAAGGCCTACCTCACGGCGAAGCACCAGAAGTGGGATGCGCGCTTCAAGGGCTTGCGCGACGACCTGGCGAGCATCGCGAGCGACGCCACCTGGTGCGGGGGCGTCGGCGACAGCGTCGCGCTCATCAAGTCGGTCTTCGACGACGGCAACGTGCGCATGGTCATGCAGCACATCGGCCAGTTCTATTCGAAGATCATGCAGCAGGACATGCTCAACACCAAGGACGGCGACTACGAGACCTGGCTGGCGGCGGCCGAGATCAAGGTCGCCGAGATCAAGAAGGCTCAAGCCAAGGCCGCGCTGGAAAACGAGGTCGACGGTCAGAAGGGCGCGCGCGTGTGGACCGGCGACAACGCGAACATGGGCGCGACCGGGCAGCAGATGGCCGACGCGGGCATGCCGCTTCATCCCTCCGAGCAGCAGGCGCAGGCCCAGCACGCGGGCGGCGGCGAATACGACCCACAGGCCACGTTGGCCTGGAATCAAGGCGCGAAGGTCTGGGCGCTCAACGAGGCGAACGCCTGGGTGGCCAAGCATCGCGAGATGAGCATGCCGCTGGCGGCCGGCCCCTCGGGCACGACCAAGTGGTTGATGGAGGCGTCGCTGGCGATCGGCGGCGTGACGAGCTCCGAGGCGCGCATGGCGTGTATCGGGCACCTGCTCCCGCTCTACCACCACTCGCTGAGCGAGATCATGGCGGCGGCGGCGCCGTTCGGCTGCAACGATTATACGCCGGGTCCGCAGATGTATCGTCGCATCGACGGCTTCTCCGAGGCGGAGCTGAAGGGCTTCGGCGGCGGCAAGTTCCCGGACGAGCCGGCGGCCACCGGCACCGACGCCACCGCGAGCTGAGGTGGGTCCCGCGATGCGCGCCCTCGACCATTGCCCCGACGGCGGCTGGCTGGTCAACCTCGGCTGGTGGCTGCCGGTCGACCCGCACCACGCCGCGTGGTCATCCCAGCTCAAGATCGGCTGCAATCGCCTCATGTGTCGGGCGTGCGGGGCCGAGGTGAGGAGCGGTGCCTTCGAGCCCGCGACGGAGGGCGCGCGCCCCACCGCGAGCGACCTCTACGACGCGCAGGACTGGAGCGCGCGAGACGATCTCCGGCCCGCGACGAAGGCGCGGCTCTACGTCTGTCGGTGTCGGGTCGAGCTGGTCTACGCGGCGCGCCCGTGCGACCCGCTGCACGCCCCGATGCCGTTCGCGCAGGAGGTGCCTCTGCCGTGGACGTGCCAGGGGCACGAGGCCGTCGTGCTCCCCGCGACCCTGGATGGGGTCTCACTGCCGGCGGCGCTCGATGCGCTCGCCGGCGTGGTCCGCGCGCAGCTCACGGCGAGGCCGCCGGCGGCCGCGGCCGTGCCAGACGGGCTGGCGGAGCAGCAGCCGGGGCTCTGGGTCGCGCAGCTCGTGCGTCGCCTGGCCGATCCCGCGGCGAAGAGCGCGGTGCTCGGCGCCGTCCGTGATTGCACGGCCGATCCGGTGCGCCGCGAGGCCGCGCTCAACGCGTTGCGCTGGAGTCCGAGCCCCGAAGGAGACGGCGCGGATGAGCTGGTCGACGCGCTGCGAGCGGCGGCGGACGGGGCGCGTGAGCGGGCCCTCGGTCAGGCGGTCGAGCAGCGCCTGCTGAAGATCGCCGCGGGCAAGGTCGTGCATGCCGCGCTCGTCGATGCGGCGCTGGACGCCCTGGCGCGCGGCGTCGCCGTCCCGGAGCTGATCTTCATGCTGACCGAGATCGATCGCGGCCGCGTCGCGATCGCGGCTCGGACGTTGCTCTCGCGCTCGCAGGCTGCGCTCGAGTACGTCGCGAGCGCGCTCGAGGATCACCCCGAGGTATTGGGCGCCCTCTTCAAGGAGGTCGTCGCCGACGGCACGATCGCGCGGGACCTCCTGCTCGGTCCCGACGCCCAGAAGCGCTTGAGCAAGGGCGCCGCGGCCATCGCGCAGCGCGCCCTGGCCTGAGTTCGCGGCCGCCGAGGGGGCCACAACGCGAAGAGGGCCGCCCCGCGCGTCTCGCGGAGCGGCCCTCGTGGCCTCCATCTCGGAACGTTGGCTCAGTTCGACATGCCGAGCCCGACGTAGCTGACGATCGTCGTGACGACCTCGGCGTCGGCGCCGCCGAGCATCAGCGACGACACGTCGATCGCACCGTCGAAGCTCGCGCTGGCCTGCGCCACCACCTCGGCCAGCGCCGCGGCGTCGAAGCCCTCGCCGCTCTCACCGGTGCCGCTCATCGCGGCCGCGACCGCCGCCTCGACGCTGGCGTGGTAGCTCGCGCCGGCCTGCATCGCCGCCTCGAAGACCGCACTCAGCGCCGCCTCGCTCACCGTGCCGATCCCCAGCTCGCCGAGCGCACCCGCCTCGGCGACGACCGCGACCATCGCCTCGACGAAGACCGCGCTCGCGCTCTCGAGCTCGGCCTCGCTCGAGGCCACACCGGCCGCGCTCACGAAGGCCTCGATCGCGGCGTCCAGCTCGCCCTCGGCCCCCGCGAACGCGGACCCGTCGAGGGCGCCCTCCAGCGCCGACCCCAGCGCCAGCGCGCTCTCGATGCGCGCCCGCACCTCGCTCGCGAAGGCGAGCTCGCTCTCGGCCCCACTCTCGGCCTCGACCACCGCGGCGTAGATCAGCGCGGCCTCGAGCCAGGCGCGCTCGGCCTCCTCACCGGCCGCCTCGATCTCGGCCTGCACCGCCGCCGCGGCCTCGACCGCCAGCGTCAGCGCCGACACGTCGCCCTCACCGTCGGCGCCGCTCGCGATCGCGCCATCGATCAGGACCTCGACCAGCGCACCGACCTCGGCCACGCCGCGCGCCGCCAGCTCGGCGACCAGCTCGGCCTCGAGCTCCGTCTCGCTCAGGATCACCACCCCGCCGAGCCCCTCGAAGACCGCCTCGAGGTCGATCTCCAGCACCGCCTGGCCGTGCCCGCCGACCTGGCTCGCCGTCGCCTCCGCCCACGCGCCGAGCTGCCCGCTCAGCCCGCCCGAAGCCGCGATCGCCGCCTGCACCTCGCTCCTGAACTCGGCGTAGGCCTCGGCGACCGCCGTGGCGCGCGCCTCGGCCCCCGCCCCCAGCGCAGCCTGCACCTGGGCCTCCAGCTCGGCCGCGACCTCGGCGGTCGCGCCGATCGCGCCGCGGACCTCGCCTTCGGCCACGCCCTCGGCGCTCGCCACCATCGTGAGCACCGACTCGCCGCTGCCGCCGAGTTGGATCGTCAGGTCCTCCCAGGCCGCGCCGAGCTCTTCGTCGTCACGCGCCTCGGCCGCGGCCTCGAACCAGGCGTCGAACGCGGCCTCGATCGCGGCGCGCACCTCGGCCTCGCCGCTCATGCCGGCGATCGCCTCGAGCTGCGCTTCCAGATCCGCCTCGGCGATGAGCGTCGCCGCCACGCGCGACGCCTCGAACGACGCCTCCGCGGACCCGGACAGCGCCGCCTCGAAGAGCACGCCCGCGGCCGCGACGGCGCCGGCCTCGCTCGCCCCGCGCGCGCTCGCCTCGACCTCGGCCCGCGCCGCGGCCATGTACGCCCCGCCGAGCGACGCCGCCGAGGTCGTGCCCGCCTCGACCAGCGCCGCGAGGCGCGCGTCGATCCAAATCGTCAAGCCTTCGATCGAGACGTCGTCGCCGTCGGCCTCGCCCGCGAGGATTGCGACGAGCGCGCGCGCCTCGGCCGTCGTCTCCACGCCGATCGCCGCCGTCGTGACCTCGTCCCCGTCGGCGAGCGCGGCCGCGACGATCCCCTCGGCGACGATCATGGAATCGCCGCCGACCTGCACGATGAACGGACCCTCGCCCGACGGCACCTCCACCTCGAAGCGGCCATCGGCCATCAGCACGCCGCTCGCCACCACGCTCACCGCGCCGTCGTCGCCGACCGCCGCGACCGCGACCTCGCTGCCGGTCTCGGCCTGCGTCTCGGCCGCGAGCTGCCCCTTGACGACCGCGGCTTCGTCTCCGGTGGGCGGCGTCTGGGTGTCGTTTCCGTCATCGCACGCGCCGCCGAGCGCGAGCGCTCCCAAAATTCCCAACCACTTGCTCTTGTTACCCATCTTCGTTCTCCCGTCGTCGTAGCTCGGGGGCCACGATGGCCCCGGTCGGGTCCTGCCATCGCAAGGCGCGGGCCAACGAGGATGGTATTGAAGATCAGGCACTTACGTGATCGCCTGGCGCGTGGCGGGCAGGTATCAGTAAGTTTGACCGCGTAATATTTACCTGACGGTCGGAGCCGGGCAGGCGTCGTCGCCCGAGCACGAGGTCACCTGCGCGACGCCGATGGTCGGCAGCAGGACCGGCTCGGCCGGAGCGCCATCGGCGGACAGGCGCGCGACGATCGAGAACGGCCGCACGTCGGTGCCGCCGACCAGGCATTCGGGCACCTGCACGCTCAGCTCGACCCGCGCCCCCGCGGCGCTCGACGGGGTCACCGCGAAGCCGCCGGTCGCCTCGAAGCTCCACGCGAAGCTGCCGACACCGACGCTCTGGCTCGCGTCGACGACGTAGCGCCAGGTCCCGCACCGCTCGGGACATTGGGTCAGGCCGATGCGGTACTCGAAGGTGCACGAGACCATGCCGGAGTGGCTGACGACGATCCGCGGACCGTCGCCGTCGTCCCCGGCCATCGCATCGCCCACCGCGCCGTCGTGGCGCGCCTCGGCCTCACCGGAATCCCCGGCATCACCTGCCTCGCTCGCGTCGATCAGGCCGTCGGCGCGCAGCTCGTCGGGGTCGAGCACGAAGGAGCAGCCGCCGAGCACCACCGCCCACGCCCACGCCCACGCCCACGCCAGGCCACGCGTCAGCGCCATGAGCGCGCCTCCGCCGGCACGACGATCACCTGGTCCTCGCCGGTCGCCCACAGGATCGCCCCGACGCCCGCGCCGACGAGCGCGCCCGCGAAGCCGAGGTCCGCGACCAGGCTGCGCTCGCTCACCTCCGCGCGCAGGCCCGCCAGCCGGCGCTGGTCCGCGTCACCGAGCGGGCCGCGCGCGGCGAGCGCCTCGCCCTCGTCGAAGCTGTCCTGGGCCGCGACCGCGAAGCCGATCCCCAGCGCGAGCGACGCCCCGGCGACCCCCCACGCGACCCAGCTCGGCGTGCGATCGGGCGATCGCCGCTCGAACCCCGGCAGCTCCACCGCGAGGTCCCAGCGCTCGCGCGCCGCGAGCGAGCGCGTGCGCTCGACCCGCCGCGCCGCCAGCTCGACCGCGATCGCGACCGGCCCCGGATCGACCCGCAAGAGACACGGCGTCACGCAGCTCGGCGGCGCCTCGTCCGCGTCGCCGAACTCTCCCGAGTCCACCCGCCCGACGAGCAGCTCCGCGCGCGCGCCCGCCGGCTCCGAGGTGATCATCACCTCGGCGCGATCCGCCTCGCGGCTCCGTTCGGCGGCGGCCAGCCGGCGCGCGACCTCGGGCGTGTTGGGCGAGTCGCCGTAGCGCGCCATGAAGCGGCGGTACCACAGCACCGCCAGCGGCCACCGCTGAGCTTTCTCGAATGAATATCCAATGTTGTAGAGATAGGCCGGGTCGGGCCAGGTCTCGAAGGCCTCCTTGAAGAGGCCTGCCGCCGCATCGTAGCGCCCCTGCCGGAACTGCGCCTGGCCGCGCTCGAAGGTCGCGATCGCCGCCTCCTGGCGCACGCGATCGGCGCGCGCCTCGCCGATCGGCACCGCGCTCATGGCGATCGCGACGAGCAGCACGCGGATCACGGACGCTCCGGCTGCCACAGGCCGTCGCCCGGCGC
>WYBB01000031.1 GCA_011526585.1 Deltaproteobacteria bacterium
ACGATCAAGAGCAGCGCGAGCCCTGCGAGCGGTTGATCCGCCGCCCGGATCACGAGCCGCTCGGGCCACGGGATCGGATCGAGGCGCCTGAACATATGGTCGAACCTGTAGTGCAGCCCCCCTCGCCCTGCGCCAGATATCCGTACGGCTTTGCGATGACGCAACCCGGTCCCATGCGCGAGCGCGCCAGCCAGTAGCTCGGGCCGCAGGCCGAAGCCGAGCCCCCGAGGACCCTGACCTTGCACAGCTCGAACCGATCGAACCAGTAGCGGACCTGAGCGGGATGACGCCCCCCCCCACCGGGTCGATCAAGCTGACCTCGGGGGGGCAGGTCTCGAACGACCCCTGCCGCGCCGGCGAAGGCGTGCTGACGAGCGTCTCTCCGAGGACCCAGCACACCAGCAGGGCCGGCAGGCTCAGCAGCACTCGGACCCTGCGACGAAGCGGCGCAGGCGGCTTGGGGGGCGGCTTCGGCGGTCGACGCGGCCCCCTCACAGCGACGCCCCCAGGAGATCTCGGTGAACCGCAATGCTCGCCGCGAGCTGCGGATCCGCGTTCGGTCCCATTCCGAAGTAGCGTCGCCCGTGCTCGCGAAAGAACGACGGCACGATGTGGTCGGGCGGCAAGCGCGGCTCGCCGAGCAGGCCCGACGGCAGCGTGAAGCTCACGCTCCCGCCGACGGTCTCGTTCGAATCGGTCTCGAGGCAATCGACCTGGCCATTGATGAATGCGGCAACGGACGGTCCTTTGTCGGTCGTGGCGAGCTCGTTCCTGACCTTCGTCATGACCGCGTCCTTCGACTTGCCTTCGACCTTGGTCACCGCGAGCCTGGCGAGGCTCGTGACGATGCGCGATGCCAGCTCGGGGCGCGGCGGCGCCGGTCCGATCGCGTTGTGCGGGTGAGCGCCGCGGTCGAGCACAGCGCCCATCGCCGTCAGGAGCCGCGTCATCAAGAACCCGCTCAACCCACCCGACGCGAGCCCGATCGCGCTCACGATCAGATCGAGCAGAACGTTCGAGTCCTGCGGGATCTCCTCGAGCCCCCCCTTCAGCCCGAGGACCGCGCTGACCCGCGACGCATACACACCACCCGTGCCGAAGTACGCCGTGCGGATCGCCTGCACCGCGTGCTGGATCCGCGTGACATCGTGCCCCTCGGGCCGCGCCGCCAGGTCGTACTCCGCCGCCTCGCTCGACGACGCCAGCACCTCCCCCGAGGTGCCCTCCTCCCCACAGGCCGGGGCGAGCGCGTCCCCCACGCGCCGCCCCGAACCTGCCCGGCCCGGGCTCCCCCTGCCCGGGCTCCCCCTCCCCCTGTCGCGATCCTCCCGCCCTTCGAGCGGCGGCCGGCCATGGCTGTGCCTCGGCGTCTCATGACGCGGTATGCGTTCCATCGGTCCTCCCGCGAGAAGACCAACGCAACCAGCGTGCCAAACCACCGCCGACACCACACAACCACGAGCGCGACCTCGTGGGGCTCGATCACACCACCGGATCTGGGGTCGCTGGGGTCCCGAGTCCCCGATTCGCCCCAACCGCTAAACAGGAACGCCTCGAGCCGGATCCAAGCGCGATGCGGCGTCGCTTCGTCGGTTGCTTGTGCGGCGTACGTCAAGTACGCCTCCGCGCGCCCTCCTTCGCTCCTTGCCTCGCATCTTGCCTCCGACTCAATGCGTCCCTGTTTGTCCGAGCGGCTCCGCGAGCTCTTCGGGGAACGCCTTGACCGTCACGAGGTGACGCGCCGCACCGACCACGTCGCTCGGCAGGCGCGAGAAGTAGCGCATCGCCGCCGGCAGCGTGCCGAAGGTGCGCTCGAGCACGTCGAAGCGCCCGCTGATGTTCGACCGCACCATCGGCGGCACCGTCGGGTCCGCGCGATAGGCGCGCACGAACGCCAGGAGGCGCGCGTGGTAGTCCGGCTCCTCGACGATCGCATTGATCGCCTTGGCGCGCGGGTGCGTGCCCGCGATCACCGCCGCGGTCTGGCGCTCGAGCTCGTCGAGCCCGTCTTCGTATGTCGACAGGAGCTGCACGTCGTAGATCGGGTTGGCGTGCACGACCTGCAGCAGGTGGCCGATCACCGCGTCGCGATCGACGAAGAAGCCGACCGGATCCAACATCGCCGCCGGATCGTCGAGCACGCGCAAGACCTGGTGGAACGCGAACGAGATCCCCTGCTGCGCGTAGTAGTCCGCCGCCGCCGGCGAGATCCAGAAGCGCAGCATGTCGACGCTGCCGACCACGAGCTGCACGCGCGTCGGCGCGCGCTCGATGAGCCCCGCCCGCGCCAGCACCTCGAGCCGCCGCTCGAGCCCGCGCCGGTCGCCCATCGTGCGCCCCCAAGCCGCGAGCGTCCTGCCGACCTTCGCAACCTTGTCCGGCCACCCGCGCGCCGGCCCCAGCGCCGCACGCAAGAGCTCGCGCGCGGGCCTGGTGGTGCGCGCGCTCGGCGTCGTCGATCGCGAGTCGTCGCTCCCGAGAGCCATCATCGTCGTCGCCTGCATCATGACCGGCGTCCTAACAGATGCCGCGCGCCGTCCACCATCCTTTAAATGAAGAGGCACGCCTGCGTAAATGCGGACGCAGGCGTGCACCACCGAGACGTGATCGTCGACCGTGGCGGCTGACGATCACGTCATCGTCCAGCATCGATCGGTGTCAGTCGCAGCCGAGCGGCGTCACCTGGAAGCTCACCTCCGTCGCGGCCTCGCCCTTCTTGTGTTGGAGCTCGAAGCCCAGCGGCACGATCGCCGCCTGCGGCAGCTTGATGTTGCGGCTGGTCCCATCGCA
>WYBB01000032.1 GCA_011526585.1 Deltaproteobacteria bacterium
GCAGAGGCAAATGGAACCGTTCGACGCGACCCTCCGATTCCTGGCCGAGGTCCGACGCGAGCTGGCGAAGGTCGCGCGCGCCGAGGTGCTCTTCTCGGCGATCCTGGCGGTCGCGGCGGCGGTGCTCCTCGGCTTCTCGCTGGCGCTCGCCTTGGGGATCGGGCCGGGGCGCTGGGGCTGGGTGCCGCTCGGGCTCGGGCTCGGCGCGGTGTTCGCGCTGGTCTGGCGCCTCGGGCTCAAGCCGGGGCGCGCGCGCAAGGACGACGCCGAGCTGGCGCTCTGGGTCGAGGCGCGGGTGCCGGGGCTCGAGTCGGGCCTGGTGACGGCGGTGCAGGCGCGCCCGCTCCTTCAGGATCCGTCGGCGCGGGGCTTCTCGCCGGCGCTGGCCCACGCCGCCGCGAGCCTGGCGGTCGAGCGCACGCGCAAGGTCCGGCCGGCGCGGCTGCCCGATCGCACGCGGCTGTCGCGGCTGCGCTGGACGGCGCTGGGCACGATGGCGGCGCTCGGGCTGGTCGCGCTGGTGACGCCGGAGTTCTACGCGCGCGGCGCGGTGCACCTGACCGCGGCCCCGCCCGACGACGACGGCGAGGGGCGCCTCGTCGACGTGGCGGTGAGCCAGCTCGACCTCGAGGTGACGGCGCCGGCCTACACCGAGCTCAAGCCGCGGCGGATCCCGCGTTCGGCGGGCGACGTCGAGGCGTTCAAGGGCAGCCAGGTGCGGTTTTCGGGCACGACGCTCGTGCCGGCGAGCTCGGCGGCGCTGGTGCTCGAGTCCGACCCGGAGGCGCGCTGGATGCTCGAGCTCGAGGCCGACGGCACCGTGCGCGGCGGCTTCCAGGTCGGCGCCGACGATCGCTACCAGTTCGTGCTGGTCGACCCGCAGGGCGAGCTCGTGCGCGAGCGGGTGTGGCGCAAGGTGACCGCGCGCGAGGACCGGGCGCCCGAGGTGACGATGCTCCTGCCCGAGACCGATCTCGAGGTGAAGCCCGAGGCGGAGGTCTCGTTCTTCTTCGAGGCGAGCGACGACCTCGGCCTCGAGCGGGTCGAGCTGGTCGTCGCCGGCGAGGACGCCAAGGAGCTCGTGCGGCGCGCGGTGAGCACGGCCGCGGGCGAGACCCTGGTCAAGGACGACGCCACCGTCGAGGTGCTCAAGCTCGGACTCGAGCCGGGGCAGTCCGCCGAGGTGTGGTTCGAGGCGATCGACCAGAACACCGTCGGCGGGCCCGGCGTGGGCAAGAGCGCGGCGCGGCGGCTGACGCTGTATTCGCCCGCCGACGAGCACGATCAGATCCTGGTCGATCTGAGGGCGCTGATCGAGTCGATGCTCGACGTGCTGGCCGACCGCCTGGAGAGCCCGGTCGAGGAGCGCCGCCACGATCTGATCCATCGCTTCGCGGACGCGCACGCGGCGATGCTCGGCATGACGGGGGCGATCCTCGAGGAGATGGATCGGCTCTCGGGCCTCCTGTCGACCGACCCGCTGGCGACCGACGCGCTGCGCGACGGCGTGCGCGCGGTGCGCGAGAGCCTCGGCGGCGTACACGAGCAGGAGCGGGCGCACCTGGCCAAGTGGGACGCGGCGCCCGACCTGGTCGAGCCGCGGGTGTGGGTGACCTTGCTCGCGCAGACCAACGAGGAGTCGGTCGGCGTCCTGGAGCAGGGGATCCTGCAGCTCAAGAAGCTGGTGGACGGGGCGCTGAAGGACGCGATCCTCGAGGCCGGCCGGCAGATGCTCGAGACGCAGAACGAGATGATGGAGCTCTTGAAGGAGCTCAAGGACACCAACGACCCGGCCGCGCGCGAAGCGGCCCTGAAGAAGCTCGACAAGCTCCGACAGAAGCTGCGCGAGCTGCAGCAGAAGCTAGCGCGCCTGCAGGAGCGGGCGCCCTACGAGAACCAGAACCCAGCGCAGCGGCCGAGCCAGAACCAGGAGGACGCCAAGGACCTGGCGCAGCAGATGGACGAGATCCGGCGCCTGCTCGAAGAGGGCAAGGTCGACGAGGCGATGAAGCTCCTCGAGGAGCTGGCGAAGTCGACGCAGGAGATGATGGCCGGGCTGCAGGAGGACCTCGAGGGGGTCGGCGGCGGCATGAGCCCATCGGTCTCGCGCAAGATGGCCGAAGCCAAGGAAGAGCTCGAGCGCCTTGCCAACGGACAGCGCGGGCTGCAGCAGGAGGTCGGTGAGACCGATCGCGGGATCGACGAACGGCAGCGCCAGGAGCTGATGGAGAAGGCGCAGGCGCAGCTCGGCGAGATGCGCGAAAAGGCCAAGCAGATCAGGGAGTCGCTCGACAAGGCCGACAACGAGGGCCTGCACCCCGACGACCGCGCGGCGCTCGGGCAGCTCGAGGGCGCGGCGGCCGAGCTCGAGCAGGCGATCGAGAACGCGCGCGCGGGCGAGGCCCAGGGCAAGGCCAGCCAGGTGGCCGAAGGCGCCGAGGGGCTGGGCGAGGAGATCGGCGAGAGCGAGGCGCGCGAGCTCGACCGGCAGCGCCTGGGTGAGCTGCGTGAAGCGATGCAGCACCTCGAGGAGGCGGGACAGGCGGCGCGTGAGCTCGCCGCAGAGCTCGCCGGCATGCAGCCGGGACCGGGCGAAGGGCTGACCCCGGGCGAGGGGCAGCGGCTCGGGCAGCTCGGGCGCGAGCAGCGCGAGATCTCCGAGCGCGTGCAGCAGCTGCAGGAGAAGATGCAGGAGCTCGAGAGCGAGAGCCCGGGCGACGGGCAACCGATGAACGAGCTGCTCGAGGGCGCCAAGCAGGCGATGGGCGAGGCCGAGGGCGAGCTCGAGGGCAAGCGCCCCAAGAGCGCGCAGGAAAAGCAGCAGGAGGCGCTGGAGAAGCTGCAGGAGGCGCAGCAGGAGCTCGACCGCCGGATGCAGCAACAGCAGCAGAAAGGGCAGAACGATCAGATGACCGGGATCAACGATCCCAAGGCCAAGGTCGGGATCCCGAAAGAGGACCCGTACGCGTCGCCGCGCAACCTGCGCGAGGAGATCATGCGCGCGATGGGCGAGCGGGCGCCGGAGGCTTACAAGGACGCGATCCGCAAGTTCTACGAGGAGCTCACCAAGTGAAGCGCCTGCTCATCGCCATCTTCCTGCTGGTCGCCGGCGGCGCGGCGCACGCGGTCACGCCCGAGCAGCGCGAGGCGGACGAGGCGCTCAACGCCTGGGACGTCGTGTCGGCGCGCGCGCTGATCGAGCGGCTCAACGCCGAGGACGCGGACGACGCGACCAACCTCTATCTCACCGGGCACCTGCACCTGCTCGAGGGACGCTACCGCGAGGCGGCCGACTACCTGGCGCAGGCGGCGCTCAAGCAGCCCGAGCCGCTGGTCCTGCACCTCAAGGAGATCGCGCTCAACACCGCGGAGGCGACGAAGGACTACGTCGAGCGGCGCACCGCCGACGGGGCGTTCGTCGTGGCGCACGCGCCGGGCATCGACGAGATCCTGGTGCCCTACGCCGAGGAGGCGCTCGGGCGCGCGTGGAAGGAGCTGACGCGCATCTTCGACTACGTGCCGGAGACGCCGATCCGCATCGAGTTCTACCCGACCGTCGACGTGCTCGGGCAGGTGAGCCCGCTGACGGTGGCCGAGATCCGCACCTCGGGCACGATCGCCTTGTGCAAGTACAACCGCCTGATGGTCACGTCGCCGCGCGACCTGGTCTACGGCTACGACTGGCTCGACACGGTGGCGCACGAGTTCATCCACCTGCTCATCACCAAGAAGTCGAAGAACCAGGTGCCGATCTGGCTGCACGAGGGCCTGGCCAAGTACTACGAGGTCAAGTGGAAGGCCGAGGCGAAGCCGATGCTCGACCGGCACAGCGAGGCCTTCCTCGCCAAGGCGCTGGAAAAGGACCAGCTGATCTCGTTCGAGGCGATGTCGCCGTCGATGGCCAAGCTGCCGAGCCAGGAGGCGACGGCGACCGCCTTCGCCGAGGTGTGGACGGTGATCGCTTTCCTCAACGAGCGGCGGGGGCGTGACGTCGCCGACGAGCTGGTCGCGCTGATGGGCGAAGGCAAGAGCGACCGCGACGCGGTGGCGGCGGTCTCGGGGATCGCCTGGGAGCGCTTCGAGAAGAGCTGGCGCGGCTTCTTGAAGGCGCAGGGCTATCGCCCGCTGGACGCCGACTTCCAGACGCGACTCCTGTTCAAGGGCAAGGACACCGAGGCCGACGAGCTGGCGGCGATCAAGATCGATCGCGCGCGCGAGTACGTGTGGCTCGGCGACCGCATGCGGCTGCGCGAGCGCTGGGGTGCGGCGATCAAGGAGTACGGCAAGGCGACGACGCACGTCGGCGATCGCTCGCCGCTGGTGCAGGGCAAGCTCGGCTATGCCCTGCTCAAGGCGGGGCGCTATGCCGACGCGGCCGAGGAGCTGGTCAAGCCGCTGGCCGACAACCCGCGCCACGTGGTGCTGCACGTCTACCTCGGCCAGGCGCTCTTGAAGCTCGGTCGCGCCGCGGAGGCGCGGGTGCACCTGGAAGAGGCGCTGACGATCAACCCGTTCGATCCGGACGTGCACGGGGCGCTCGCGCTGGTGTACGAAGCGCTGGGCGAGCACGCCAAGGCGGCCGAAGAGCGCCGCTTCCACAAGTTGCTGCAATGACGAATCACGAGAGTGCGATGACCGAGCAAGCGAACGAGACGACCGGCACGAGCGGAGGCCCCGAGGCCGCGCGCATGCCACCGCTACCGACCGGCGAAGATGCGAAGGCGGTGCCGTCGCCGGCGCAATCGCAGGTGGTGACGCCGCTCAGGACGACGCGCGAGCCGGTGACGATGGCCGACGTCGACCTCGTCGCGCGCGCGCGGGAGCGGGTGGTGCGCGAGCTGCGCAAGCGCATCATCGGGCAGGACCAGGTGATCGATCTGCTGATGACCTCGCTCTTCGCGGGCGGGCACGGGCTCTTCATCGGCGTGCCGGGGCTGGCCAAGACGCTCTTGATCCAGACGCTGGCCGAGGCGGTCTCGCTGCGCTTCAACCGCATCCAGTTCACGCCCGACCTCATGCCGTCGGACATCACCGGCACCGACGTGCTCGAGGAGGACCACGCCACCGGGCGGCGCTTCTTCAAGTTCATCCACGGGCCGGTCTTCTCGAACCTCTTGCTCGCCGACGAGATCAACAGGACGCCGCCCAAGACGCAGGCGGCGCTCTTGCAGGCGATGCAGGAAAAGCGCGTGACCGCGTCGGGCACGACCTACCCGCTGGAGCCGCCGTTTCTCGTCTTCGCGACGCAGAACCCGATCGAGCAGGAGGGCACCTACCCGTTGCCCGAGGCGCAGCTCGACCGCTTCATGTTCTCGATCCGCGTCGGCTATCCGAGCCTCGAGGAGGAGCTCGAGGTGGTCGCGCGCACGACCGGTGCGGTGCAGGCGCCGATCGAGGCGGTGCTGACGCGCGAGGAGCTCCTGCGCTTCCAGGACGTATGCCTGTCGGTGGTCGCGGCGCCGGACATCCAGCGCTACGCGGTCGAGCTGACGCGCCGCACGCGCCCGGACGTGGCCGAGGCGCCCGCCAGGGTCAAGCAGTACGTCTCGTGGGGCGCCGGGCCGCGCGCGTCGCAGTTCCTGGTGCTCGGGGCCAAGGCGCGGGCGGCGTTGCACGGGAGGCCGCATGCCTCGCGCGACGACGTGCGGGCGCTGGCCAGGGCGGTGCTCGGGCATCGCGTGATCTTGTCGTTCCAGGCCGAGGCCGATCGCGTGAGCCCCGAGGACATCGTCGACGCGATCATCGAATCGGTGCCGGCGTCGAAGCTGTGAGCAGCGCGGGCACGGCGGCGCGCGCTCCGGGCGGCGCGCGCCTCATCGATCCGGCGGCGCTGGCGCGGCTCAAGGGCGTCGCGCTGCGCGCGCAGAGCGTGGTCGACGGGGTGCTGCAGGGGCTTCACCGGAGCCCCCACCAGGGCGCCTCCATCGAGTTCGCCGAGCACAAGGAGTACTCGGCGGGCGACGAGATCAAGCACGTCGACTGGAAGGTCTACGGGCGGCTCGACAAGTACTACGTCAAGAAGTTCGAGCACGAGACCAACCTGCAGGCCTTCATGGTGATCGACGGCTCGGCCTCGATGAGCTACGGCGCCGAGGGCGCGCTCACGAAGTTCGAGTACGCGGCGGTCGTGGCGACGACGCTGGCCTATCTGCTCTTGAAGCAGCAGGACGCCGTCGGGCTCTTGAAGTTCGACGAGGAGGTGGCCGAGGTGCTGCCGCCGCGCTCGCGCATGACCCACCTGGCGGCGCTGGCCGAGGTGCTGGAGCGCGCCAGGGTGCGAGGCGGGACCGACCTCGGCAGGGCGCTCTCGCTCCTGGTGGAGCAGCAGAAGAAGCGCGGCATGGTCTTCGTGTTCTCGGACTTCTTCGGCGAGGCCGAGCGCGCCTTCGCCATGCTGCGAAACCTGGTCGGGCGCGGCCACGACGCGGTCCTCCTGCAGGTGCTCGACGGCGACGAGCTCGAGTTCCCGTTCAAGGAGATGACCCTCTTCGAAGGGCTCGAGACCGATCAGAAGCTCCTGGTCGAGCCGCAGATCGTGCGCCGTGAGTACCTCGCGCGCATGAAGCAGCACCAGGAGGAGACGCGCCAGCGCGCGCTCGCGGCGCAGGCGGGCTACATGCTGGTCGACACGCGCACGCCGCCCGGCGAGGTCGTGCTCAAGCTCATCCGCGATCGCAAGAGCAAGAGCGGGCGCAAGGCGGGAACCGGCACCGCGCGGGGCGCGGGGGGCTGAGCGATGGGCTTTGGCAACATCGGGCTCCTCGTCGGCATGCTGCTCGGCGTCGTGCCGATCGTGATCCACCTCATCAATCGGCGGCGCGCGCGCCTGAGACGCTTCGCGGCGATCGAGTTCCTGCTGATGAGCGACAAGCGCCTGGCGCGGCGGCTCAAGCTCAAACAGATCCTGGTGCTGGCGCTGCGCGTGGCGCTGGTGCTGGCGCTGGCCTTCGCGCTGGCCAAGCCCTACCTCGAGCCGGACATCGCGCCGGGGCGCGAGGCGGCCGAGCCGGGGGCGATCGCGATCCTGATCGACGACTCGGCGTCGATGCAGGCGAAGGACGAAGACGGCGAGCGCAAGCTCGACCGCGCGCTGGCGGAGGCGCGCGCGCTGATCGAGAGCGGCGGGCCGCGCACCTCGTTCGCGGTGGTGGCGATGGGCACTCCGGCGCGCCTCCTGACGCCGGGGCTCACCTACGATCATCAGGTGGCGACGCGCGCGCTCGAGCAGGTCGACAAGGCCGGCGTGGTCGGACGCGGCGCCGACCTCGAGGGCGCGATGAACGAGGCGGGGCGGTTGCTCTCGGAGTCGGGTGAGCGCGAGCGGCGGGTCTACGCGCTCTCGGACATGGCGGCGCACGCGTGGCGACCGCTCGCGTCGGGGTGGACCTGGGTGCCGTTGTCGGGGATCGAGACGCCGTGGATCGTGCGGCAGCGCGCCGGGGTGACACCGAACCTGGCGGTGATCGACGTCGCGGTCGGCGACCCGAGCGCGCCGGACGCGAGCGGCGCGCAGAGTCTCGAGCTGACGGCGCGGGTGGCGAACCATGGCGCGGCCCAGAGCGCGGCCAGGGTCGAGCTCAAGCTGGGCGGAGCGGTGGCGGCCGAGGTGGTCGACGTCGCGGCGGGCGCGGTGCGCGAGGTGCCGTTCAAGGTGACGTGGTCGCCGGGCGCGAGCCAGGGGGTGGTGCAGGTCGCGGCCACGGACGACAACCGCCTCGACCAGGACGATCCTTTCTACTTCGTCGTCGGCGCGCGGCGCTCGGTGCAGGCGCTGGTGGTCAACGGTGCGCCGCGCAGCACCGACTGGCTCGACGAGCTCTTCTTCCTGCGGGCTGCGCTGGCGTCGACGGCGCCGGGTGAGACGCCGATCGAGACGCGCGTGGTGCAGACGAGCGAGCTGAGCGCGGCGCGGGTGGACGCGGCGGACGTGGTGGTGCTCGCCAACGTCGGCACGCTGACGCGCGAGCAGCTGCTCGTGCTCGAGCACTTCGTCGAGCGCGGGGGCGGCCTCTTCATCACCGCGGGCGACCAGTGGGCGGGCAGCGAGCCGGGGCAGATCGGGCAGGTCAACGCGAGCTACGGGCGTCTGTTGCCGTTCCCGGTGCGCGAGGTGAAGAGCGTCGGCAAGCCGGGCGACCCGCGGGCGGTGCTCGCGTCGCTGGCGATCGCGACGGTGGACTTCGCGCACCCGATCTTCAGGATCTTCGATGGGCTCGAGGACGCGAGCCTGTTCAAGGCGCACGTGCTCTCGCACGTCCTGGTCGACACCGCCGGGCGGCCCGAGGCGAAGGTGATCGCCAGCCTGACGGGCGGGATCCCGGCGTTGGTCGAGGCGCCGCTCGGGCGTGGACGGGTGGTGCTGCTGACGACGACGATCGATCGCGACTGGGCGGACCTGGCGCTGCGCACGAGCTTCCCGCCGATGATGCAGCGGATCTGCGCCTACCTCGCGCGCGCGTTGGAGCGCCCGGGCGGGCCGGGGATCCTGGTGGGCGAGGAGGCGCACGTGCCGGTGCCCGACGGGCGCGGGCCGCTCGTGCTGGTGCGCCCCGACGGGAGCGAGGCGCCGCTGGACGCGGCCGAGGACGCGCCGCTCGTCTTCGTCGGCGCGCCGGAGATGGCGGGGCACTACGCGGTGATGCGGGCGGGCGAGCGCGAGCGGGCGATGCCGTTCGCGGTCAACGTCGACCGGCGCGAGAGTGATCTGGCGCCGGTGAGCGAGGCCGTGCTCGGCGAGATCGGCGGGCAGCTCACGCGCGACAACGGCGTGCTGCCGGTGGCCGACGCGGGCGCCGAAGACGAGGCGGCCATCGCGGTCGGGGATCAGCGCGGGCGGGTCGTGCTGTGGCCGTGGATCCTGGCGGGTCTCTTCCTGCTCTTCGGCAGCGAGGCGTGGCTGCTGGTGCGCGGGACCTGAGGTCGCGCATCGGCGCCGACCGAGGCGGATCGAATCGTTCGTGAGGCCGAAGGCTTACGAACAAAGTTACGAGCGAGGTCAGAAACTCCCAAAGCCGGATCGCGCCGGGGCCGATGGCTTGTCTGTCGGAAGGTCACGACGGAAGACCTGGGAGGGGCTCGATGAAGGTTCTGAAGGCTGCGGTGGCGGCGATTGTGATGACGTGCTCGGCGATGGCGGCAGGGTCGGCGTTGGCGGTGGAGTTCCGCAACTACGACAGCCAGAATCTCAAGGTGAAGATCACCTCGCCCTCGATGAAGAAGGACGTCGAGTTCCGCGCGATGTCGCGCTCGTTGGTGATCTGCATCGACAAGTGCAAGTTCGAGATCGCCGGCGTCGGCACGGTCACCGCGACGCGCGACGACATCGTGACGGTCGAGGCGGGCAAGGTCACGGCGACGCGGGTGGCGTCGAGGTAGGCGAGCCCGCGGCGGCCCGGGCAGCGTGGGGCCCGCGTGGGGCCCGGGAGCATGGGGCCCGCGTGGGGCCCGCGTGGGGACGAATCGACCGTGACCGCGGGCTTGCCGCGGCGCGGTCCCTGCCTTAGGGTGGATGTCGCGGCGGCAGCGCCGCGACCTATGATCGACTGAAGCTCAATCGTGCATCGAACGGCGCGCGTCCTCCTCGCGAGGTGGACGTGGCGCTCGCGTTTGTCCTCTGCACCGGAGCTTCCATCATGTCCGACGAGCTCGTCATCGAGCTGCGTGGGGTCTCGTTTGCGCACGGCGCCATGGTGCCCGTGCTCGAGCACGTCGATCTGCACCTCGGCCGCGGCTGGCATGCCCTCATCGGCGACAATGGCGCCGGCAAGTCCACACTCCTCGAGCTCATCCGGGGCGCGCTCACGCCCGACGTGGGGCAGGTCCGCCGCCGCGCCGGAGAGGGCGCGCCGCGGATCGTGAGCGTGCCGCAGGAGGCGAGCCTCGATCACGCCGAGGTCCGCGCGCTGGCGACGGCCAGGGACGGTGAGGCGAACCGGCTGCGCGCCGCGCTCGGGCTCGATCCGGCGGCGCTCGCGCGTGCTTCGCTCTCGCCGGGAGAGCGGCGTCGCTGGCTCATCGGGGCGGCGCTCTTCGCGCGCCCCGAGGTGCTCCTGCTCGACGAGCCTGAGAGCCACCTCGATCTCGCCGGGCGGCGTTGGCTCGTCGAGGCGCTCATGCGCTTCGGTGGGATCGGCGTCATCGTCGCGCACGATCGCGTGCTGCTCGACGCGCTCTGCGCGCGTACGATCGTGCTCGATCGGGGTGCGCTGCGGATGTGCGAGGGAGGCGCAACGGAGGCGCTGGCGACGATCACGCGTGAGCGTGAACTGGCGATCGCGAGGCGTCGCGAGCTCGGCGAGGAGGTGCGGCGGCGCGAGCGGTCCGAGCGCCTGGCGCGCGGCGTCGCGGCGTCGGCGCAAGGCGGTGTCTCGGCGCGCTCGCGCATCAAAGGGCCGCGCGATCACGACGGGCGCAGCATGGGCCGCAAGGTCAAGGCGGAGTGGGCGGCGAGCACGCACGCCAGGCGCGCGCGACTGGCGAGCGCCGCGCTGGATTCGGCGCGCGAGGCGCACGAGGAGAGCGCGGTGGAAAAGCGCCTGGGGGGCGCGGTGAGGTTCTCGGGCGCGCCGTGTGCACGCACGCACGTGCTGAGCCTGACGCGGCCGTCGCTCGTGGTCGGTGCTCGGGTCCTGCTCGACGACGTGCGGGTCGCGGTCGCGCGCACGGACCGGATCCACCTCGCAGGTGACAACGGCGCGGGCAAGTCGACCCTCCTGGCCGCGCTGGTCGAGGCGTCGACGCTGCCGCCCGAGCGTCTCCTCTACCTGCCGCAGGAGCTCGGCGACGAGGCGATCGCGAGGCACCTCGCAGAGCTCGCGCAGGCGCCGCGGGAGGTGCGCGGACGCACGCTGCAGATCGTCGCGGCGCTCGGCACCGATCCGGATCGGCTGCTCGCGAGCGCGCGGCCCTCGGCGGGCGAGGCGCGCAAGCTCGCGCTCGCGCTCGGGCTGGGTCGTGAGGCGTGGGCGTTGGTGCTCGACGAGCCGACCAACCACCTCGACCTCGGCTCGATCGCGCGCTTGGAGGTGGCGCTCGGCGAATACCCCGGGGCGCTCGTGCTGGTGACGCACGACGAGCGGCTCGCGGCGACGACGACGACGACGCGCTGGACGATGCGCCCGGCAGAGCGGCGCCTCGAGGTGCGCTCACAGGAGGAGGTGCGGGCTCGCTGAACGGCGGCTCAATCAACGGCGGCGCGCGTCTCGCGACCGTAGGGATCGTCTTCGATCCGGATCGGACCGAGCCCGAGCGCAGGCGCTTGCCAGAGCGTGAACCCGGGCGGGATGGAGCGTGGGTCCGCGCGCGGGCGTGGCCCCGAGCCGTCGGCGGCGAGCACGGTCGCGCCCGCGGGGTGCGGCATGGCGGTGGTGCGCGTGGCGTAGAGGAGGAGCACGTCGCCGTCGGGCGTGAGCGCGAGGCGCTCGAGGCCGGCTCCGCGCGGAGGGTCCGGCAGGCCGATCGCGATGGGGTGATCGGCGTGCTCGCCGAGGATCCCGGCGGCGACGACGAGCGTGAGGCCGTCGCGGTTCACGACGGCGACGGCGCGGCGGCGCGCACGATCGTAGAGGACCTGGGAGGGCCCCCAGGGCGCCACGCCGCGCACGACGACCGTCGGGGCGTCGGCGCCGGAGCCGTCGATCGGAGCCGAGACGAGCCGTCCGTCGCGCGTGAGGGCGAGCGCGCGCTCGAGGTCCTGCGCGAAGGGGCCGGGCAGGAGCACGTCGCGCAGCACGATGGTCGGCGTGGCGCGATCGGCGCCGTCGAGGCGGTAGGCGACGATGCGCTGCGCGTCGGGCTCCCAGGCGACGAGGCGCGTGGTGCCGAGCCCGAGCGCGATGGCCGAGTCCGATGGCGCGGAGATCGGCACGGTGATGCCGGGGCGCGCGACGAAGACGGCGTGCCAGCGCGTGTCGCCGCCGACGCGGAAGACGACGGCGCGGCCGTCGGGGCTCCGGTGGGCGTCGGTGATCCCGGCATCGAGCCAGGGCAGGAGCGTCACGTGGGCCGCGGAGTCGGTGCGCGGCTCGTGGATGAGGGTCGCGGCCGGGGCGGCGACGGACTGCGTGATGAGGTGTGGGCCGAGGGCGGCGACGACGTGAGCGCCGCGCGGCAGGACCTGGGGAGGGTCGCTCGCGGCGCGCGGGTCGAGGGCATGGAGCTCGGTCTGCTGATCGTCGGCGCGCTTGCGGTCGACGGCGACGTGGGTCGGGGTGAGCGCGCGCACCCCGCAGCTCGGGTTGTCAGGCGCGCTCGTGAGGTGGTGCGCGGGGGCGGCGGCGGCGCGGTCGAGATCGACGACGACGAGGTCGGGGCCGCGGCAGCCGACGACGCGCGTGGCGTCGGGGGTGAAGGCGACCAGCTCGATCGGCGTGGGGTGCGGGGTCGTGAGCGGGGTGATGGTGCCGTCGGCGTGCACGCGCTCGACGACGAAGCCTCGAGGGGTGGAGACCGACCAGAGCGCGTGGTCGTGGCCGGGTGCGACGAGCGGATCGAGGTAGGCGATGCGGCGTGGCGTGAGCGTCGCGGGGCGGCCCGAGGCGTCGAGGGTGGCGAGCGCGAGCTCGCGCGTGACGCCGCTCGGGCCGAAGGTGAGCCAGGCGCGGTCGACGCGGCCGAGCGGGTTGGGGAAGGGCGCGACGAGGTGGGCGGTGAAGCGTGGCGCGAGCGGCACGGGGCGGGCGCCGCGGGTGGCGCGGACGAGCACGCCGTCGCGATAGGCGAGCAGGTGATCGCCGACCAGGGCGGCGAAGCGATCCTGGGTGTCGGCGGACGGGACGAGCAGGCGTGCGGGGGCGGAGCCGTCGGCGGGCGCGGCCTCGAGGGTCGTGACGATGCGACCGGAGGACAGGGAGACGGCGCGCTCGAAGGCGATGGTGTGATCGTCGAGCCAGCGCGGGCGCTCGATGCTGAGGTCGGGCGGCGCGGCGCGGCGCGTGCCGGGCGCGGTGGAGATGCGGATGGGCGGAGGCGGCGCGGTGGGGTGGGTCGGCGCGTGGGCGAGATCGAGCACGGTCGGCGTGAGGTCGTCGATGTAGAGGAGGCGGGTGCCGTCGGGCGAGAGCGCGACGTCGAGGCCGACGCTGCGGGCGGTGGCGAGGAGCACCGGGATCGCGTCGGTGGGCGCGGGATCCGCCGAGCTGGGGAGCGACAGCGCGAAGAGCGTGCTCGAGGTCGGGCCGGCGAGCTCGACCACCGCGAGGTGGAGGGGGACCGAGGTCGCGATCAGGCGCAGGCGACCGTGCTCGGCGCCGAAGCCCGTCGGTGAGCGCGGGCCCAGCGGACGCGCGGTGGTGTCGGGCGTGACGAGCGAGAGCGGGCCCATGCGGGACCGCACGAGCACGACGCGATCGGTCTCGGGGGTGGGCTGGCTCGTCGTGAGCGCGATCAGGGTGAGCGTGAGCGTGAGCATGACGCTCGCGATAACGCGCGAGGTAAACACGCTCGCGTCAAAGCCGTGTAAGAGTCCGGCGGGCATCGGGGGAGGAACGGCGGCCCGAGGCTTGCGATCGGGGAAAGAACGACTGTATGGATGCGACACGCGTCAGCCGGATCATTTAATCGAGTGATTCCAGTGGTCCCGAGCGTTCGCTCTGGACCGAAACGCCGCGCTGATCGAAAAACCGGGTCCCCGTCTCGGAGCTCACGATGACCGCACGCGCCCCCCTCCGATCTTCCCGCCTGGCACTTGCCGCCGGGTCGCTCTCCGCGCTGATCGCGCTGCCGATGTGCGACAGCGAGGGCGCTCGCGCGCCCGCGTCGGACGAAGCGGGCCTCACCTACTGGGAGCACATCAAGCCGATCATCGACGCGCGCTGCGCGACCTGTCACGTCGATGGCGGGATCGGCCCCTTCCCGCTCGAGAGCTACGAAGACGTCGCCGAACTCCTGCCGGTGATCGGCTTCGTCGTGAGCTCGCGCCAGATGCCGCCGTGGCAGCCGAGCCACGAGGGCAAGCCGCTGCTCGGCGACATGTCGCTCAGCGACGATGAGATCGCGCGCATCACGACCTGGGTCGACCAGGGCGGTCCCGAGGGTGACCCCGCCGACGAAGGCCCGCCGCAGCCACGCGCCAGCGCCGACCTCTCGCGGGTCGACGCGACCCTCACCATGGCCGAGCCCTTCACGCCGACGCTCGCGCCCGACGAGTACCGCTGCTTCGTCCTGGACTGGTCGTTCAGCACGACGAAGTACGTGACCGGCCACCGCGTCAACCCGGGCAACACGTCGATCGTGCACCACGCCGTCGGCTTCATCGTCGCGCCCGAGCTGGCCGATCGTGTGCTGGCCTTCGACGCCGCCGACCCTGGCCCCGGCTACGGCTGCTTCGGCGGGCCGACCCCCGAGAAGGAGGACCAGCTCCCCGCGAGCTTCGCCGTGAGCTGGGCGCCCGGCAACTTCGGCCTCGACCGGCCCGCCGGCACCGGGATCGCCGTGCGCCCCGGCTCGCTCTTCGTGCTCCAGGTGCACTACAACCTCGACCACCCGACCGACCCGAGCCCCGACCTCACGACCGTCGACCTGAGCCTCGCCGACGACGTCGCGACGCGCGCCTTCACGCTGCCGTGGTTCGACTTCACCTGGTACTTCCAGCCCGAGCAGATGATGATCCCCGCCGGCGAGAGCCGCGTCACCCACGGCTACGAGGCGACGCTCGCGGGCTCGGGCGGCGTCACCGCGCTGGCCGAGGGCGAGACCTTCTCCGAGGGCGTGCTCCTGCACGCGGCGCTTCCGCACATGCACACCTTCGGTGAGCGCATCACCATCAGCGTCACGCGCGCCAACGGAAGTCGCGAGACGCTGCTCGAGATCCCGAAGTGGGACTTCCACTGGCAGCGCGAATACGTCTTCGCCGAGCCCCAGGTGATCAACCCCGGCGACAAGCTCGCCGTCGCCTGCGAGTGGGACAACTCCGATCGCGCTCAACCTTTCGTCGATGGGGAGCGTCAGAGCCCGCGTGACCTCACCTGGGGCGAAGGCACCGCCGACGAGATGTGCATCGCGATGATCTACGTCACGCCGCGATGATCATGGCGTGACGCGGATCGCGTTGCTCTCGACCCAGCGATAGGTCGCGCCCGCCAGCTCGGACGCGGGCCCGAGCTCGTCGGCGAGGTGATGCGGCGTCAGCAGGACCTCGAGCTGATAGGCGCCCGGCTCACGCACATCGATCGCCTGCCACGTGGAGGGGCCCGTCCAGCGCGCGACCTCGTGCACACCGTCTGCGTCCGTGCGCCACACGATCGACTCGATCAGCGCCGCGGCTCCGTCGCTCCACGCGAGGAACGACGGAGCGACCGGCGGCTCCGGCGAGCGCGCCCAGAGCATGAGCCCCGCACCGAGCGGCACCGCCGCGCCGAGATCGTGCAGGGCGCCGTCGCGATCCACGGCGACGAGCGCCGCGCCGCGCGCGTCCCCGAGCACCTCGAAGACCACCATGACCCGCCCGTCGACGAAGGCCTGCTCGACGGCCTGCGGATCGGCGGCGCGCTCACGCTCGACCAGGACGCGGTTCTGCACCCAGCGGAAGACGCGCGCGTAGCCGTCGAGGCGCTCGCCGTCCGACTGCCAGACCGGGCCACCGACCTTCAGGTACGCCACCAGGTTCGGATAGAGGCGCGCCAGCCCATCACACGCGTCGGTGTCCTTGCACGCCGGCGCGAAGGAGACGTTCTCGTGAGCGTCAGCGCCACCGAACCCGGTGATCGCGCGCTGCGCCGTGACCATGCGCCACTTGTCGAGGGCCGCCACCGGATAGTGGCCGAGCAGGATCAGCGCCGACAGATCCGGATCGGGCACGGTCGCCGCCGGATCGAGGAAGTGCTCGAGCGTGAAGAGCGCCTCGCCGAGCCCGGCGCCGAGCACCTCGTTGAAGTTGGCGTGAAAGTTGTAGATCTCCATCGCCGCCACGCCGTGCTCGGCGATGGTCGCCGCCGAGAGATCGGCCTCT
Source organism: Deltaproteobacteria bacterium (assembly GCA_011526585.1). Taxonomy (GTDB): domain Bacteria; phylum Myxococcota_A; class UBA9042; order PHBI01; family PHBI01; genus WYBB01. Next base: position 15,947 of record WYBB01000032.1, read on the forward strand.
TCCGAATGCGCGATCGCCAGGTGGCCGCCGGCCTCGCGCACCGCGTCGCTCACGGCGGTCAGGCTCTCGGGCGAGGCGGCGTCCTCGAACGCGTGATAGCGCGACCAGTCGAACGCACGCCGCAACCCGAGCGGCATCGTGTGCGTACCCTCGAAGCCGACCATCAGGGTCACGCGCCCGTCGGGCCCGCCCTGCCAGGCCTCGCACGCGAAGCGCACGGCCCACGGCGTGCCGTCCTCACCGCGCAGGACGACGTCGTCGGCCGGCGGGTCGACGTAGAAGAGCGCCTCCCAGTCCTGGTCACGCGCGTGCGACGGGTGATCGGTCATGAAGGCGTGCCCGATTCGTTCGCTGCACAAGGCGCGTCGCATGCGCGCGATGCACGCCTGGTTCGGGCGACCTTCGCCGTCGAGCCCGGCCTCGTCGCAGCCATCGTGGCTGTAGGCGGAGTGAAGATGCGCGATGAGCCGGACCTCCTCGAAGCCGCGCTCCTCGAGCGTCGCCGGCGCGGGCGGTCCCGCCACCTCGTCGGTGTCGATCACCTCCTCGTCGGTGTCGATCGCGACCTCGTCGACCTCGCCCGCCGTCTCGACTGCGGTGTCGTCGTGCGCGTCCGCGCCCGACCGGCCACCGTCATCACACGCGACGCTGGCGATCGCGCCGAACCAGAGCGCCACCCCCCGCGAGCGGAGGTTTCGATCCGGGCGAAGCGCCGACATCGACGACACTCAGCGACCGGCGGCGAGCTCCAGCGCGATCGAGCGCAGGAGCTCCAGGACCTCGTGATACGCGGGCGAGCGCTGCGTCAGCTTCTTGCTGAGGATCACCTTCGCCTCGTCGCGATCCTGGAACATCGTGAGCTCCGCCGGCACCTCACCCGAGCGCGTCTGCTTCGTCTTCGCGTCGGGGAAGCCCGCCTTGAGGACCGCGTCGAAGAGCACCTTGCGCAGGTCGCGGTCGAGCATGCCGGTGTTCGACGTGCTGCCGGCATCGTCGTGGCTCTCGATGCGACACTCGCCGTTGCCCCAGATCGAGAGCTCGTGGCGCCCGCCCTCGTCCTCGACCTCGCCATCGATGAAGAGGAGCTCGAGGTCGTCGTCGCGGCTCTCGAGGTGTCGCGCCCACAGGTTGCCCTTCTCGCTGCGCTTGGTCGGCGCGGGCGGCTCCATGTCGTCGGAGGTGCCGCGCACGATGCGCAGGCGCGCGCGCCCGACGACGATGATGTCGCCGTTGCGCAGCGTCTCGTCGCCCTCGACCTGCTCGTCGTTGACGAAGGTGCCGCTCTCGGAGTCGAGATCCTTGACGATGAGCACGCCGTCGTCCCACTCGAGCTCGCAGTGCTCGGGCTCGACCGACCGGCTCTCGATGTTGATCTCGCAGCCGCGGCTGCCGACCGCCAGGCGCTTCTCCCGCTCGCCCATCGTCACCGCGGTGAGCTGGTTGCGGTTGTCGCGGAAGACCACGTAGTAGTTGGGCTGGCCGGGATCGAGCTCGTCATCGGCCCAGTCGTCGCCCCACTCCTCGTACTCGGCCTGGGCGATGTCCTTGTGCTCGACGAAGCTCATGCGCAGCTCGAAGCGACCGCAGCGCAGCACGTCGCCGTCGTTGAGCACGCCGCGGCGCACCCGCTCGCCGTTGATGAAGGTCCCGTTGGAGGAGCCGAGGTCGCGCACCTCGATCTCCTCGTCCTTCCAGCCGACGGTGCAGTGCTTGCCGGAGACCGACGGGTTGTGGACCTTGATGGTCGCACCCTCGCGTCGCCCGATCGTCACGGGTTCCTTGTCGCGCTCGATGCGCACCTCGGCGTCGCCCCCGTCATCGTCGATGTAGAGCAGGTACGCCGCCAGGTGCGCGCGCGAAGGCGCGGCCGCGGCGACGGGCGCCGGGGCGGGCTCGGGTTCACGCTGACGCGGAGCGGGCTCCGGCGGAGGCAGGTCGTCGAAGCCGTCGTCGCCGCTACTGAAGAACTCGTTGGCGTCGAAGCCGGACTTCTTCTTCGGTGGTGCCTCTTCACGGGCGGGCGCGCCGCCTCCGCCGCCGCCACGCCGACGCGAAGGCATCGGCCCGTCGAAGAGCGCGTCGAGATCGTCGACCTTGGCCTTGCTCTTGCCGCCGCCGCTTTCGGGCTGGAACGTCGACTCGGCGTCCGGGACGTCGCCACGACCGCGGCCGGCCGCCTTGCCCGCGCCCGACCTCGCCGGGCCGGAGTCCAGGAGCACCATGACGCCGCCGCAGTTGACGACGGTGCCGACCTCGACGCGCTGGCGATTGATCTTCTTGCCGTCGATGTACGTGCCGGCCGTGGACCCCTGGTCGGTCACGACCACGCCGCCATTGGACCAGGAGAAGAGCGCGTGCCGACGGCTCACCGAGGTGCGTGAGACCCGGATCTCGCACTCCGCCAGGCGACCGAGCATGACCTCCGGCTTCGTCGGACCGATCTCGACGCTGTGCTCCTCGCCGTCCTCTTCCCAAACCAGTTCCATCGACCCTCGTACTCGTGCCGGCGTGCGATGCCATTGCTCCGAGCGCGGGGAGACACTCCGACCCGCGCAACGCAGATTGTGCGAAGAAGCCGTGTCGCCGTCAACCCGAGGGGGCGTGTGAATCTATGTTGCGGCGCTGTCGCGCTCGTCGCTTGATGCGCGGCTTGTCGCTCAACGCTTGATGCGCAGCTGATCGCCCGCGCTCGTGCCGCTGCCGATCGCCGTGCGACCGTTGACGATGAGATCCCCGATGAACCAGACGTCGCCGCGATATCCCAGCCCTTCGAGCTTGCGCGCGGGCGACATGGCGAAGGTCGCCGAGGCCGCGTTCAGAAGGACATTGCTCGCCTCCATGCCCCAGTCACCGAGGTAGCCCGAGACCTGCGCCACCACGTCCGGCCAACCGTCGAGGTTCACGTCCGCCACGGCGAGCCGCTCGACGTATCCGTTGAAGGTGGGCGTCTGGGCTTGCGAGAAGAACACCTCCGTGAAGGTGCCGGCGACGTTCTGGAGGAAGAAGCTCGCGTAGACGTCCGCACCCGACTGGGCGATCACGATGTCGTCGAGACCGTCGCGGTTGAAGTCCCCGATCGCGATCGCGTCGATCCAGTCGTCGTTCTTCGGCGTGAGCTCGCGCACGTCGCAGACGGTCGGGCACGCGCCCTCGTAGTGCTCGACGAGGACGACGCAGTTGCGCTGGGTCTGGCCGCACCGGCCCGCCAACGCGACCGAGCGGTTGAGCGAGTTGCCGGCGATCGGCTTGCGCAGGCGCCCCGTCGCCATGGCGTTGACCCACCTCGCCGCGGGGCTGCTGACGTGGGTCGTGAAGTCGCCGGGCGCATACTGGGAGTAGAAGCGGATGCGCACGTCGTTGGCGGTGTCGTAGACGGCCAGCGCGACGTCATCGAGCCCGTTGTCGTCGAAGTCGCCCACGACCGGCGTCTGGTAGATCACCGTGTAGCTACGGCCGACGTCGTAGTTGTTCTGGAAGAAGGACGTGCCGGCAAAACCGTTCTGGACGATCATCGCCAGGCCCTGGTTGTCGAGCGCGGCGTAGTACACGGCAGCGAGATCCTGGCGCCCGTCGCCGTCGAAGTCACCGGCGACCGGCTCGGTGACGACGTTGGCCGTCAGCGGTGTCGCCGCCGGCACGAGGAAGCTCCCGCCGGCGCCCGCGGACTGGCGCGTCACGTACACGAGCTCTGCGCCCTGCGCGAAAGCGGCGACGTCGGGGAAGCCGTTGCCGTCGAGATCGGCGACCGTCGCGTCGCGGCTCTCGGCGTTGGCGTCGCCGTAGAGGATGGCCTCCGGCTGCGACTCGCGCTGGTAGATGGTCGTCCCGCTCAGGAGGTCATCGCGGTGGTCGCCGTTGAAGTCGCCGACCTCGAGCGTGCCCCACGGCAGGTACTGGCCGAAGCTGCCGCGCGGCGTCGCGGCGAAGCGCCCCTCGAGCCGATCGAAGGTGAGGATCATCGGGGTCGCGCCGCAACGCACGGCGACGTCGAGGCCATGGGTGCCGCCGCCCCCGAAGCGCCCGAAGACCGGCAGGCTCGCGCCCGTACAGAGCTGGAAGCCCGCCGGCACCGTCAACGCGTTGCCGTCGTCCTCGACGATGTCGAAGAGCCCCGCCTGCGACCGATGCCGAACCTGGAGCGTGCTCGGCTGGTTCTCGCTGCCGACCCCGACGACGAGGTCGAGGTCGCCGTCGCCGTCGACGTCGACCAGGCCGTCGAAGCGCGCGAGCTCGACCGGCTGGCCCGCGTCGCGCACCGCCGTGCAGTTGGACGCGCCCAGCGTGGTGTTCCACGTGAGCGGGGCCACCGAGGGGAACGTGCACAGGCTCCACCCGGTGGTCCCGGGGAGCTGCGCGGCGAAGACGAAGTCGAGGGTCCCGTCCTGGTTCAGGTCGCCGGCGGCCAGCCCCTTTGCGAAGGAACCGACGCTCGCGCCTGCGATGCTCGTCGGCGAGAAGCCGCCCGTGACCTGGCGGTAGACGTGGATCCTCGACGTGCCCAGCTGCGGGTCGACGTAGATCCAGGCCAGGTCGTCACGCCGATCGGAGTCGACATCCACGGCCAGCAGGGACCCGCCGGCGAGAGGCACGCTGAGCGGGGCGCCCTCTCGCCAGCTGTGGCGCGCGAGCTGCTCGAAGATCCGGATCTCGCCGTCGTCGACGACCGCGATGTCGACGTCGCCATCGCCATCGAGGTCACCCGTGGCCAGCGCGGAGGTGTACGAACCCTCGCCGCTCTCGAAGAGCACGTCGTGCCGCGCCGCGAAGCGCCCGTTGCCGAGGCCGTAGGACACGGCGGCGCCGCCGCCATAGCCCCACTCGTAGCCGAGCTGGTAGACGAGATCGAGGCGCGCGTCCCCATCGACGTCGACCACGACCGCACCCTGGAACTGGTTCTCACCGAAGACGGTTGCCTCGCCGCCCGCGGTCCAGATCGTGTCGCAGTCGGCGCGCGGCCTGCCGAGCACGGCGCCGATGCGTTCGCTGCCGACCTGCGAGCGGCGCGCGAGCGCGAGATCGAGCCAGCCATCGCGGTTGAGATCGATCATCGTCAGGCTGTTGGCGCCGTTGGTCGTCGTGCCGGTGGCGACGAGATCCTCGGTCGTCACGCCGCCGCGGTAGTCGCGCGAGCGCATGACGCCGACCTGGTCGCTGCCGGCGTAGGCGAGCGCCACGTCGAGCACGCCGTCGTGGTCCATGTCGCCGACCTCGACCGCGTTGGGCACGGCGCGCGTCTCGAGCACGCGCATCGAGGCGGTGTCGACCAGGCGCGTCGGCACCCCGCTCTGGGCGCGCGTGACGCTGCCGAAGACCGCGTGCACGCGCCGCGCCGTCGTCTCGTCGTCGACCAGCACCAGGTCCTTGAAGCCGTCGCGGTCGAGGTCGCCGATGGCGATGTCGACGATCGAGCGCAGCCCGGTCATGTTGGCGACCTGGAAGTACGGCTGGAAGTCCGTCGACGGCGGCGCCCCATAGAGGAGCACGCCTCCGGTGGCCAAGCCGATCGCCAGGTCGGTGCGCCCGTTGTGATCGAAGTCGGCGCTCGCCAGCGCGGTCGGCGCGCCGTAGGCGGTCGTGTCGATCGTCTCCCAGAGCTGGAACTGCTGGCCGGTCCAGGCGTAGCTCGCCACCTTGCGCGCGGTCGGACACGACACGTGCACGCGCACGGCACCGTAGTAGTCCTGGTGGCGCGTCACCTCGATGTCGCGCACCCACGGCGCCGCCGTCCCGCAGACGCCCGTCAGGGTGTGGAGCCCACCGATGTAGGGCTGGCCGGTGTCGGGGCTCAGCTGGAGATTCGCGATCACGACGCGATCGGCGGCGGCATCGGCGATGAGCACGTCCGGCATCGCCATCGTCTGATCCCAGCGGGCGCGCAGGTGCGCGACCCGCACCGCGCTCGGGTTCAGCCCAGAGAGGTCGAGCGGCAGCTGCACCGCCGCGACGAAGCCGCCCTGGCCATTGCCACGATGATAGAGGATCGCGCCGAGCCCGCTCTCGACCGTGATCATGTCGACGAAGCCGTCGAGGTCGACATCGACCAGCGCCGAGTCGATCGGCCGGCCCGAATGCGCCGACGGCATCCAGGTCCCGCTCCAGCTCGCGTCGAAGGTCAACGGGGCTGTTGCGCTCGTCGTCGTGATCGCCGTGCCCTGCATCGTCGCGCTCACGCGCACCTGCACCTGGCGCGCGTCGAAGCCACCGAGATCGCGCAACGCGTTCCAGCGGAAGCGATAATCGGTCGCGCTCGCCGCGACGACGAGCCCGTTGACCCCCTTGGGATCCGCCGCCTCGGTCGGAGCCACCCCGCACTGGGTCGCCGTGAGCCAGCCCGCGTCCGGCACGTCGCCGACGAGGTCGTACTCGACGCGCACATCGAGCGGCCACGGCAGCGGGAGCGACGCCGCATAGGTCACGTCGACGCACGCCCCGCTCTGCGCGGGGACCGGCGTGCCGATCACCGGCGTGGGCCAGGTGACGTCGAACGGCTCGCTCGTCGCCGCCGCGAGCGCGGTGGTGCTCGCCAGGAGCTCGTAGCCGACGCCGGCCCGGTCCAGCGAGAGCCCCGGGAAGCTCGCCGCGCCCTCGAGATTGGTCGTGGCGGTGACGGTGCCGGCGAGGTGCGCGCCACCCGGATTGCGCGCGAGCGTCAGCTCGACGAAGTAGCCGAAGACCGGCAGCTGGTTGCCCCAGTCATCGGACACGTAGGCGAAGAGATCGGGCGCCAGCACCTCGCCCGCCACCAGGTCGCCGGGCTCGCGCGAGAACGCGAGGCGGCTCGGCGCGCCGGCTTCGATCGTCAGCGCGAGCTCACCGGAGGCCGCCACCGTGGCGCCCACCGCGTCGACCTTCAGCGTGCGCTCGCCGGCCGCGTAGAGGCGCAGGCCGGTGAAGGATCGCACACCGGCATCGCCCGGTGCGAAGGTGTAGTTCGCCGGCAAGGTCGGCTCCTCGTTGCGCTCGTCGGCCGAGAACGCGATCGTGCCTGCGTAGTTGGTCGCCGGGTTGTCGTAGGCGTCGCGCGCGCGCACCGTCACACCGAACTGGCCGCCGGCCGGGATCACCCCGGTGCCCCCGTCACGCGTCAGCGCGTATTGCGTCACCGCGCCGGGGGCGACCTGCACGTTGATCGCCGCCGTCGGATCGGACAGCGGCGTCTGATCGGTCACCGTCACGAGCGTCGCGCCGGCCGCGAACAGCGTCACGCGCTCGGCGGCGGTGAAGACATGACGCCCGCCGTCACCCGCGGTGAAGGTGTACGACTCGGGCAGGTCGGGTGCCGGCCTGCCATCGACCGTGGGCGCGCTGAAGACGACCGTGCCCCGGTAGCCGTTGGCGATGTTGCCGTTGGCGTCGTACGCGGTCACGGTCACCTCGAACGGCGTGCCGGCGACGGCCGAGGCCGGCCCGCTGAGCTCGATGCGCGTGGCCGCGCCGCCCCCGACCGAGACCAGGAGCGTCGCGCTCGGCGACGACAGCGGGGTGAGATCGGTCACCGTCACCTGCGTCGGGCTCGGCCCGACCGTCTGCAGGATCACCCCGCCGACGAAGGTATGGCTGCCCTGGTCGGCGGCGGTGAACGTGTAGTCCGCCGGCAGCACCGGTGCCGGATCGGCGCTGGGGTCGCTCGTGGTGAAACGCACCTGCCCGCGGTAGTCGGTCGCCACGTTGTCGAACTGATCACGCGCGCTCACGGTGACGTCGAACGGCTCACCCGCTGCGGCGGCCGCCGGTCCGACGATCGCGATCCGCGTCGCCGGTCCGGCCGTGATCGTCACGTCGACCTCGTCGAAGAGCCCGAGCTCGGCCGCGCTCACGCGCACCGTGCGCGCTCCTGCCGCGTTGAGGCTGAGATTCGAGAGCACCACCGTCGACGTGCTCGCAGTCAGTGTGCGCAGGGTCTCGCCGTCGGCGCTGACGATCAGATCGCGCGGGGCGTTCGCCGCGAGGTTGCCGCTCTCGTCGCGCAGTTCGACGGTGAGCGAAAACGGTGCGCCGGCCACCGCGCTCACGGGTGCCTCGGTGATCACCAGCGCGGCCGCGTCACCCGCCACAACCGCGATGTCCACCGAGTCCATCAGCGCATCGGCGATCGCCGTCAGCGACTGCGACGGCGCGTTGTAGAGGACCACGCCCTCGAAGGTGAAGACGCCGGCATCCGCGGCGACGAAGGTATGCGCCGCCGGCAGCACCGCGTCCACGTCACTGCTGGCGAGGCTCACCGTGCCGCTGAATCCGACCGCCACGTTGCCGGCCGCGTCGCGCGCCGTGACCGTCACGTCGAACGGCACGCCCGAGCCGACGCTCGCCGGCGCCGAGAGCTCCAGCGCGCTCGCCTGACCCGCGACGACCTCGTAGTCCGCCTCGACGACGTCTCCGTTCGGCGCGCTGACCGTCAGCGTGTGCGCACCGACCTGCCCGCCGACGACCGCGCCCTCGTAGCGACCCGGCGTCACCGCCGAGGGCAGGAGCGGCCCCGGCAACCCCGCCTCGGGGTCGGTCGAGGTCACCGTCAGCGTCTGGTTGTAGTTGCCGACCGTGTTGCCGAACGCATCCTCGGCCGTCACCACGAAGTCGAGCGCCTCCTCGGCGACCACGCGCTCGCCCATCGCGAGGCGCAGCCCGTCGAAGTCCGCCGCACCGACGCCGACCGCGAGCTCCCCGTCGATCGCCCCGCTGGTGGCGGTGATCGTCTGCTCGCCCGCCCGCGTCAGCACGACGCCCTCGACGCTCTTGCGTCCCAGGTCGGCCGCGCTGAAGGTCACGCCCTCCGGCAGCGTCGCCGCCGGGTCGCTCGCGCCGAACGCGACTGCCCCTTCGAAGGTCGTGATCACGTTGCCGAGCGAATCCTTCGCCACCAGCTCGAAGCCGAACGGCTCGCCGGCCGTCACCTCGCTCGGCGCGCCCTCGAAGACCAGCTCGGTCGCGACCCCGGCCTGCACGTCGAAGGTCTCCGAGCGCGCCTGGCCGAGGTCCCCACTCTGCGCCGTCAGGACGAAGCCCTGCCCCGCCTGGTCGATCACGAGGTCGTCGAAGACCGCGGTCCCGTCGCTCCCGGCGACGCGCGAGAGCGTGCCGGTCAACTCCGCCGCGCCCGTGGTGAGCGACACCGTCACCGTCCCCCTGAAGCGTGGCATCGGCACGTCGCCCCCGGCGAGCGGCCCGAGCGCGACCGCGATCGAGAACGGCACGCCCGCCGTCACCTCGTCGCCCGGGTTGCTGGTGAAGACGAGCGCGTAAGCCGTTACGCACGCGTTGCCGATCCCGTCGCCGTCGCCGTCGGCCTGATCGGCGTTGGCGATCGTCGGGCAGTTGTCGCTGCCGTCCTCGACGCCGTCGTTGTCCCAGTCGACGTCGATGCAGTCGGCGATCGCGTCCTCGTCGCGGTCGGGGAACGCGTCGTCGGCCACGCCGTCACAGTTCTGATCGACGCCGTCGCATTGCGTCTCGGGATCCTCGTAGCCGACGACGGCGTCGTACACACAGCGCGCCGTGCCTGTCGAGCACTCGACCTGCATGACCCCGCGCTGCCCCTGGCACACGCCGAGCTCGCTGCACACGACCGCGACCATCGGCGACAGATCGGAGTCGGGCACGTCGTTGCGCGCGTCGTACTGATCGGGAATGCAGTCGCTGTCGAGGTCCGCGGTCGCGCTCTCGATCACGTCGGCGAGGCCGTCGCCGTCGGTGTCGACGTTGACGACCTGGTCGATCTCGTCGCCGTCGGGGATCCCGTCCTGATCGGTGTCGGGGTCGAGCGGGTTCGAGCCGAGCTCGGCCTCGATGGCGTTGATGATGCCGTCGGTGTCGTCGTCGGCGTCCGGATCGAGGCACTGCGCGCCGGCGCAGAGGCCGGAGACGCAGTCGCCGTCGCTGTCGCAGGTGGCGCCGAGCGGGCGCTTCGCGTCATCGGGACACGCGCTGAGCGCGCCGCCGAAGAGCAGGACCCACGACGCGGCGATGGCGTGGCGGAAAGGGCGTGTTCGAAGCATCGGTGGTCTCCAGCGTGTGCTCGCGCCGCGTCGGGGGGCACCGGCTCGCCAGCGCTCGCATCGGGGCGGGCCCCCATGGCCGCGGAGAGGTCCCTAGACCAGATCCGCACGGTCGATTCAAGGTCTAAAGTCGTCCTCGGGGCGCTGATTTCGGGCGCCGCACCGGATGCCTCGTCTCGTCGGAGCGATTGTGCGACAACCTCCGACGCCGCCCGGCGCGCCGTGATCGCGCCGCCTGTGGCCAAGAGGTTCTTCATGTCATTGCCCACGACCGCCGACCTGCTCGACTTCGCCACCCACCTCGCCTGGACGGGAGGCCGCCGTACGCTGGCCTACTTCAACTGCGAGGTCCCCGCCGAGCGCAAGGCGGACGGCTCGCCCGTCACGCTCGCCGACAAGGAGGCCGAGGCCGTGATGCGCTCGCTCCTCGCCCGGCGCTTCCCCGACCACGGCGTCGTCGGCGAAGAGCACGGCGAGGTCCAGGGGAAGGTGCCGATCCGCTGGATCATCGATCCGATCGACGGCACCCGCACCTTCATGCGCGGCGTGCCCTTCTACGGCACGCTCGTCGGCGTCGAGGTCGAAGGCGAGCCGACCGTCGGCGTGATCTACATCCCCGCGCTCGACGAGCTGGTCGCCGCCGGCCGCGGCCTCGGCTGCCGCTGGAACGGGCGCCCGTGCCGCGTCGCCCCGACCACCGCGCTCTCCGACGCGCTCGTCGTCGCGACCGACGAAAACGCCGTGCGCCGCCGCCTCGGCCCCGCCGCGCACGACGCGCTCGTCGACGCCACCGCGCTGACGCGCACCTGGGCCGACTGCTACGGCTACGTTCTCGTCGCGACCGGGCGCGCCGAGATCGCGATGGACGCGGTGATGGCGCTCTGGGACTGCGCCGCGCTCCTGCCCGTCATCGAGGAGGCCGGCGGGCGCTTCACGAGCTGGCGCGGCGAGCGGCGCATCGACGGCGGCGACGCGGTCGCATCCAACGGCGCGCTGCACGACGCGGTCCTCGCACACCTCGCCGGCGCCCGGGCGAACCCATAGCGACCTCTTGCGCCATCGACTTCCGCCGTCCGGCGCGGCATAGTCGCCGGGACCCTCGAAGGAGAGCTGCCCCATGAATCTTCGCTTGTCGTTGGCCACCCTGGCCCTCGTGCTCGTCGCTTGCGACTCCGATGACGAAAAGCGCGACCCGCTGGCCGACAAGACGCGCGCGTTCGTGACCTACAACCTCGGCCTCGCCACGGGCTACGTCGACTACGCCGCCGAGCGCCGGAGCCACCTCGTGACGATGATCAACGCGCTCGACGCCGACGTGCTCTGCCTGCAGGAGGTGTGGACCCAGGACGACGTCGACGCCGTCATCGCCGGCACTTCGACCGCCTTCCCGTACAGCCACTACGCCATGCTCGAGGACAAGACGCTCGGCCCGCCCGCGTGCGGCGAGACCGAGTCCGATCCGCTCATCGCCTGCATCGACGACAAGTGCGCCGACGTCGCCTCGTCGGAGATCGCCGGCTGCGTGCTCGCCCAATGCCGCCCCGAGTTCGACGCGCTCAGCGACGAGTGCACGAGCTGCCTCGTCACCAACATCGGCAAGGAGATCGACGAGATCGTCAGCATCTGCCAGACCGGCAGCCCCAAGTTCACGTACGACGGCGCCAACGGTCTGCTCCTGCTCTCGCGCGCGAAGATCGAGAACCCGCAGCACGAGAAGATCGAGTCCTCGCTCGTGCAGCGCTCGGTGCTCGGCGTCACCGTAGAGCTGCCGGCGCTCGGTACCGTCGCCTTCGCCTGCACCCACATCGCGGCCGATCTCAGCTCCTCGGGCGTGCCCTACACCGGCGCCTACGAGAGCTTCGAGGGCGAGAACAAGTTCCAGGCCGAGAAGGTGCGCGACTTCATGGCGAGCTACGGCGCCAACGCCGACCTGCGCGTCGTCACCGGCGACTTCAACTCCGGCCCGGCCTACCCGCCAGGCGTCGTCGCCGAGATCCCCGAGGCGGGCTACGCCGTCATGACCGGCGCCGGCTATCTGCCCTACCCCGCGTCGGCCGGTGACGCCAACAGCCAGGTCTGCACCTACTGCGGCGACAACACGCTCAACACCGACGAGACCCCCAACGTCCAGATCGATCACGTCTTCATCGATGAGCTGCCCGCCGGCCACACCGCCAGCGTCACCCGCTTCGGCACCGAGATCATCACGGTCACGCGCGCGGACAGCTCGACCGTCGACACCCACCCGAGCGATCACTACGGCGTCGTGGTGACCTTCAAGAAGTAGACAGGACGCCCTGAGCCGCGCGCGTCTCGACGCGTATCGATCAGAATAGCGGCGCGCACGCCGTGATCGGTGTATGCTCGGCGCGTGATCTGCGGGCTCATGAGGTCGGTCGCCGCATGCACGGCGCTCGTGTGCGCACTGGGCGCCTGGCTCACGCCGCGCGCCGCGGCCGCGCCGAGCGAGCTCTGCCCGGGCCAGTGCCAGGGCAGCGCGATCGCCTGCGGCGCATCATCCGACTGCGCCGATGGCGCGGCCTGCCGCTTCGACGACGCCTGCCTGCCCGGGCTCGCGCGCCTCGTCGCGGCGGTCGTGCCCGAGGGTCCGGGCGGGCTCAACGACCCCGCGCACGGCTGGACCTGTGGCCTCATGACCTGTCGCCCCGATGCGAGCACGCGCACGCTGGCGTTCCGCAGCGACTACGGGCACGCCGCGGTCGCCTCCAAGGAGCTCGCGCTCGAGCCCGGCAAGCGCTACCTCGTCGTCGCGGAGATGCGCGCCGACCCGCGGAGCTGGGGTTGGTTCGACGTCAGCGCCCAGGGCGTGGTCTCCGTCGATGCGCAAGGGGTCAGCGCCGCCTCCGAGCCGGTCGTCGCCGCCGATTGGCGGCGCGTCTGGGCCTTCGTCGAGGTGCCGGCCGCGCACAGCGGAGCGCTCCAGTTCCGCCTCCACGCCGACGGCCCCGGCTACGTCGCGATCCGATCGGTGGCCGTGCTCGAGCTCGCCGCCTACGGCACCTTCATGCGCTTGCGCGCGCTCACGCACGCCCGCCCGACGCGCTTCGAAGCGGCATTCATACTTCGCCACAGCGATGACGGCCCCGGTGCGACCCCCACCGCGTGCACGCTCGATACCCAGGTCCCCGGCCGCGACTGCGTCGATCCCGCCTTCATGTCGCTCGACGCGCCCGCCGACGCACCGACCCCCTGGCTCGAGATCAGCGCGCTCTTCGGCACCGCCCCGCAAGGCTCCCGCTTCACCACCTCCTGGCGTCTGGTCGACCCCGCCGACGGCGCCCCGATCGAAGGCGCCACCGTCGAGGTCGCGATCGCCACGGCGCCCACCGACGCCGACGCGATCGTCTGGTCCGAGACCCGCGCGCTCTCCGGCGACCGCTTCGCGCTGGTCCTGCCCGAGGGCGTGCCACCGCCGCCCGAGCTCCTGTCGACGCCCGGCTTCATCGCCGACAAGATCGCCCGCGACCGCGCGCTCATCACACCCGCCGCGGAGCGTCCCGCGCGCTTCGACGTCGGCGTCACGCTCGCCCCGATCGACGCCTTCGAGCCGCCCTCCGCGCTCACCGCCGACGGCCTCGAGCTCCTCGCCGCGCTCGGCGCGAGCCGCGCCTCCTTCTTCGGCGCGTCTCCGAGCGCGGACGAGCGCGCCGCCGCCCGCGCGCGCGCGCTCCATCACCGCGTCGTCGATCTCTCCGCGCTCGTCGCCACGCTCGGCGCCACGCCGCACGACCTCGATCTCGCCGCGCTCGAGGTGACGCTCGGCGCCGCACTCGCCGATCCGACCTGGGCCCGCGCGCTCGACACGCCCCCTGGCGACGACGGCCCGCCACCGATCGTGCTCCTCGGCGCCCTGCGCTCCGGCTTGCCGCTGACCGGTCCACTCTATCGCGAGCGCTTCCGCACCTGGCTCGCCGCGGCGGGCGTCACCCCCGTCGAGCTCGGCCTCACGGCGCTCTCCGAAGCGCTGCCGCTCGAAGACATCACCTCCGCCGACGTGCCCGCGCTGCGCCCCGACCCCGCCGCCGACCCGGCCGCCGCCCGCCGCTTCGCCTACGCCATGCGCTTCTGGAGCGAAGCGACGGCCGAAGTCCACGCGCTCCTCACGCGGCTCGTGCGCGAGCGCTTCGGCGCGCTCACCGTCACCGCCAACATCGGCACGCCCCACTCCCCCCGCGACGAGGGCCTCGCCGACACCGCCTCGGGCGCCGATCACCAGGCGCTCCTCGCGCGCCGCGCGCTCTCGGGTCTCCTCGCCGAGGCCTTCTTCGCCGAGCGCGACGACTGTCACGCCTGGCAGGCCGGCGCCCTCGCCGACTGGCTGGCCGGCGTCAGCGCGCCCTGGCGCGAAGCCGCCCAGGCCCGCTCGGAGGAGTTCGTGCTCGGCGCCTACCTGCACGCCGCGCGCGGCGACTCCGGGGCCCGGCTGCTCGAGCTCGCGGCCCGCGGCCTCACCTGGTTCCAGCACCACGCCTACGGTCCCCACGACATCGTCGCCGGCGACGCCGCCCACGGCGGGCTCGGCCAACGCTCGCTCCCATGGCTCGAGCGCGTGCGCGACGGCAACACCCTGCTCGCCCGCGCCGAGGCCCACCTCCACGGCGCGCGGCGCGCACCCGCGCGCATCGTGATGCTCGCCTCGCAGAGCGACGCCCTCTGGACCGACCTGCCCGCGCTCACCTCCGAAGAGCTCGGCTGGCACATCGCGCTCTCGCAGTCGCACCACGCGATCGACTTCATGCTCGAGGACGAGATCGCGCAGGGGCTGCTCGACCACCCGCTCATCGAGCGCAACGTGCTCATCGTCACGCGCAAGCACGTGTCACGGCGCGCCTGGAGCGCCATCGAGCGCTGGGTCGAGAGCGGCGGCACGCTGATCCTCGGCGGCGAGCTGGCGACCCATGACGAGCACGGTGTGCTCGACCAGGCGCGCGCCGAGTAGCAGCTCTTCGTCGCCCGCGACGGCGCCGGCGGCGGCAATGACGCGATCCGCTGGGCGACGGCGCGCGGGCCCGCGAGCTTCGCCTACCGCGGCCCCTGGCGCGAGCTGCTCTCGGTCGCCGCCACGCCGATCGCGGTGAGCGACGACGAGCGCGTCGTCGCCTTGCGCATCCCACGAGGCGCCGGTCGCGTCTACGCCATCGGCCTCGCTCTGGGCGAGCACTTCCGCGCGCCCGAGGTCGCCTGCGACGCCACGAAACCGGCCGAGCTCGGCGCCTACCCCAGCGGCTTCTCCGCGGTCGTGCGCGACGTCGTGCGCGATCTCGTCGCCAGCTCCGGCGTCGAGCCACCGGTGCGCTCGCAGAGCGCGACCGTCGCGCTGCACCGCCTGACGAGCCCCGACGGGGCGCCGCTGGTCCTCGCCATCCCGCACGGCGCGGAGCCGATCCCGCTCGCCTTCAGCGCGCCCGAGCTCGTGCGCTGCGAGGTCGTGCGCGACGCGCTCGACGACGCACCCCTGCCGCTGACCTTCGGCACGCTCGTCACCACGATCGCGGCGCCGACCCTCTTCACCTGGCGCGCCGAGGATTGTCGCGGCATGAGCGTCGCCGAGCCCGCGCCCGAGATCGTCGAGCCCACGCCCAGCGCACGCGACGATCAGGGATGCGACGCCGGCCATGCCGGCGGTGCGTCAGCCTGGTTCCTGGCGCTCGCCCTCGCCTTCCTTCACGTCACAGGTCGTGCTGCGCGATCCCCTCGCGCTTGAGCACGACGTGCTTGGACACCAGCACGAAGTCCGAAGGCTTCTCGACGACCGAGGCCTCCTCCGCGGTGACCTGCACGAAGACCTGATCGTTGGGCGTCGTCGCCTCGAGCGTGCCGACGCGCGTCTCGGGATCGTAGGCGAGGCGACCGGCGCGGATCGGCTGCCCGTCGACCGGGGTGATCCACACGATGAACGCCTTCTTGCCCTTGTCGTGGCGCTCGGGCGGCGGCAGGTTGACCAGCTCGACCGCGACGAGGTTCACGTCCTCGGAGTGCGGCTTGATCGTGATGACGCCGTCGACGCCGACCGAGCGATCGGTACCGCGCACGGTGTACTGCGTGTTGTGGGCGCACGCGGGCAGCGCGCCCGACAGAGCGATGATTCCGGCGACGAGATGTTGGCGCATGGGCCTCCTCCTCCTGCGCTTCTAGGCCGGTCCCGCGACACGCGCCAATTTTTCGCTCGCCCGCCTCGACCGGGCATCAACGCTGACAGGTGCCGCACCAGTAGGTCATGCGCGCGTGCTCTCCCTGCAGGCGGCTCGCGACCATCGTGCCGCACCGCCGACAAGGCCGCCCGGCGCGGCGATAGACCCAGTGGCGCGCCTCGCCGTGCACGAGGCCCGCGGCGCGCCCGGTGGTCGTGCGCCAGCCGCCGCGCGCGAGGTTGTCGCGCATGAGCGCCAGCGCGAGGCGATAGACCTCGGCGAGCACCTCGTCCGCGATCGTGTCGCTCGCGCGCCAGGGATCGAGGCCGGCGAGGAACAGCGTCTCGCACTTGTAGACGTTGCCGATCCCGCTGGCGATCCCCTGATCGAGCAGGAGCTCGCCGAGCGCTCGCCCGCCCCGCCCGCGCGCACGCGCCACGATGAGCTCGAGGTCGACCGCTTCGGACGGCCCGGCGAGCAGATCGGGCCCGAGGCGCGCGACCCGCCAGGGCCGCCCGTGACCGAGCTCCACCTCCTTGGCGTCGAAGCACACGAAGAGCCAGCGCCCGGTCGCGATCACCAGGCGTCGCGCCGCCGCCGGGCGCGCCCATGACTCCCCGGCGCGGTAGCGGTGCCAGCTCCCCTTCATGCCAAGGTGCACCCGCACGAAGCGCTCACCGTCCCGGGCGGCGAGCCGCACGATCAGGTGTTTTCCCACCGCCTCGCACCCCGTCGCGATCGCATCGCACGCCCACCCCACCGCCGCCTTGTCGACCTCGAGCAAGACCACCCGCTGCCCGACCAGCTCGGGGCTCAGGGCGCGCGCGACCGCGTGGATGGTATCGCCCTCGGGCACCTGTCTCGGCTCGCTCCCGCGGCGATCTGGCGCCGCCTCGCTCGGCATCGATTCCTGCTTTACATGCCCCGGCCGCTTCCATAAAGTCCCGCGCCCTTTCACCCCCGGAGGCGCGATGGCTCGGCCGCCTTTACCCGGGAGCGAGCCACGGATCGTCGTATCCGTTGCATCCGCTCGTCGTCGTTGGTTCGTATTCTGCGCGTCGCTCTGCCTCGCCGCCGCCTGCACCGAGGAGGGCGGGCAGCTCGCCCAGGTCGACACGCCCGACCAGCTCGTCGACCCATGCCCGCCCGACATCGACGCGTGCTCGGACGAAGGCGCCTCACGCTGCGTCGACGGCGGCAAGCTCGCCACCTGCCGTGAGCTCACGCGCGGCTGCCTCGGCTGGAGCGAGCCGCAGGCCTGCCCCCTCAACCAGGCCTGCCAGGCCGACGCCTGCGTGCTCGCCTGCCCGGCCGCCGCGTGCACCGTCCCCGAAGCGCGCCGCTGCGCCTCCGCCGACGCCCGCCAGGTCGAGCGCTGCGCCGACGGCGACGGCGACGGCTGCCTCGAATGGGTCGCTGCCGCCCGCTGCGGCGACGATCAGGTCTGCAGCCTGGGCGGTTGCGCCGACGCCTGCGCCGACGAGTGTGCCGGCGACGCACGCCGCTGCGAGCAGGGCGCCGTCGTCGCGTGCGCCGATCACGACGCCGACGGCTGCCGCGAGTGGGGCGGCGCGAGCCCCTGCCCTTCCGCATGCGCGCTCGGCGTCTGCGTCGAGACCTGCCGCGACGAGTGCGGCGCCGTCGGGCTCACGCGCTGTGACGGCCCCGCGGTCGCGACCTGCCAGCGCGACGTCGCCGGCTGCCTCGTCTGGGGCCCACCGGACGCGTGCCCGGCCGGCGCGAGCTGCTCGCTCGGGGCCTGCGCCGAGACCTGCGTCGACGAGTGCGTCGCCGGCGCGCCGAGCTGCGAGGCCGGCGGCGTCGTGCGCTGCGGCGAGCACGACGGCGACCCCTGCCTCGACCGCGCCCTGCCCGTGGCCTGCTCCGACGGACAGAGCTGTAGCGGCGGCGCGTGCGGCACCGGCTGCTCCGACGAGTGCACCACCGAGGGCGCGCGCGCGTGCGACGCGATCGGGCGCGCGGTGCGCGAGTGTCGCCGCCACGACGCCGACCCGTGCCTCGAGTGGGTGGTGATCGCGACCTGTGCGGGCGATGACACCTGCTCGAACGGGGTCTGCGCCGGCGAGTGCGTCGACGAGTGCGCGCCGGGCGAGGCGCGTTGCGAGGCCGGCAGCACGACCCGCGTCGAGACCTGCGGCGACGGCGACGTCGATCCCTGCCGCGAGTGGGTGCACGGCGAGGACTGCGCCGCGAGCGCGCGCGTGTGCGCGGCCGGCGCGTGCGCCGACGGCTGCACCGACGAGTGCGACGCGGCCACCTGTCAGGGCGACGCCGTCGTTCCCTGTGGCGAGTTCGACGGCGACGCCTGCCGCGATCGCGGCACCGCCATCGCGTGCGAGGCCGGCCAACGCTGCGTCGCCGGCACGTGCGAGGCGGCGCCGGCGCCGACCGGCGTCAAGATCGCCGAGGTGCTCTACCAGTCCGAGGGCGCCGACGACGACGTCTTCATCGAGCTCGGCGGCCCGCCCCACACCTCGCTCGCCGGCTTCACCCTGGTCGCCGTCAACGGCGCCGACGGCGGCGAATACGCCCGCCTCGCGCTCGGCGGCAGCCTCGACGGAGCGGGGCGCTTCGTCATCGCCCACCCGCTCGCCAGTCCGCACATCGCCGACTGGGCCGACCTCACGTCGCCCTTCGCCGATCTCCAGAACGGCCCCGACAACCTCGTGCTGCGCTGGGGCGCCGACACGGTCGACGCGCTCGGCTACGGCGCCTTTTCCGCCGGCGACCACTTCCTCGGCGAGTCCCGCCCCGCGCCCGCCGCGGACAACGGCGTGAGCCTCGCTCGCGTCGGCGCCCTCATGGACACCGACGACAACGCCGCCGACTTCACGACGAGCCCGGCACCGACGCCCGGCCGCCCCTTCGAGGCCGCGACCCGCCCGCGCGCCCACGGCGATCTGATCGTCACCGAGCTGATGATCGATCCGAGCGCGCGCCCCGACACGCAGGGCGAGTGGTTCGAGCTCCTGAACCCGACCCCCTCGACCTGGGATCTCGCCGGCTGCATCGTCGAGAGCGACCCGAGTGAGCGCCACACCCTCGCCGCCTCCATCCTCGTCGGCCCGGGCGAGCATGTCGTCTTCGCCCGCTCCGCCGAGCCCGGCTTCGCTCCCGACCACGTGCTCTCCGGCATCACCCTCGCCAACGACGAGGACGCGCTCGCGCTCATCTGCGACGACGAGTTCATCGATCTGGTCGTCTGGGAGCGCGCCCCGACCGGCGCCAGCCTGAGCCTCGACCCCACCTTCACCGACCCCGACGAAAACGACGACGTCGCCGCCTGGTGCCCCGCCCCCGTCGAGGCCGCCGCCGGCCAGGACGCCGGCACCCCCGGTGCGCCCAACCCGCCCTGCCCCGACCGCGGCGGCACCTACGAGGCGGTCGCGCTCGACTCCGAGTGGGGCAGCTGCGACGCGAGCAGCGACTGGCACTACCTCACCTTCGAGGGCGCCCCACGCGCCACCGGCCCCGCGACCCTCACCTTCCAGTGGTGGTCCGTCCTGTGCGAGCTCTACGCCGACGCCGCCACCATCGAAGTGCAGCTCGCTGACGGCGCGAGCTGGACCACCGTCGGCGACGCCGCGCTCACCGACGAGGCCCTCTCCTGCGAATGGCGCGACGAGGTCCTCGCCCTTCACCGGAGCGACATCGACGCCGCACGCTCCTCCGCCGGCCGCATCGAAGCGCGCTTCCGCATCACCTCCGGCTGTCCGCTCGGCGTCTCCTGCGGTCTCCTCGGCCTCACCCTGCCGAGCGACTGCGCCCGCGTCTTCACCCTCACCTACCCCTATTGATTCCCACACCCACACCCGCACCCGCACCCGTGCCCGTGCCCGTGCCCGTGCCCGCACCCTCACCCGTGCCCGTACCCGCACCCGCACCCGCACCCGCACCTCCTCCGATTTGCATCGTCACCATCACCCCTCTACGTTCCGGCCCCATGATCGTCTCACGCCCGCTCGCCATCGCCTCGTCCCTCATCCTCGCCACCTGCGGTGACTCCGGCACGAGCGCCGACACGAGCACGCCCGACGCCGACGTCACCAATGGCGAGGTCCAGTCCGACGTCGACGCCGAGACCTCACCCCTGTGCTGCCCGATCGCCGCCGAGCCGAGCTGTGACTGCTTCGAGGTCGGCGGCAGCGGCGACAACGGCTGCTACGCGATCTGCGACGCGATCCCCGTCGGCTGGACCCGCACCATCGACGAAAACGGCTGCCCGATCTGGACCGGCGGTGAGCCCGGCTCCTGCCTGCCCCACCTCGACGCCGAGGTCAGCGACGACACCGAGACCAGCGACGACACCTCCACACCCGACACCTCCGACACCACCCCGGGCGACACCCCCGACGGCGACGTCGGCCCCCCACCCGAAGATCCCCTCGGCCTGCGCTTCACCCTCTCCGGCTCGGTCCAGATCGTCGAGACCTACTCCTCGGGCGCCGGCGAGCCGGTCGGCTCCTGGATCTTCGTCGACCTCCGCGACGCCCCCTTGCCGCTGCCCTACCTCGCCCGCGCCGAA
Source organism: Deltaproteobacteria bacterium (assembly GCA_011526585.1). Classification (GTDB taxonomy): domain Bacteria; phylum Myxococcota_A; class UBA9042; order PHBI01; family PHBI01; genus WYBB01. Next base: position 36,637 of record WYBB01000032.1, read on the forward strand.
GACGACGCCTGCAAGGTCTGGACGCTCTCCGACACCCCCTGCGACCCCTCCTGCGAGCCCGGCCAGCTCTGCGACGCCACCGGCACCTGTCGCGACTACCCCTCCTCCGTCACCGCCGGCCAGCTCCTCTTCGAGGGCCTCGCCACCTCGATCACCGCCCACCCCACCGAGCTCGGCGGCTACACCTTCATCCCCGAGCCGCCCGCCGACCTCTTCGCCGCGGGCGCCGCCATCACCGTCGCCGCCGAGGGCAGCGCCTCGCACGACCGCTTCACCGCCGGCGTCACCGGCGTCGCCGATCTCGCCATCGAGGGCACCGGCCTCGTCGAGCTCGTCGACGGCCAGCCGACGACCCTGACCTGGGCTCCCGCCGGCGACGACTCCATCGTCGAGGTCGTGCTCCAGCTCGGCTGGCACGGCGCCCCGGCGACCGGCGTCATCGTCTGCCGCGCCCCCGACAGCGCCGGCGAGATCGTCATCTCCCCCGACGTCATCGCGCCGTTCCCCTACTTCACCTTCGGCCTCTTCCAGGTGCCCTCCTGGATCGAGCGCCTCACGCGCACGCTCATCCCGACCGACGGCGGCCCGCTCGAGATCACCGCCTCGAGCCGCGTCAACCTCGGCGTCACCCACAGCCCGTGATCGCGCGCGCTCACCCGCGCTTGGGCCCCTCGGGCAGCGGCGTCTCGTCGAGCGAGTTGGCCGCCAGGAACTCCTCGGCCAGGAGCAGATCCGATCCATAGACCGAGGTCGTCGACGCGATCGGCCGCGTCGTGACGTGCACCCGGTCGCTCACGCGCCGCTTCGCCTGTCCGCTCGCCGCCGCCAGCTCGTCGAGCAGCTCCCGCGCCGACTTCAGCTCCGGCCACTCCACGCCGACCGCGCGCCGGAAGAGCCGCGTCACGTCCTCGTTGAAGAGCCCCTCGGGGATCACCAGCGCCCCGCGCTCGTGCCGCCCCCCGCTCACCCCCAGCACGCGCAGCACGATCTCGCGCAGGTCGTTGAAGACCTCGGCCTCGTTGTCGACGTGCAGCCCATAGGTGGCCACCAGGATCCCGGCCTTGCTCGGGTCCAGCGTCGGCAGGCTCATCATCGCGCGCATGCGCATGCCCGCCGCCGACAGGCCCAGCGCGTGAAGCTCGACCGCCACCTCCAGCGTCGCCAGCGCCACCGTCAGCGCCTCGGCCCCATCGAGCGGCCCCCGCTCCAAACGATGCTTCAGCGCCACCGCCTCGGCCGGCACCTTCGTCTTCACCACGAAGAAGCGATCACCCACGATCGACGCACCCAGCACCGGCGCCGCCGACGCGTGCCGCACGTGCGAGAGCCGCGCGATCTCCTCGTCCCAGAACCCGGCGGCGACGTCCTCGCCGAGGTCGCGCATCGACACGACCACGCGCGCCCCGCTCTTCGTATCGATCCCGTCGAGCACCAGCTCGTCGTCCTCGTCGACGAGCGTCTCGTACGCCTCACCAAATTCGAGCGGTGGCCACCGACCGTCCCCTGGCCGAGCCTGCATCGTCGCCTCCGAAGAACGCACCCACTCACGCTCGCGTCTCTGTACGCGTGAGCTCTACGATCTGATCACCGATGTCCCGAAAACACACCGAGCCTATCAGGCTCCATCCAACCACGCCAACAGCAAGTCGCGTGCCGCCCGGATGCGGATCGTCAGCTCGTTCGCCGCCGCCTGCAGGTGCGGCGCCGACGCATGCCGATCCGGGTGATAGCGCGCGCTGAGCGTGACGAACGCTCCTTCGATCTCGCCCCTGTCCGCTCCGAGCGGAAGCTCTAGCGCCGCATACGCTTCACGCACCTCGCGCGTGAACGCCCCGACCCTCGCCTCGCGTGCGCTTGCGCTCGGCTCGGTGCGAACCGGCCCGATCCCTCCGGCACCCCGACTGCCCTCGTCCCCGCCACGCGCGCCTTCGTCACCACCACGCGCCCACAGCTCCGCGCCGCGCGCGATCTCGGCGTCCGCCGCCACCGCCCCGCGCGGCGTTCCCCACGCCGCCGCGCCGGCCTCGATCTCCGCCGCCAGCACGTCCGTCTCCGCGCGCGCCAGCTCCGCCTCGGCCTCGGCGATGAGCCGCTGCCGCTCGCGCTCTTCACCCTCGACGTCCGGCAGCCCGTCCTCCTCGCGCGCCTCGCGCAGGACGCGCTTGAGCTCGCTCACCTCCGCGCGCGCGATGCGCCCCAACCGATCGAAGATGCTCATCATCGTACTCCGTCAACATCTTGGAACACACGCATTGTCGCCGACTGCGGACTGTTCGCATAGAGTGCTGCCGCGATGAGCGCCACCACCCCCCAAGCGCGCTACCTCCGACACCTCCGCGCCATCGACGGCGCCTCGCCGCACACCGTGCGCGCCGCCGACGCCGACCTGCGCGATCTGTCCGCCTTCATCACCACGCGCCACCCCGCATGGCACGACCACCCCGACGCGCTTTGCCGCGTTGACCGCCTGGACCTCCGTGCCTATCTCGCGCACCTCATGGAGCGCGCCCAATCACCACGAACCATCGCCCGCAAGCTGGCCACGCTCCGCTCCTTCTATCGCCACCTCGTGCGCGACGGCGCGCTCGCCGCCTCGCCGATGGACGGCATCACCAACCCGCGCCGCGGCCGCCCCCTGCCGAGCCCGCTCGATCTCCCCGCCACGCTCGAGCTCCTCGACGCCCCCGCCGGCGACACCCCGCGCGCCCGCCGCGACCGCGCCCTGCTCGAGCTCCTCTACGCCGCCGGCCTGCGCGTCTCCGAGGCCGTCGGCCTCACCCTCGATCGCCTCGACCTCGATCAGCGCGCCGTGCGCGTCATCGGCAAGGGCGACAAGACCCGCCTCGTGCCGATCCACGCGCGCGCCGCCGCCGCGCTCTCCGAGTGGCTCGCCGCCCGCCCCGCGCTGCTCGCCGACGCGCCCGATCCCGCCGCCTCCGCCCCCTTCGTCTTCCTCGCCGACCGCGGCGCCCCGCTCTCGGACCGCGCCGCCCGCCGCATCGTCGAGCGCGCCGCCCGCCAGGGCGCGCTCGGCCGCCACGTGCACCCGCACCAGCTTCGCCACGGCTTCGCCACCCACCTGCTCGAGCGTGGGCTCGACCTGCGCATGATCCAGGAGCTGCTCGGCCACGCCTCGGTCAGCACCACCCAGGTCTACACGCACGTCTCGGTCGAGCAGCTCCAGCGCGTGCACCGCCTCGCCCACCCGCGCGCGCGCCTCCCTCAGACCCAGCCCCAGAAAAAGAAGAAGGATCCCACGCCATGAAGGTCGAGCTCCACGGCACCACCATCCTCGCCGTGCGCAAGGATGGCAAGGTGGTCGTCGCCGGCGACGGTCAGGTCACCCTCGGCAACACCGTCATGAAGGGCACCGCCAAGAAGGTGCGCACCCTCGGCGCCGGCGCCTCCGGCCGCCAGGTCGTCATCGGCTTCGCCGGCTCCACCGCCGACGCCTTCACCCTCTTCGAGCGCTTCGAAGGCAAGCTCAAGGAGTTCTCCGGCCAGCTCCGCCGCGCCGCCGTCGAGCTCGCCAAGGACTGGCGCACCGACCGCGCGCTGCGCCGCCTCGAGGCGATGCTCATCGTCGCCGACGTCAACGAGACGCTCGTGATCTCGGGCTCCGGCGACGTCGTCGAGCCCGACCCCGCCAACGCCGGGGTCATCGCCATCGGCTCGGGTGGCAAGTTCGCCGAAGCCGCCGCCATCGCGCTCGCACGCCACTCGTCCCTGTCCGCGCGCGAGATCGCCACCGAGGCGATGCGCATCGCCGCCGAGATCTGCATCTACACCAACGGCAACCTCACCATCGAGGAGCTCGGCTGATGGACAGCGCCCCCAACACCTCCGGCGTCACCGACGCCTCGACCCCGCGCGCGCTCGTCGCCGAGCTCGACCGCTACATCGTCGGCCAGCGCGCCGCCAAGCGCGCCGTCGCCATCGCGCTGCGCAACCGCTGGCGTCGCCAGCAGGTGCAAGGCCCGCTCAAGGACGAGATCACGCCGAAGAACATCCTGATGATCGGCCCGACCGGCTGCGGCAAGACCGAGATCGCGCGCCGCCTCGCCAAGATCGCGCGCGCGCCCTTCGTCAAGGTCGAGGCCTCGAAGTTCACCGAGGTCGGCTACGTCGGGCGCGACTGCGAGTCGATGATCCGCGACCTCGTCGAGGTCTCGGTCAAGCTCGTCGAGACCGAGGCGCTCGAGCGCGTGCGCGAGGCCGCGCGTCAGGCCGCCGAAGAGCGTGTGCTCGATCGCCTGCTGCCCCAGCCCACACGGCCGGCCTACGAGGAGAAGTCCGACGACCCCTCGCGCGCCCAGACGCGCGAGAAGCTGCGCCGCCTCCTGCGCGACGGCCACCTCGACGATCGCGAGATCGAGATCGAGACCTCCGAGACGCGCGCGCCGATGCTCGACGCCCTCCAGGGCGCCGGCCTCGAGCAGATGGGCATCAACATGAAGGACGCCTTCGGCCACCTCTTCCCGAAGAAGACCAAGCGTCGTCGCCTCAAGGTCACCGAGGCGATCGAGATCCTCGCGCGCGACGAGGGCGAGCGCCTGATCGATCGCGACGCCATCACCACCGAGGCGCTCCAGCGCGCCCAGCACAACGGCATCATCTTCCTCGACGAGGTCGACAAGATCGCCGGGCGCGAGGGCAAGCACGGCGGCCCCGACGTCTCGCGCGAGGGCGTGCAGCGCGACCTCCTGCCGATCGTCGAGGGCTCCACGGTCACGACCAAGCACGGCATGGTCAAGACCGACCACATCCTCTTCATCGCGGCCGGTGCCTTCCACATGACCAAGGTCACCGACCTCATCCCCGAGCTGCAGGGCCGCTTCCCGATCCGCGTCGAGCTCGAGTCGCTCACCGAGGACGACTTCGTGCGCATCCTCTCCGAGCCGGAGAACTCCCTCATCCGCCAGTATCAGGCGCTGCTCGCCACCGAGCTCGTGCACCTCGAGTTCACGCCCGACGGCATCCGCCAGATCGCGTCGATCGCCTTCCAGGTCAACGAGCGCAACGAGAACATCGGCGCGCGCCGCCTGCACACCGTGATGGAGCGCCTGCTCGACCACGTCTCCTTCGAGGCCTCCGACCTCCCGAACAAGGTCGTGAGCATCGATCGCGCCTTCGTCGACGGCGCCCTCGCCGACGTGATCCAGGATCCGCGCCTGGAGAACTACATCCTTTGACGCTCACCGGGCGATCCGAATGTCAGGGGCGGCCCTCGTGGCCGCCCGGCTCCGAATCGTAGGGGCGGCCCACGTGGCCGCCCCGCTCCGAATCGTATGGGCGGCCCACGTGGCCGCCCGGCCGCACCAACCCGTTGTGGCGCCCCCCACCCGCACCCCAACTGCACGA
>WYBB01000191.1 GCA_011526585.1 Deltaproteobacteria bacterium
CGCTGCCGGGGGCGAAGCGGTACGGCGCCGGGGTTTTTTGGGGGGCGGGGCGGGTTTTGGCCACGCGCCGCGCCTTCCCAATCGGCGCTCCCCACGGGGAGCGCGTCGCGTGTAGCTCGTACGAGCGATGCGCCTCAACGCCAAGGAGACCCCCGATGCTCTGGCTCAAGCGCCACCTGCTCATGCTCGCCGCCCTCCTGCCGCTCGCGGTCGTCGCGCCGGCCGGCGTGGCCTTCGCCGACGATGACGACAAGGGGGACGAGGCGGACGCCGACGGAACCTACACGCTGCGCATCCGCACGGCCGCCCCGCGCAAGTCGCCCTGGGGCGAGCTCCTCGCCAACGTGGCGACGCGCATCAAGACCGAGAGCAACGACCGCATCAAGATCAAGATCTACTGGCAGGTGAAGAGCGAGGCCTCGGCCGTGCGCGCCTGCACCGACGGCAAGGCGGGCGGCATCGCGGTCTCGCTCGGCGCGCTCGCCGCGTCGGTCCCGGAGATGGAGGCGACCGAGGTCCCCTACCTCTTCGACGACTACGCGCAGGCCGACCGCGCGATGAAGGCGGCCGAGCCGCTCATCGCCGAGATCCTCAAGGAGAAGGGCTTCATCTACGCGGTGCGCGGCGAGAACGGCTTCCGCCAGTGGGCGTCCAAGACCGCCTTCCTCAATACGCCCGGTGCGTTCAAGGGGCGCGCGATGCGCTCGCAGCCGGCGATGGTGCACAAGGCGATGTACAGCGCGCTCGGCGCGACGCCGAATCCGCTTCAGATCTCAGATGTTCCGACGAGCCTCGCCAACAACGTCTGCGATGGCTACGACAACACCCTGCTCTTCGCCCGTCTCGCCAACTGGTCCGACGCGATCACCTACGTGACGGTCTCCAATCACATCTACCAGGGGGCCGCGGTGCTCTGGTGCAAGCCGTGGTTCGACAAGCTGCCGCCCGACCTGCAGGCGGTGCTCACCAAGCGTGACGACAAGAACGCGCAGCTCGAGAAGACCGGCCTCGAGCTGGTGCGCGTCTTCAACGACAAGCTCATGCCCGACCAGTACAAGAAGGCGGGCAAGCAGCTCAAGGAGCTGACCGCTGCCGAGCGCGCCACCCTCAAGGCCGCCCTCGCCCCGGTCGAGGCGCAGTTCCGCGCAGCGACGAGCCCCAAGGGTCGCGCCCTGCTCGATCTCCTCAAGAAGTCGCGCTGAGGGCCACATGAGCGATGCGGGTCAGGGGGGAGGCGTCACACCCCCCACGGCTGGCGGCGCGGAGGCAGCGCCCGAGACCGCGGGGCGGCGCCTCTCCGTCGCAGTCTATGCCTTCGAGCACTCGCTCGTCGTGACGCTGCTCCTGATGATGGTCGCGACCTACATCCTGACCGTGCTCTGGAACAACGCGCACCTGCCCTACGACCAGTTCGACCAGCTCATCCTCAAGATCGCCGGCTACGCCACACCCGAGGAGGCACCCGAGGAGGCGCTCTCGTTCTTGACCGGGGTCGTCTCCCCGATCGCTCTCTTCCTCATCTTGATGCTGCTCTCGTATCTCGCCGTGCGTACGCGCGAGCAGTCGTCGGCCCGGCTCCTGGCGGAGCGCGACGAGGGCGACGGCGAGGCGTCGGTTCCGCTTGCGGGCGGCGCGCTCGGTCCGCTCTCCCGGCTCATCGGGCGCATTCAGTCGGTCTTCGTGCGCAGGCTCGTGTGGGCCTTGCTGGTGACCGGCTTCATGTGGGGCTTCGTGCAGCTCGTGAGCGAGCTGCGCGCCGACTGGCTCTGCGTCGTCGCGGTGGTCCTCCTCGCGGTCGGCCTCTTCTCGAATACCCTGAAGAAGGGCGTCGGCGACGTGCGCCGGCAGGGCCTCGTCGGCGTGGCCGCGGGAGTCCTGCTCGGGATCGCACTGACCTTCGCGCTCACCGGTGAGCTCGCCGGCTGGGTCGGGCTCGGCATGGTCATGGCTGGCGGCCTGGCGATCATCGTGCGCCAGCCCGACCTGGTCGCCGGTGCCGCCGCGGGCCTCGGCCTGGCGCTGGGTTTCGACGGCTTCCTCGCCGCGCAGATCCCCGGCTTCATCGCGATGGCGCTGGCGTTTTCGATCCTCGTCGGCTTCCTCGGGCCGACGCTCGCGTCGCTCACCGGGGGCCTCCTCGGCGGCTCGCTCCTCCTCTGGTACTTCGCCGAGAAGGCCGGCGATCAGTACGACTGGACGAGCGGGCTCACCGCGATCCTGCTCCTCTACGTCGGCTTCATCGGCGCCTCGATGGCCACCCACGACGGTCGCCACATCACGGTGGACGCCGTCCGTAAGACCCTGAAATCAAAGGTGTTCCACCTCTACAACGCCATCGGCGAGACGATCACGCTGCTCTTCACCGCGTTCCTCGGCGTCATGGCGGTGCGCTTCCTCCTGCACCTCAAGACCGGCGAGGATCACCACGCGCCCTCGGCGCTCTCGGCGTGGATCGCGGCGATCCCGATCGGCTTCGGCTTCATCATGATGGTCGTGCGTTTCGCGATCCGCATCGCCGCGTCCTACAACGCCTGGCGTCGGGGTGAGCCCGCGCCCGAGCTCAAGCCGGAGCTGCACTGATGGGCGCGCTACCGATGTTGGCCGAGGCTGCGGCCTCGATCGAAGGCGGCTGGATGATCGTGCTCGGCGCGGTCGTGCTGCTCATCGCGCTCGGCGTGCCGCTCTTCGTGATCATCGGCGCCGTCGTCTTCCTCTGCTACGCGGTCGCGCCCGAGTACGCCGATCCGTTCGGCGAGGGCTTCATCGCCAACTTCGATCGCAACCACGAGATCATCGAGCTCATCGAGACGCCGGACTTCGTCGCCATCCCGTTCTTCATGATCGCGGGCGCGATCATGGGGCGCGGCCTCATCGCCAAGCGCTTGATCGACCTCGCCGCCGCCTGGCTCGGCTGGCTGCCGGGCGGGCTCGGCATCGCGGCGATCTTCGCCTGCGTCTTCTTCGCGGCGATCTCCGGCTCGTCGCCGGTCACGGTCGTGACGATCGGCGCGATCATGGTGCCGGCGCTCAAGAACGCCGGCTACTCCAACACGATGAGCTACGGCCTCGTCACCGCCGCCGGCGGGCTCGGCATCATCATCCCGCCGTCGATCCCGATGGTCGTCTACTCGATCTACGCCTCGAACTCGGGCGTGGCGGTCAAGGTCGAGGACCTCTTCCTGGCGGGCTTCATCCCCGGCCTCTTCATCGCGCTGGTGATGTCCTTCTTCGTGTCGGTCGGCGCGCGCAAGGCGGCTCGCCAGGCGTTCAGTCTCACGCGCGCGATCAAGGCGACGAGCGAAGGCACCTGGGCGCTCTTCCTGCCCATCTTCATCTTGGGCGGCATCTACGCGGGCCTCTTCAACGCCACCCAGTCGGCGGCGATGAGCGTGCTCCTGGCGATCGTGATCGAGGTGTGGATCCACCGCTCGATGAAGCTCTCGGACATCCCGCGGCTCATCTCGGAGAACGCGCTCCTTCTCGGTGCGCTGCTCATCATCATCATGCTGGCGACGGGCTTCTCGAGCTTCGTCGAGGATCGCGAGATCCCGAGCATGCTCGGCGAGTGGCTGCGCAACGCCGATCTCTCGCCGCTGGCCTTCCTGTTGATCCTCAACGGGATCCTGCTGCTCGTCGGCTGCTTCCTCGACATCATCAGCGCCATCGTGCTCTTCGTGCCGCTGGTCGTGCCGCTCGCCAAGGAGCTCGGCTTCGACCCGCTGCACATCGGCCTCGTCTTCATCGTGAACCTCGAGATCGGCTATCTCACGCCGCCGATCGGCCTCAACCTCTTCGTCGCGACGAGCTACTTCCGACAACCCTTCGGGCTGATCGTGCGCTCGGTAGCGCCTTTCCTGGCGGTGATGCTCGCGTCGCTGGCGATCATCGGCTTCGTGCCCTCGCTATCGACAGGGCTACCGAACGTCGCCGCCGGCGAGTCGTTCTGGGAGCCGTTCCCGACGCGTGAGCTGCTCGCCGAGCGGCGGCGCCTCGAGGAGGAGGAGAAGAACAAGTCCGACGAGTCGATGCAGGACCTGATGGACGACCCGACCGTGCGCGCCATCATGGAGAAGGGCGGGCTCGAGCGCCAGGACGGTGCGACGGACGGGGCTGCGCCCACAGAGCCCGCGCTGCCTTCGCTCGGCCCGGCGACCGACGAGTTCGACGCCGACCCCGAAGAGCTCGAAGACGAAGAGTAGGGGCGGCTCCGGTGGCCGTCCGCCGTGACCTCGTGGCCGCTCGTCGAGCTCTGCCAGGCCGCCCGCCGGCCTGTGCGCTCAATGGAGGAGCGTGCTCTGCCCCGCACCCGGCGCGCCGATCGGGCCGTCGGGCGTGATGATGGCGGCCTCGTCGTCGACGAGCTCCGGCCGTACACCGAAGCCGAGCTTCGCCCAGAAGCGCAGGTAGTCGATGCACTTGTGCAGGAGGTCGGCGACGTCGACCTCGGCCAGCGTCTTGAAGCGCCCGGCGTCGAGGGTCTGCTCGAGCGAGCCGGCGAGCGTGCGCATGTCGTCGGGGCCCATCGGACGCGTCAAGGTCGCGAGCAGCGCCTCGCCTTCGAGCACCGCGAGCAGCGGCCCGACCGAGATCTCGCACGGGTCCTGTGGGTACAGGCTGTAGGGGCTCGCGTGCGGGCAGCGCTCGCAGTCGAAGTCCTGGCGCCGCATCTCGAGGTAGTCGTCGAGCTCGGCGTCGGTGTCGGCTTCGGCGTACTCGTCGACCAGCCGGTTCTCCCAGTCGGGGTCGTCGCCGACGCGCGGAGCGTGTGCGGCTTCGCAGCTCGCGACGGTGATGTCGTCGAGCTTGTCCTCGAGCTCCGCCAGCGCGGCGACCTCGTCCTCGCTGAGCAGCCGGTGCGAGGCCTCGTGCACGCGCGCGTCGATCGCCGCCTCGAGATCCTCGATGCGGCGCTGCTGCCGCTTGATCGGCACGTTCTTGCGGCTCGGCCGCGGCGGGCGGATGAGGGTCCAGTCCAAGCGCTTCATCAGTCGTGCATCGCGCGTTGACCGGGCCGGGTCAAGTCTCGCAATCTTCCGATCGAGCGTGGCCCAGGCGTCATGCGCCGAGCACGTCGTCGACGAAGCTGCGCAGGCGGTGGGTCTGCTCGGCGCCGAGCCCCTGGCCGATGAAGGCGGCCCCTGCGACGAACGCGTGCAGCGGCAGCGCGGCGACCGCGATCCACACCGGCCAGGCCGAGCCGCCGGAGAGCGCCTGACCGAGTCCCCACATGAGCCCGCCGATCCCCAGCATCGCGATCACCAGGTGGAAGAACATGAAAGTCGTCCACACCTGCGGCTGTGGCCCGATGCGGCCGTAGATCGTCGCGCCGTGCGGCGCCGCCTCGACGCTGAGATCGATCGTCGGCGACCAGGTCGTCGTCTGCGCGCGGGGCATGGCGAGCTGGATGACCGCGCCGCGCACCTTGCCGATCACCTCGGCGTCCGAGCGCGCCAGCGCCTCGCGGAAGTCCTCGAGCACCGCCTCGGGCGTGCGCTCGACCGCGAGGGTGAAGCGCGGGCGCAGGCGTGGGCCCGAGGCGACGACCCGCGGGCGTGTCATCCACGAGGCCGTCGCGCGTCGAAAGCCATAGTCGACCGGCAGGCGCGGACCGGGCCGTCCGCTCTCGAGCACCCGCGCCCAGTAGGGCTGCATGCGGATCGCCTCGACCTCGAGCAGGAAGCGCTGCTCATCGGCGTTCGCGCTCGCCTCGACGAGCTTGCACTCGAAGACCTGGATCGCCTCGGCGACGAGCGGTGGCGCGGCGGAGCCGTCGCGGCCGGGCGCGAGCTCGGAGGGCAGGCAGGAGAAGACGCTCTGCGCCATCTTGTCGGCCGTCGGCAGCGCCGCCGAGAGCAGCCTGGCGTTGTCGAGGTACTCGGCCTTGTCGGGGATGAAGTTGATGCTGACGCGCCCGCTGCGCGCGAGGTTCGTCGCCGTCTTGGACGCGCTGCGCGTGACGAGCACCATGAAGTGCCCCTCGTCGCGCACGTGCGGGAAGCACAGGCTGTACGGCGCGAGGTTCGTCGCGCCGTCGGGACCGCGCGTGGCGAGCAGGACGATCGGCATCGGGAAGTAGGCGGAGGCCTGAAAGAAGCGCGGGCGCAGCGGCACCGTCACGAACGGCACGCGGGACCTGGCGGTGGGCGCCGCCTCGGAGCTCGTCATGGTCATGTCTCCCCATCGTGGGGGTCGAGGGTCGCGTAGAGGCGCTCGACGCGGGCCGGGTCGAGACGCACCGTCAAGGTGCGGGGGGCACCGGTCTCGACCAGGCCGGCGGGCGCGCCGCGCGGCTTCTTGACGTGCTTGCGCTCGGTGTAGAGCACGTCGACGACGAGCTCGCCGCGGAGCTTGCTCGCGTGCGCGGCGAGGGTCGCGGCGTCGAGCAGCGCCTCGTGCGAGGGCTCGGCGCGGCCGCGGCGTTTGAGGATCACGTGCGAGCCGGCGGCGTCGCGCGCGTGCAGGAAGAGGTCCGCGCCGCGCGCGACGCGAAAGGTGAGGGTGTCATTGTCGCGCGCGCTCTTGCCGACGAGGATCTCGCTGCCGTCGCTCGCAAGGAAGCGGCGGTAGGGCAGGCGGGCCACCTCCTGGATGCGGTTGGGGGGCGCGGGCGCGCGCACGCCGAGCGCACGGAGCCGCGCCTCGAGCTCCGCGAGCGCGTCGTCGTCGGGTTCGTCCGCCAGCGCCTCGACGAGCGCACCCAGCGCCCGGGTCTCGTCGCGCGCTCGCTCGAGGCGCTCGGCCGTGGCCGCCCGGGCGCGCACGAGCTTCTTGTAGCGCTGGAAGATGCGCTGCACGTTGTCGACCGGGGTGAGCGTCGGGTCGAGCGGAATCGTGATCGGCCGGGCCTCACCGCTCGACCAGTCCGTCACCTCGACCTCGCTGGCGCCGGGCGTGACGCGATAGAGCGACGCCTTGAGGAGCTCACCGCGCGCGCGTAGCGCCTCGGCCTCCTCGGCGCGCGCCGCGTCTTTCGCGAGCGCCTCCTCGGCACGCGCCTTGCGCCGCCACGCGGTGCGCGCCTCGCGCAGGAGGTCGTGGCGCCACGCCTCACGTCGCCTCTCGTCCTCGCCCTGCCAGCACCTGGCCTCCCAGGCTTCGAGCCACGCCTGGTCGTCGTCGGTGTCGAGCTCGGCGCTCCCGTCCCGCGGCAAGGGCGGCGAATCCGGATCGGTCGCCGGGCGCGCGGCGATGAGACGCACGAACTCGACCTCGCCGTCGCCCTGGCGATCGAGGACCGCGACGTTGGGGTAGCGCCCGGCGAGCTGGATCGAGAGCAGCGGTTCGTGCCCGTGGCGCGGCGCGAGCAAGAAGACGAGGCGCCGCTCGTGCTCGACCCCGACGGCGAGGATGCGCGCGCCCTCGAGGCCCTTGCGCAGCATCAGCGTCTCGCGATCGGGCGCCGCGGGTGTCTCCGGCCAGCGCGTCGTCACCGCGACCCAGGGGCTCCGCGGGGCGAGGCTCACGAAGAGGCGCGCCTTGCCGAGCGCGCGCATGTCGATGAGCAGCGAGGTCTCGCTCGGCCGCCAGACACGCTCGATGTGCGTGCCCGCGAGGCGCGCCTGCAACACCTCCGCGAGCCGCTCGAGGGTCGCGAGATCGGGCCGCCCGCCGCTCACGATCCGGACGCGCCGCGCACCCAGGAGCCGGAGCGACCGCCGTGCTTCTCGAGCAGGAGGATCTCGCCGATGACCATCTCGCGATCGACGGCCTTGGCCATGTCGTAGATCGTGAGGGCCGCGACCGACGCGGCGGTGAGCGCCTCCATCTCGACGCCGGTGCGCGCGGTCGTCACCGCCGTCGCCACGATGCGCGCGCGCTCGGGTTCGAGCGTGATCGCGACCTCGATGTGGTCGAGGCCGAGCCCATGACAGAGCGGGATCAGCTCCGAGGTGCGCTTGGCCGCCATGATCCCGGCGAGGCGCGCCGTGGCGATCGCGTCGCCCTTGACGAGGGTGCCGCCCCCGAGCGCGGCGGCGGTCGCCGCGGCCATGTGCACGACCGCTTGCGCCACGGCGACGCGGCGGGTCGTCGCCTTGGCGGAGACGTCGACCATCGCGAGGCGGCCGTGCTCGTCGACATGGCTCAGCTTCGTCGCGGTGTGGTCGCGGTCGCCGTCTCCTCCGGTGCCCATCGCGCGTTCCTCAGCGCGCCTTGACCGTGAGGTCGTGCTGCACCTGGCGGCCGCCCAGCGCGGCGCTGACGCGGCACTCACCCGGCGAGAGCCCTTCGATCAGATAGGCGCCTTCACCCAGGCGCGGCGCGGCGGTGATCGAGCAGACCGTCGGATCGGTCGCGAGCACGGTCGCGAGCGAGGCGACCCCGACGACCTTTTCGTCGGCGTCGGTGAGGCCGCGCAGCACGGCGATGAGCTCATCGTCGATCTCGATCTCGTCGACGCTGTCCGGGCCGATGAGCGACAGGCCGGTGACGTCCGCGTCGGCGACGATCTCCAGGGTGAGCGGCTCGTCGTTGAGGCCGGTCAGGGTGGCGACCCCGGCCACGCCGAAGGTCACCGGCAAGAAGCCGATCTCCTCGGAGGGCTCGACGGTGGCGGCACCCATCGGGGCCACCGTCGCGCCGATCTCGCCGAAGCCGACGGCGGCGTTGCCCGAGGGGTCTTCGAGCTTGACGATGAAGCGCGCGGTGCCGCCGACGATGCCGTGGCTCGGCGGGTTGTCGGAGACGAGCACGCCGGGGTGCGAGAGGTCGATGGTGCCGACGTCGACGACGCGCACGTCGAAGGCGTCGTCGCCGCGCACGGACTGCACGCGGATCTCGGCGGTGCCGGGCGCCTTGGACTCGAGCGTGATCACGTTGCCGGCGGTCGCGACGACGTTGATGACGGAGGCGTCCGAGCTCGACGCGTCGATGACGTTGGCGGCGACCTGGGCGCTGCCGCCGCCGCCGTCGCTGTCGACGAAGACCTCGACGCGCGCGGAGAGCCCGGCGGCGATCGGCGTGGAGAAGGCGGCCGGCAGGAAGTTGTCGTGAGCGTCGTAGCGGAAGCGCAGGACCTCGTTCTTGCCTTCGACGGTGGTGTCACAGGCGAGCACGAGGAGCGGCCACAAGAGGACGAGTCGGGTCATGCGATCCCTCCCTGGGAAGAGCGCGTCGACCTGTAGCACGGCGCGCCGGGTGATGAAAAACATCGTGGGTTGCACCTGTCGCCGAGGAGTTTGTGCAATCGTGTTGCAAGTAGGTGGCTGTTGCGATAACTGTCGGTCGTGAGTCGGACCCTCGCCGTAGTCATCGCGTCGCTGCCCTGGATCGGGCCGGGCGCGGCGTCGGCCCAGCCGTCGACGATGAACCCGGACCTGTCCTTCATCCTCGACGGCTCGCTCGCGTATTTCAGCGCCGATGATCCCGACCAGCGCGGCGCGCACGACCCGAGCAAGACCGGCTTCAACTTCAACCAGCTCGAGCTGCACGCCGCCGCCAGCGTGGACCCCTTCTTTCGCTTCGAGGCGAACATCGTCTTTGCGCAGTTCGGGGTCGAGGTCGAAGAGGCCTACCTCACGACGCTCGCGCTGCCAGGCGGCCTGCAGGCGCGCGCCGGGCAGTTCCTCACGCGCTTCGGGCGGCGCAACCCGACGCACCCGCACAGCTGGGACTTCCTCGACCAGCCGCTGGTGCTCGGCAAGCTCTTCGGCGGCGAAGGCAGCCGCGGCATGGGCCTCGAGCTCTCGTGGCTCACGCCGCTGCCCTGGTACGCCGAGCTCGTCGTGAGCGCCAGCGAGGCCGGCGGCGAGTGCTGCGCCCGGAGCTTCTTCGGCGGTCGCGACCTCGGCGTGCACGGCCCGGGAGACTTCGTCTACACCTTCGCGCTCAAGCAGTTCTGGGATCCGTGCGCGACCCTGGGCGTGAGCTTCGGCCTCTCGGCCCAGCTCGGGCCCAACGCCTCGGGGCTCGACAACCGCACGCTCATCGTCGGCGCGGACCTCTTCGTGCGCCACCAGTACGCGGGCACCGCCTCCCGTGCCGCGCTCGAGCTCACCGTCGAAGCGCTCCTGCGCGCGCGCGAGCTGCCCGGGCGCGTCGCCGAGGACGGTGGTGGCTTCGCCGAGGTGCGTTGGCAGCTCGATCAGGAGTGGGCGCTCGGCCTGCGCCACGAGCTCGTCAGCGGGCTCGAAGACGACCCGCTCGATCCCGAGTGGACCGGGCTCCGGCAGCGCAGCGCCTTCGTCGCCGACTTCTGGCCGTCGCATTTTTCGCGCCTGCGCCTGCAGCTCGGCGCCGATCACCGCGCCTGGCGGGACGAGCTCGGCTTCATCGCCATGTTGGGAGTCGAGGCGGTCGTCGGCGCCCACGGCGCGCATTCGTATTGATCACGAGGGTGGAGAGGAGGAATCGATGCGCAGCCTGTGGATGGTCGTCGTCGCGCTGATCGTCGCCGCCCCCGCCGCGTACGCGCGCCCGCGGCTCGTCGCCACGCTGCCCGACCTCGGCGCCATCGCGCGCGCCGTGGTCGGCGATGACGCCGAGGTCGTCGTGCTGGCCGAGCCCAACCAGGATCCGCACTACGTCGATCCGCGTCCGAGCTTCCTCGTCACGCTCTCGCGCGCCGACCTCCTCCTCTACAACGGGCTCGAGCTCGAGGTCGGCTGGTTGCCGCCGCTCGTCACCAACGCACGCAACGCGCGGATCCAGCCCGGCGCGATCGGGCACGTCGACGCGTCGCGCTATGTCAGCACCAAGCTCCAGGTCCCCGCCGGTCAGGTCGACCGCGCCATGGGCGACATCCACCCGGGCGGCAACCCCCACTTCCTGCTCGACCCCGCCGCCGCCGCCGAGGTCGCGCAGGGGCTCGCCGGTCAGCTCGCCCTGGTCGACGGCAAGAACGCGATCGCCTACGCGCGCCGCGCCGAGTCCTTTGCGAGCGAGGTCGCGCGCCTGGCCGAGCGTGAGCGCGCGCGCTTCGCGGCGCTCGATCCCGCGGCGCGTCGGGTCGTGGTCTATCACGACTCACTGCCCTACCTCGTTCGCTGGCTCGGTCTCGATCAGGTCGCCACCATCGAGAACAAGCCGGGCATCAAGCCGAGCCCCGCGCACGTCGCGCGCGTGACCGAGCTCATGCGCGCGCGCGGCGTCAAGGTGATCCTCCAGGAGCGCTGGCACCCCGAGGGGATCGCGAAGAACCTCGCGACGCTCTCCGGCGCCAAGCTCGTCGCGCTCCAGGGCGGGGCCGCGGCGGGCCAGTCGTACGTGGCGCGCCTCACGGCGCTGGCGCAGGCGGTCCATGATGCACTCGCGCCCTGACCGTCTCGGCGCACTGGCGCTGGCCGCGCTCCTCGCGGGGTGCCTCGATGCGGGCGCGCCCTGGGGGATCGTGCGCACTACGCTCGCCGTCGATCTCGCGCCCGACGCCTCGCGCCTCGAAGGCGACCGCCTCGTCACCGCGCGCGACTACCGCCTCGCGCTCGCGTCGGTCGAGGTCGAGGTGGACGCGGTCTCGATCATGATCCGCGCTGACACCGCCGCCTTCGATCCGTCGAGTCCGCCGGCGGGGTACACGCTGTGCCACAACGGTCACTGTCACAGCGACGACGGTCGCCTCGTGCCCTACGAGGAGATCGCGGGCGCCGCCGAGACCGAGACGCTGATGCGACTCGGCGGGGAGACCGTCACGCTCGCGCTCGGCGAGCGCGCGGAGGTCCCGCTCGCGGGCTGCGCGAGCGAGGGATGCGAGGTGCTCGAGCCGGTCGCGCTCGGCTCGGTCGTCGTCGCGCTCGCGGGGCTGCGCGTCACCGGTCACGCCCATGACGGCCGCGCGGAGAGCCGCCTCCCGCCCGAGGGTGTGCCGTTTTCGTTCGAGGTCGGCGCCGTCGAGATCGAGGCGGCGCTCGACGTCGGCTTCGGCCCCGAGGCGCGCCTGGGCCTCGCGCTCGACCTCGCGCTCGCGTTGCCGCCGAGCCTCTTCGACGAGATCGACTTCTCCGCCATCGGCGCCGATGCGCCCGAGCGCGTGCGTGCGCGGCTCGGCGAGGACGCGACCCTCGAGGTCGAGGCGAACCGCTTCGACTGAACGAACCCCGAGCCCCCGAGAGGCTTCCATGTTCATGAGCACTCACCACATCGCGGCGATCGTCGCTTCGTTCACGCTCGTCGCTTGCGCCGACGATCGCCACGCCGACGAGCCCTCGCTCGGTGAAGACGCCTGCGAGCACTTCGCCGAAGGACCGGTGCGCACGGCCACCGCGGGCGTGAGCAGCGACGCGGCCACCGACGTGAGCGGCGAGCATCTGCGCTGGGATCTCACGCTGGTCGAGTCGCCGGACGACGCGCGCGGTGGCTTCGTGTCGGTCGCCATCGACGCGGCCGGCGAGCACGTCTTCTTCTTCGACGGCGCGGTCGAGGTCGTCGTCACCGACGCCGACGGCGCCGTGGTGACCCCCGAGGGCGTGGTGACGTCCGATCCCGACTGCGCGACCGTCGCCGCGGCGCTGACCTTCGATCTCGCGGTCGGCACGTACACCCTGGCGCTGAGCGCCGTCGCCGACGAGCTGTCGCTCGTATACTTCGAGGCCGCGCACGATGACGACCACGAACACTGACACCGTGGCCGCCGAGCTCTTGCGCGCGAGCGCGCTGCGCGTCGGCTGGGGCACGCGCGCGCTCCTGCCGGCGCTCGACCTGGTCGTGCGCGAAGGCGAGATCTGGGGGCTCATCGGCAAGAACGGCGCGGGCAAGTCGACGCTCATCCGCACGCTCATCGGCGTGCACGATCCGGTCTCCGGTCACGCGCGGCGCGTCGACCGGCGCCTGATCGGCTACGTGCCGCAGCGCAGCGAGTGGGAGTCCGCGGTCCCGGCGCGCGTCATCGACATCACGCTCGGCGGGCTCGACGCGGGTTGGAGCGCGCTCTTGCCGTTCCGTCCGCGCGGCAGCCGAGCGCGCGCGCGCGCGGCGTTGGCGGCGGCGCAGGCCGCGGATCTGGCCGAGCGACCCTACACGGCGCTGTCCGAAGGGCAGAAGCAGCGCGTCTGGTTGGCGCGCGCGCTCATCGCCGAGCCGCGCCTGCTCGTGCTCGACGAGCCGACCTCGGCGCTCGACCCGGACGCGGAGCGCGCGGTCTTCGAGCTGATCGCGCGTCTGCTCGCAGAGCGTCGCCTGGCCGTGATGATCGCCAGCCACGAGCTCGGGCTCCTGATGCGGCACGCGACGCACCTCGTCTACGTCGACCGCGAGGCGGCGCTCGCCATTGCCGGGCCCAAGCACGAGGTCATGGCACACGAGCACTTCCAGCGGCGCTACCCGCTCGAGCTCGGCGCGGCCACCGCGGAGACCGCGCCGTGAACAGCCTCTCCGAGTTCTGGCAGGCCTGGGACACCTTCGAGCCGGGGGTGCTCGCCGCGGTGATCGCCGGCGCCACGCTCGGCCTCGTCGGCGTCTACGTCGTGCTGCGTCGCCTCGTCTTCCTGAGCGCGGCTGTCGGCCAGACCGCGAGCCTCGGGGTCGTGCTCTCCCTCTTCCTCACGGCGGTCGTCGGCCCGGCCTGGTGGGTGCCGTCGCCGACGCTCGGCGCGGTCATGCTGGCGTTCGCGGGCACGCTCTTCGTCGCCCGTCGCGCGCGGCGCTCGCAGGTCTTCCGCGACGGCGCGCTCGGCGCGATCTTCCTCGTCGGCGCCGCCGGCACGATCCTGCTCGGCGGACGGCTGAGCCACGAGATGCACGAGATCGAGGCCCTGCTGCACGGCGTCGGGGTCGCGGTCCTGCCCGAGGACCTCGCCGTCGTCATGTGGGTCGGCGTCTTCGTCGCGCTGGTGCACTTCATGTTCTGGCGCGCGCTCGGCGTGACTTCATTCGATCCGATCGGGGCGGCGGTCCGCGGCGTGCCGGTGCGCACCGCCGAGCTCGCGCTGGCGTTGACCCTGGCGCTGTCGATCTCGGCGGGGATCCGCGCGCTCGGGGTGATGCCGGTCTTCGCGCTCTCGGTGCTGCCGTCGCTCGCGGCGATCCGCCTCGTGTCGACGATGCCGCGCGCGCTCCTGCTCGGGCCGATCCTCGGCGCGACCGCCGGTTTCACCGGCTTCCTCGGGGCGCACGTCTTCGACCTCGACGTCGGCGCCTCGCAGACGGCCGCGGCGGTGCTGATCGCGCTCGCCTGCGAAGGCGTGCGCGCGATCAAGGTGCGAGCGTGGTTGTGACCTTCGCGTCCTGGAGCGCCGAGCCGCCGAGCGCGTAGAGCTCGATCGGCCCACGCCGCTCGTCGAAGCAGATCCGCGTCACGCCACCGTCGCCGAGGAGGAAGCGCTCTTCGTGACACCACGAGCCGGGCGCGACACCCGCGCGGATCTCGTGCTCGATCTCCTCGTCGCTCGTCTTCCGGGCGACCGGCGGGGCGTCGAGGACCCACGCTTCGCGATCGGGCTCGCCGCGCCACAGGGACGTGCCGTCGGTCGACCAGCGGCCCTCGGGGCTTGCCCACGAGCCGTGCTCGAACGTGTAGCCCTCGCACGCAACGGTCGAGTGCTGGCGCTTGCCGTCGCGCTGCGCGCTCGTGACCCGACAGCGCAAGGTACCCTCGAGGTCCTCGGTCGTGGTCGTGAACTCACCTGGCCGGTCTTCGTCCTCGACGTTGGTGACGACGTGCTCGGTGACGGTCCAGGTGCTCGTCGCGCCCTCGGCGAAGAGGCTCGCCCACCAACCCGGCAAGGCCGGGACGGGCGCCGGCTCGGGAGCGGGCGCGAGCTCGGGTGCCGGTGCGGGAGCGGGCGCGAGCTCGGGGGCCGGTGCGGAAGCGGGCGCTGGAGCGAGCTCGGGCGCGGGGGAGGGAGCGGGAGCGATCTCGGGTGACGGCGCCGGAGCGGACGGTGGAGCCGGTGACGGGCTCTTGCCGCCGCATGCGGTGATCGACACGAGGAAGGCGACGACGGGTTTCATGGACCTCCGCGATGCGCGCGCGTGTCGTTGGTCTGGCGCGCGGCCTGGAGAAGTCTGTCCCAGGTGTCGGCCACGCTCAACGGCAGCGCCGGATCGACCGCGCTCATGGTCGCGTGGCCCGCCTCCCACTCGCTCATCTCGGCGAGGAACACGAAGGGCACGCCGAGCGCCAGCGCCGTGTCGTAGTCTCCCCAACCGTCGCCGACGAAGAGGCAACGATCGAGCGCGACGCCGGCCTCGGCCGCAACGCGAGACAGGTGGGTCTTCTTGCCGATCGGCGAGCCGTGGATCTCGGCGAAGCGGTGCCGCAGGTCGGCCTGCTCGAAGACGCGGCGCAGCTCCGCCTCGTCCGAGCCGGACACGACGTGCACGCGCTCGGAGCCGCCGAAGATCGCCGCGAACGCCAACGCCTCGGCGCGAGGGCGCATGCGCTCGTAGCCGCGCTCGCAGAACGCGGAGAAGCGATCGAGGGCCCGGCGCATCGCCTGCTCCGGATCGGGTGTCGGGACCATCTCGCGAAAGAAGCGCTCGAGCTTGAGGTAACGCGACACGCCCCCGGTCGCGCGATGGTAGGTCACCAGGGCCTCGACGCGATCGCCCGGATAGCCGTCGAGCGCATGGCGGAACGCGTCGCACTTGAGCCGGTTGGTGTCGTAGATCACCCCGTCGCAGTCCATGAAGACCAGATCGGCGGGGGTCGAGGCGAGCAGGCGTTCGAGCAGCATCGTTACTCCGCCCGCATCCATAATCCCCCGCGCTGCTTCCCTCCAGCGCTGTCTCGTTCCGCGGCAAGCCCGTTGCAACCGACCACGCTCAGGGAATAAACCTGGGTGATGCCGCACCGCGCGCGATCGTTCACCCGCCTCACCGTCGCGCTCGCGGTGCTCCTGGTCGCGCCCCGCGCCGAGACGCGCGGCGACCCTCGCCTCGAGCTCGAGCTCGGGTTCGGCGTCTCCGGCTCGACCGAGCTGCGCACGGTCGTCATGACGAGCCCGCTCCTCACCCTCACGGCGCCGGTCACCACCGAGACGGGCTTCCTCGCGCGCTGGGGGTTCACCATCGCGACGGGCGAACCGACCGATCCGGCCTATGATTCGACCTACTTCGCGGCCGGCAACCCGCTCTTCGGCTGGTCGATCGTCTTCGCCGACGGGCTCGTGTTCACGCCGGCGCTCACCCTGCCGCTCGCGCGCCGCCCCGCCGCCGACTCACGCCGCCCCGCCTCGAGCTTCGCGCTCGAGGGAGGGCTCGGGCTCCGCGGGGCGGTCGATCAGTGGTTGTGGCGGCCGGATCAGCTCGCGCTCGTGTTCCCCCTCGCGTACGTCACCTGGCTCGATCCGGTGCTCGTCGAGGCCCACGCCAAGGTCGGCCTCCTGATACCGACCACCAGCGACGACGCCGACACCGACTTCATCATGCAACCAGGGCTGCGCCTCGCCATCCACCTGGGGGCCGGCGTGTGGGTCGCCGCCCGTCTCACCGGCGTCTACACACCGACCGACACCGGCGACAACTTCCAGGGCGCCGTCGCGCCCGAGCTGCGCTACGTCCTCGGCCCCGGCTCTCACCTCGGCGTCACCCTGATGATGAACCTCGACTCGCCGTACGGTCCGTTCACAGAGCCGGGTCGCTTCTGGGGCGTGCACCTCACCGGCTCCTCCCCGCTCTGACGTCCCGTCGAGCCCGTCGCCCATCGGAGCGCAGGGCGCTGGCGGAAACGAAAAAGGCCAGGGGTTACCTGGCCTTGTGCATCCGCGTCTGGTGGAGCCGAGGGGAGTCGAACCCCTGACCTCTAGAGTGCGATTCTCCTCAGAAGCGGCTGATAGGATCCCAGGACGTGGTGTACGAGTCGATGGCCGTGTCGACGAAGGGATCGACAAGGCCATCGGGACCTCGGTAGGTGGAAGTTGTTGAACGCAACCACCGACGAGAAGGACCCGATGACC
>WYBB01000192.1 GCA_011526585.1 Deltaproteobacteria bacterium
CGATGCATGTCGGGCAGCTGAGGAGGAAAAGAGGAAGGCAGGAGCCTGCATCCTGCGCATGCGACTTCCTGCTCTCCTCACTTCCTGCTCTCCGGATTCTTCTTCCGGGAGTGCTTCGTCGCCGACGTTTCGAACCGAAACGGCGGACCCGATGCATGTCGGGCAGCTGAGGAGAAAAAGAGGAAGGCAGGAGCCTGCATCCTGCGCATGCAACTTCCTGCTCTCCTCACTTCCTGCTCTCCTGATGCTTCTTCCTGCTAGACCGGGATCTCGGCCAGCGCCCTGCGCGCCCGCGACTTGTCCTCGGGCAGCACGTAGACCCGCTCGATGCGCATCGCGCGCTCGTAGCGGTCGAAGAGGTCGGTGACCTCCTCGATGCGCTGCACGCGCGGGCCCGGGCCGAACGGCGGGCGCCGATCGACGATCATCAGGGGGTCGCTGCGGTGCTCGGCCGGCGAGACCGCGTAGCGCGAGAGCACCGGCTTGGCCGTATGCCAGTGGGCCTCGACCCCGGCCGCGCCGAGCGCCTCGGCGATGGCACCGCGCCGCGCCCGATCGGCGTCGGTCCGCAGCTCGGCGACCAACGCGTAGGGGCGCCGCTCGACGATGCGCCGCGCCCACGGATCCGCGCTCGCCTCCAGGCGCTGCCGGAGCCACCCGTCGGTGCAGCGCACGAACTCGTCGAGCGCTGCCGGGAAGCGCGCATCCGGACCGACCGACGCGAGCCAACGCCTGAGCGTCGCGTCGTAGGCGTCCGAGATCGGGTGGTAATAGACCATCTGGAACATGTGGTAGCGCGCCAGCAGGAAGTGCTCGAAGGTCGCCAGCGCCCGGATGTCGACCGCCAGGCGCGCCACGCCCTCGTCGACCAGCGCGGTGACGTTGGACACGAGCCACTCCCGGTCGTAGCCGCCGTAGCGCACGCCGGTGAAGTAGCCGTCGCGCAGGAGGTAGTCCATGCGGTCGACGTCGAGCTCGCCCGAGACGAGCTGGTGCAGGAGCGATCCGAAGTCGACGCCCGCCTCGCGCAGGCTGTCCCGTCCGGGCCGCCGGCTGACGATCACCGCGCAGATGTCGGCCGAGCGTATCGCCATGTCCGCGAAGCTCTCGTCGAGCACGTCGGCGAGGTGGCTCTTCGTCAGGACGAGCTCGGTCACGTCCTCGTGCGAGGCGCGCGCGTCGGGCGCTTCGACGTGCTCGCCGAGGAGCTCACGCCGGCTCGGCAGGAGAGACTCCGCCGCGTGCGACAGCGGCGGGTGCCCGACGTCGTGGAGCAGCGCCGCCAGCCGCGCCACCTGTACCAGCCGCTCGCGCGACGCGGCCCCGAGCGGCACCGCCGCGAGCGCGCGCGCCGCGACCTCACCGGCCAGGTGCATCGCGCCGATCGAGTGGATGTAGCGGTGGTGCACCGCGCCCGGGAAGACGTGCTCGCCGAAGCCGAGCTGCCGCACCCCGCGCAGTCGCTGAAAGAGCGGCGTGTCGATCACGGCGAGCTCGCCCGCGTTCACGGCGATGGCGCCATGCACGGGGTCGCGCAGCTCGATGGCGGGTTTCTGCGAATCGACCAGCATGTGCGGAGCCTCCGGCGACGGGATGGCAACGACCTCGAACGTCCACGCACGGACGCTTTGCTGCGTGCGTGCGTGGGCGGTCGGAGGTGTTGGAGGCGCTGGCCGGAATCGAACCGGCGGTGGAGGATTTGCAGTCCTCTGCCTTACCACTTGGCGACAGCGCCACCTCGCGGGCGGAGCGTTGTCTAGCCTCCGCCCTCGCCCCTGTCAACGCCGTTGAGCGCGCTCCACGCTCCGGCACGAGCCGCCTGGATCACAGGGACATCATCGTGACGCGCCACGCGTTGCCCTGCGTCGCGTCGCGCGCGAAGCCGACCGGCACCGGCATGCGGTTGTCGCCGGCCTTGACGAACGCGCGCACGCGGTCGACCTCGGACGTGATCTCGGACGGGTCGGTGTACACGATCACGAACGAGCCCGGGTCGCCGTTCTGCAGGTAGGTCGACGCCGTGCGCCTGAGCTTGTGCCAGTTGAACGCCTTGAAGTGCTCGAGCGCGCGCGGGCCGATCATCTGCGACGGGTGCGTCAGCTTGGTCATGATCGCCCAGGTGTCCTCGGGCTCGGCCATGAGGCCGGCCTCGAAGACGCGCCGCAGCACCTGCTGGATCGAGCTCGACGGCCCGGGCACCTCGATATCGGTACGCTCGGCGTAGGGGTCGTAGGTGGCCCCGGGCTCGACGATCGGCGCGGGCGCGCTGGCCCGACTCACCGGCGGCGCGACCTGGATCACCGGCGGCGCACCCGCGGGGCCCGCGACCGGCGGTGGCGCGACCGGGATCACCGGCGGCGCACTGACCGCCGCGACCGGACTCGGATTCTGGCTCGGCGCGCGTAGCGGCGAGCCGGCGCGCGCGACCTCGACGAGCTGTGCAAGGAGGACCTCGAGGCGGTCGAGGCGCGCGATGACGTCGGCGAGAGTTGGCTCGGACATGGCTTGCTCCGGCGGAGCTCCCACTGGCCCCGCGTCGGACGAATCTAGACCGAAGCCGGCCCAGGGGCAACCCGCACGCTGCTGGCCGGACGGTCAGGGCCCCTGCGCCGCGCGCTGCGAGATGGTGCACTCGAGCAGATCGGCGCCGTACATCAGCTGGTAGTCGAACTTGATCGCCGGGTTCGGGTCGCTCTCGTAGAGCTTCCTGGCGACGCCGCTCTTGTCCGCGCACCCCTTGGCGCGCTCCGCCCAGCTCGCGTTGGAGCTCGCGTACTGGCCGTCGAGCGGCACGAGATGACCGGAGAGGTTCTCCTCGCGGAAGCCGAGCGGCATCTTGCCGTCGGGCTCGGGCGCGGTGACGACGTCGGGGTGCACGCCGGTGACCTGCAGGGTGCGCCCGCTCGGCCCGTAGTAACGCGCGACCGTCAGCTTGATGTAGTAGTCGTCCTGGAAGACCGGCGAGTAGAGCGTCTGTACGCTGGCCTTGCCGAAGGTGCGATCGCCGACGATCAGCGCACGCTGGTTGTCCTGCAGGGCCGAGGCGACGATCTCCGCCGCCGAGGCGGTGCCGTCGTTGACGAGCACGATCAGCGGGAAGTCCCAGGTGCCGTCGCCCGAGGCGCGGTAGACCTCGTCATCGGCCGAGTTGCGGTTCTTGACCGTCACGATCTTGCCGGCCTTGAGGAAGCGGTCGGCCATCTTGATGCCCTCGTTGAGGAGGCCGCCCGAGTTGTTGCGCAGGTCGAGGATGAGCCCCTTGAGCTTGCCGTTGGGCGCCTGCGCCTGCAGCCGCTCGACCTCGGCCTCGAGGTCGTCGTCGGTCGTGCGCGGCACGCCGTTGACGTGGGTCTTCACGAAGCCGTTCACCTTGATCCACGCCACCCCCGGGTGGTCGTCCACGAAGCTGCCCTGCACGTTCTTCATCGCGATGCGCGAGCGGGTGATGCTGATCTTCTTCGGCTCGGGGTCGCCCTCGCGCTGCAGCGTCAACACGACCTGCGTGCCGCTCGGCCCGCGGATCCGCGAGACCACCTTGGTCAGGGTCTCGCCCTTGATGTCCTTGCCGTCGACCTCGAGGATCATGTCGCCCGCGCGCACGCCGGCCTTGACCGCCGGCTGGCCCTGGATCGGGCTCTCGACGATGGTGTAGTCCGAGTCGGGCCGCTGGGTGAGGATCGCGCCGATCCCCTCGAACGAGCTGTCCTGGGTCTTGCGGTTGGAGTCGTCCCACGACTCCTTCGGGATGAGCGCGCTGTGCGGGTCGAGCGAGTAGAGGTAGCCCTGCGCCGCCGCGACCCAGGCCTGCTTCATCGACCACTTCTCGCTCGGCTTCATCTCGCGCTCGACGAACTGGACCAGGCGATCGAACTCACGCGAGCCGAAGGCGATCTCGTCCCATGCCGTGTGCAGCTGGCGCGTGCGATCCATGCTCGCCTGGCGGAGCTTCCGGATCTCGTCGTCGGAGAGGCGGCGCTTGGTCTTGTCTTCGACCTTCTCCTTGGACTCCTCGAGCAGCACGAACGGATCCTGCGGCGCGAGCTTGAACATCTTGCCCTTGAGCGCGCCCTTCTCGTCGGGGTGGTCCTTGCGCGCCTTGTAGAACTTCTCCGGCAGGAGCATCAGCGGCCGCTCCTCGTTGGAGCCGACCATGAAGGTCGCCGCCTGCGCCCAGGCCCACACCTCGTCGAAGCTCGGGTCGATGTAGCGCTTCTTCACCTGCTGGCGCACCTCTTCGAAGTTCGCCCGGTCGAAGTTGATCGAGCGCCAGTAGTCCTTGGCGCTCTTGTCGTCCTCGTCGTCCCCGTCGCCTTCGTCGGCGACCTGCTCCCCACCGCCGGTCACGGGCAGACCGGTACGGTTGGCCAGGCCGGGAGAGCCGCCGTTGCTCGCCAGCGCGATCTCGTCGCCCGTCTCCGGGCTACCGCACGCCACGCCGAGGAGCAGCGCCAGCGCGCTCGCCGAGATTACCGAATGGGACAGCAGGAGCTTCATCGATGACCACCTCGTCGGATCGCGCGGACCCGAGCACAACCGAGGATAGTCGCCGTCGCCCGAGCGTTCAAGCGACGAGGCTCGTCTGTGCCCGTCCGCTGGCGCAACCTGCGCCGCCCGCGACTTCTTCCCACACGCCTTCAGCGCCGGCCGCTGTGACCGAATCCCCCGTCACCCCGTGCGGTTTCATCCACCGCCCCGAGCTCGAGCCGCGCCAGGGTCACCGGCGCGATCACCAGCTGGGCGATCCGCTCGCCGCGCCGGATCTCGAAGGGCGCCTGCCCGAGGTTGACGAGCAGCACCTTGAGCTCGCCCCGGTAGTCGCTGTCGATCGTGCCCGGCGCGTTCAGGACCGTCACCCCGAACTTCAGCGCCAGCCCGCTGCGCGGCCGCACCTGCCCCTCGAAGCCCGCCGGGATCGCCAGCTTGAGCCCCGTCGGCACCAGCGCGCGCGCCCCCGGCGCGAGCGTCATGACCTCGCCCTCGGCCAGCGCCGCCCGGAGATCCATGCCGGCCGCGCCGGCGGTCTGGTACGCCGGCAGATCGAGCGCACCGTGCGTCGCCGCGTCGGTCCGCTCGACCCGGATGACGACGACGGCGCCCTCGGCGCGCGTCGCCCGCTCATCACGGTCCACGCTCGAGCCCTCAGGCCCCGGCGGCCGGCGCCGTCGCGCCCTGCTCCTCGAGCGCCGCGCGCCGCGACAGCTTGATCTTGCCCTGGCGATCGATGCCGAGCACCTTGACCATGACCTTGTCGCCTTCCTTGACGACGTCCTCGGTCTGGCGCACGCGGCCCTCGGCCAGCTCGCTGATGTGGCAGAGGCCCTCGGTGCCCGGCATGATCTCGACGAAGGCGCCGAAGTCGACGGTCTTGATCACCGTGCCGAGGTAGATCTTGCCCACCTCCGCTTCGGCCGTGTAGCTGCGGATGAGCTCGATCGCCTTCGCGGCCGCCTCGCCGTTGACCGCCGCCACGTCGACGCGGCCGTCGTCGTTGATGTCGATCTCGCAGCCGGTCGCCGCCACGATCGAGCGGATGTGCTTGCCGCCCGGGCCGATCACGTCGCGGATCTTCTCGGTGTCGATGATGACCGTGAAGATGCGCGGGGCGTGCGGCGACAGGTCGTCGGCCGGCTCGCGGATCGCCTTGTCCATTTCGCCGAGGATGTGCAACCGCCCGGCGCGCGCCTGCGCCAGCGCCTGCCGCATCACGTCCCAGCTCAGCGACTCGACCTTGATGTCCATCTGCACCGCGGTGATCCCCTGCCGCGTGCCGACGACCTTGAAGTCCATGTCGCCGAGGTGGTCCTCGTCGCCGAGGATGTCGGACAGGACCGCGAACTTGCCCTGCTCCTCGATGAGGCCCATCGCGATCCCGGCGACCGAGGTCTTGACCGGCACGCCCGCCTGCATGAGCGCCAGCGAGCTGCCGCACACCGTCGCCATCGACGACGAGCCGTTGGACTCGAGCACCTCGGAGACGACGCGCAGGGTGTAGGGGAAGTCCTCGGGCGCCGGCAGGATCGGATCGACCCCGCGCTGCGCCAGGTTGCCGTGGCCGATCTCGCGACGGCCCGGGCTGCGCGACGGCTTGACCTCGCCCGTCGAGAACGGCGGGAAGTTGTAGTGCAGCATGAAGCGCGACGTGTACTCGCCGGTGATCGAGTCGATGCGCTGCTCGTCCTTCTTGGTGCCGAAGGTGACGGCGACCAGCGCCTGCGTCTCGCCGCGCGTGAAGAGCGCCGAGCCGTGCGTGCGCGGCAGGATCCCGACCTGGCACTCGATCGGCCGGATCTCGTCGGCCTTGCGCCCGTCGATGCGCCGCCCCTCCGCCACGATGGCGTGGCGCACGGCGTCGTACTTCAGGTTCTCGACGAGCTCCTTGACCTCGTCCTCGCGCCCGACCGCCGCCTCGCCCAGCGCCGCGATCGTGTCCTCCTTGACCTTGGCGTAGGCGGCGTAGCGCTCGTGCTTGGCCTTGATGAAGGCGGCTTCCTTGATCGGGGCGAAGGCCAGCTCGCGCACCTTCGCGGCGAAGGCCTGGTCCTTGGCCGGCGGCTCCCACGCGTGCTTGGGCTTGCCGACCTTGGCGCGGAAGCGCTCGATCAGATCGAGGATCGGCTGCATCTTCTCGACCGCGAACTGCATCGCCGCGACGGTGTCCTCCTCGGAGACCTCCTTGGAGGCCCCCTCGACCATCACGATGCCGTCCTTCTTCGCCGCGACGAAGAGCTCGATGTCCGAGCGCTCCATGTCGGCGAGGCTCGGCTGCACGACGAACCCGCCGTCGAGGCGCCCGACGAAGGTGCCGGCGATCGGCCCGTTCCACGGGATGTCCGAGATGTGCAGCGCCGCCGAGGCGCCGATGATTCCGAGGAAGCCGGGATCGGTCTCGCCGTCGACCGAGAGCACGGTCGCGATGACCTGCACCTCGTTCTTGAAGCCGTCGGGGAAGAGCGGGCGGATCGGCCGGTCGATCTGGCGCGCGTTGAGCGTCGCCTCCTCGGTCGGGCGCCCCTCGCGCTTGAAGAAGCCGCCCGGCATCCGGCCGGCGGCGTAGGTCTTCTCGGCGACGTCGACCACCAGCGGGAAGAAGTCGAGGCCCTTGCGCGGCGCGTAGGTCGTCGTCACCGTCACGAGCACCATCGTCTCGCCGTAGGTGACCAGCACCGCGCCGGCGGCCTGCTTGGCCATGCGGCCGGTCTCGAGCGTCAGCTTGCGGCCGCCGAACTCGATCGTCTCGGTGTGCAGATTGGGAAAGAGAGTCATCTTCTGATGTCCTGGCTGGGTCGCTGGAAAGGCACATGCACGCGCCACCCACCTCGGGGGTGCGTGCGTCGTCCCGGCCAATCCAACGTCCCCGGCCGGGCTCACGCCGGCCACCCATGTGGCCCGGCGTCCATCGAACGTGCGGGCCGTCACCCGCGCGGTTGCCGCGGGGGGCTTACTTGCGAAGGTTCAGGGCCGCGATGAGCGCGCGATAGCGCTCCACGTCGGTCTGCTTGAGGTAGTTCAAGAGACGACGGCGCTGACCGACGAGCTTGAGCAGCCCGCGGCGGCTGTGGTGATCCTTCTTGTGGGTCTCGAAGTGCTTCGACAGCTGACCGATGCGCTCCGAGATCAGCGCGACCTGCACCTCGGGCGAGCCGGTGTCGGCCTCCGAACGGCGGTGCGTCGTGACGATCTGGGTCTTGGTTTCGGGCGTGAGCGCCATGAACGAATCTCCTCTACTGCTTCCGTCTTTTTGGCGGCGGGACCCTACGGGTTGGAGCCGCCGATTGTCAATCGCCTTGCGCGTCGGCGGACGTCGTTTACTCGCCCGCCGACCACGAAAAACCACGCTGCACCTTGAGGCGCCCACGCTCGCCCGGCGCGACCAGCGCGACCGGCGTCTCGTCGGCCGTCACCGCGAGCGCCTGCGCCGCCGACCACCCGGCCGGCGCCGCGATGGTGCGCCCGGCGCCGAGCGCCGCCGCATCCTCGGGCCCGACGGCGAGCGTCGCCAGGTCGGGCAGCATCCTGGCGATCGGGATCACGTGCGCCGGCGTGACCGCCTCCGGCGCCACCGCACGCTCGATCGAGAACGCGCCGACGCGCGTGCGCCTCAGCGCCGACAGGTGCGCCGGCAGCCCGAGCGCCGCCCCGAGGTCACGGGCCAGCGACCGCACGTAGTAGCCCTTGCCGCAGTGCACCTCGAGCGCGACCGTGCGCTCGCCGATCGC
>WYBB01000033.1 GCA_011526585.1 Deltaproteobacteria bacterium
GGCCCCGACGGCGAGCTCTACCTCGCCGGGATCGGCTCGGGTCGCGTCTTCACCCTGGTCGAGCGCGACGATCTCGCCGCCGCCGCGCGCCCGCCGGCCCTCTTGTCCGAGACCGGCTGCTTCGCTCCGGGCCTCGACGCGCGCGGCATGTTGACACCGTCTACCGGCGTCTTGCCCTACGCGCTCAATGCGCCCTTCTGGTCCGACGGCGCCGACAAGCAGCGCTTCGTCGTCCTGCCCGAAGGGGGCCGGGTCGGCTTCTCGCGCGACGGCACCTGGCGCGTGCCCGATGCGACCGTGCTGGTCAAGCACTTCGTACACCCCGATCCGACGGGCGGCGCGCCGATCCCGATCGAGACCCGCTTCCTCGTCAAGGAGCCCGACGGCGTGCGCGGCTTCACCTATCGCTGGCGCGCCGACGGCAGCGACGCCGAGCTCCTGACCGACGGCGCGACGGTCACGCTGCCGCTCGGCGAGGGCGCGAGCTTCGACTTCCCGATCCCCTCGGCGGGCCAGTGCCGGACCTGCCACCGCGCCGAGGAGCTCGGCGGCGGCGAGGGCGTGCTCGGCCTCGAGACGCGCCAGCTCACGCGCGCCTTCGACTACGGCACCGGGCTGCACGATCAGATCGGCGCCTGGCGACACTGGGGGCTCTTCGCCGCCGACGGACCCGACGGGATCCCCGCCGCCGGCGAGGCGCTGCCTTCCCATCCCGACCTCGAGGACCAGGCCGTCGCGGTCGAGGTGCGGGCCCGAACCTGGCTCGAGGTCAACTGCGCCTTCTGCCATGAGCCGGGCGGCCCCTCCGGCACCGCCATGGATCTGCGCATGCAGACGGCGCTCGCCGATCAGGCGCTCTGCGACGCAGCGCCCCAGCGCGGTGATCTCGGCATCGCCGGCGCGCGTCTCCTGCGCCCGGGCGACGTGGCCGCGAGCATCCTGCACCGGCGCATCGTGACGCGCGGCCCGGGCGCGATGCCGCCGCTCGGCAGCGCGCTGGTCGACGGCGTGGGCGCCAAGCTCGTCGCCGAGTGGATCGACAACCTCGCGGCCTGCCCGGACTGATTCATCGTCGGGGCGGCCCTCGTCGCCGCCCGGCAGGTGTCTGGGGCGCTTGCCGCAGTCCGCGCTACGGCGCGGAGAGTCGGGAGGGGGAGCGGGAGCGGGAGGGGGCGCTCGACCCGCGGATGAGGCGCATGGTGCCGAGCGGATCGATCGAGAGCGCGGAGAGCACGCCGCCCATCATCGCGCCGATCACACCGACGGTCGCCACCTCCGAGCCCGCGAAGAAGAGGCCGGGGATCGGGGAGCGCGGCCGGAGCCAGCGGCAGGCGAAGCGCTCGGGCGTCGGCTCGATCCCATAGATCGAGCCCATCATCGGCCGCGTGAAGTGCTCGGTCGAGACCGGCGTCGAGAGCTCGACCACGTCGATCATCTCACGCAGCTCGGGCATGTGCCGCAGGAACTGCTCGAGCATGTGCTGGCTCACCGCGGCCTTGAACTCGTCATAGCTCGCGCCGCGCTTCTTCCAGCGCGTCTCGACCCACTGCGCGAAGCGCTCCCACGGCACGAAGGTCACGACCTCGCCGGTGTGGCGCTCTTCGGGGCCGGGATCGTGGCGCGGGTCCTTGAGCGAGGGGAAGCTCGTGTAGAGACAGGGCGCGTCGGGCAGCTCGGCGCCGGGGCGCGTGTCCCAGGCCTCGGCCTCGGTCGACCAGGTCTCGTAGAACCACTTGTTGGCGGCGCTGGCGCCGGCCTTGCGGATGTCACCCTTGAAGCCGAGGTAGAGGCAGACGTGCGCGGGCGCCGGCCTCAGGCGCCGTACGTCCTGGACCCAGCGCTCACGCACGAGCTCCTCGGGCAGGAGGCGGTGCGCCGTCGAGAGCACGCCGGCGGCGCTGATGACGCGGCGCGCGCGGATCTCCTCACCGCTCTTGGCGAGGCGCACGCCGACCGCGCGCCCCTTCTCGATCAGGATCCGCTCGACGTCGGTCGAGATCCGCGTCCAGCCGCCCGCCGCCGCGACGGTCGAGAGCAGCGTGCGCGCGATCTCGCCGGCGCCGCCGACCGGGTAGTAGCCGCCGTGCATGAAGTGCTTGGTGACGAGCGCCTGGATCGCGAACGAGCTGCGCGACGGTGGCGAGCCGTAGTAGCCCCACTGCGAGGCGAGAACGCTCTTGAGGCGGTCGTTGCCGCTGAGGCGATCGAGGCGCGCCTTGGTGGTCTCGCCGAAGGCGGCGCTGGCCTTGCGCGCGACGAGGCGCTCGGCGACGGCGCCGACGCCGGCGGGCAGGGTGCGCGCGAGGTAGTAGCCGCGCATCGCCGCCGACACGTCGCGCACGCCGTCGAGGTAGCCGTCGATGGCACGCTGGTCGTTGGGGAAGGCGGCGGCGAGGTTGTCGCGGAAGGTGCGCGGGTCGTCGGGGAAGTCGATGCGGAAGCCGTCGGGCCAGTGGAACTCGTCGTAGACCGGGCCGAGCGAGGCCCACTCGAGCGCACCGCCGCTGAGCTCGGCGAGGAGCCGCCCCGTCAGGCTGTGGTGGGTGACCTCGCCGACGGCGTGCACGCCGACGTCCCAGCTGTAGCCGGGGCGGTTGAACATGTGGGTGAAGCCGCCGGGCACGTAGTGCTGCTCGAGCACGAGCACGCGCTGACCGAGCCGCGCGAGGATCGCCGCCGCCGTCATGCCGCCCATGCCGGAGCCGATCACGATCGCGTCCCACCCCCCCGACGGCGCATCGTGTCCCTGACCCCGCTTGTCCCAGGGCTTGTCGTCCTGTCGCTCACCCATCGCTCACCCCTCCCATCTCGGAATGTACGCCTCACATACCCGACCATGTAGACACCGTCAACACCCGTGCCCGTGCCCGTGCCCGTGCCCGACGTGCCCGTGTCCGTGTCCGTGTCCGTGTCCGGGCGGCCACAAGGGCCGCCCCTACATGATCGACGCCCTGCAACCACCCACACCCCATACCCCGCTTGACCATCCCACCATCCCGCGGCATCCTCCCACTCATGTCCCGTCATGTAGACACTGACAACGAGTCGACGCGCGATCGACTGGTGGCCGCGGCGATCGCGCTGGCCGAGCGCGAGGGTCCGGCCTCGGTCGGGCTGCGCGAGGTGGCGCGGCTGGCGGGTGTGACCCACGGCGCGCCGTACCGGCACTTCAAGGACCGCGAGGCGCTGCTCGTCGCCGTGGCCGAGCACGGCTTTCGCGAGCTGCTCGATCACTGCCTCGCCTACGAGCCGCCATCCGAGGACGGGACCGGCCGCGACGCGCTCACCCGCTTCTGGAGGTTGGGCGTCGGCTACTTCACCTTCGCCATCGAGCGGCCGGGCCTCTTCCGCGTGATGTTCTCGCCCGAGGCGGCGCGGGCCGAGGCCCTTCGCCAGAGCGAAGGCGCGGTCTTCTCGCTGTGCGTGAGCTCGATCGTCAGCGCGCAGCGCGCGGGCCAGGTCGCCGCCGGCGATCCGCAGCTGATGGCGCTGGTCGCGTGGTCGGCGATGCACGGCGCGGCGACGCTCTATCTCGACGGGCTCGTGCGCTGGGCCGGCCTCGAGCTCGAGCCCGAGGCGCTGGCGCGCGAGCTGGCGGCTCAGGTCTTCCGCGGCCTGAAGGCGTGAGGCCCTCGGCGGACCCGCCTCGCGCTCAAGCGACGATCAGGCTGGCGACACGGTGGGCCATCGCCATGATCGTGATCTGCGGGTTCACGCCGAGGCTCGTCGGCACGACGCTGCCATCGGCGACGTAGAGCCCCTCGGTGTCCCAGACGCGGCCGCGCTCGTCGACGACCGAGGTGCGCGCCTCGGGCCCCATGCGGCAGGTGCCGAGCGGGTGCTGCGAGGTGCACTCGAAGCGCCGGCCGGCGACCTTGTCGAAGCGCGCCTGCGCGAGGCGATCGGGCGTGAGCGGGCCGAGGCCGAGGACCGGCGTGAAGACCTCGAGCGCGCCGGCGGCGAAGAAGATCTCGGCCATCTTGCGCACCGCCTCCGGCAGGAGGCGCCGCTCGTGCCCGCTCATGCGGTAGGTGACCAGCGGCTCACGACCCGGTCCGCGCCGAACGCGGCCACCGCCCTCGTCGTGCAGGAGGCAGCCGAACATGGCGACGTGCTGCAGATCGCCCGAGCGCCGCGCGAGCTCCGGGCCGATCCCGGGCATCGCCGAGGCGATCACGCCGGGCGGCACGAAGAGCGCGACCATCGTCAGGCCCTCGCGCATGAAGTGCGGGGAGTACGCGCTCTGCAGCGCGCCCTCCCAGCCGCGCACCGGCTCGGCGAAGCGGGCCATCGTGCGAAAGCTCGGGTGCAGCGTGAGGTTCTTGCCGAGCTCGCGATGACGGATCCCCGAGCGCCAGAGCACCAGCGGATCGTGCCAGGCGCCGGCGGCGAGCACGACGCGCGGCGCGTGCACCACCACGCGCCGGCCATGCGGCAGCCGCCCCTCGACGCCGACCGCGCGCCGACCGGACAGGAGCACGCGCTCGACCAGGGCGTCGCTGACGATGGTCGCACCGCGCTCGAGGCTCGGCGGCAGCACGCTGAGATCGACCGAGAGCTTGGCCTCGTGCGGGCAGCCGAAGTTGCAGCGGCCTCGGCCCTGGCAGCCGCGCGTGTTGCGGCGGAGCGCCACGAGCTCGGCGCCATGCGCGCGCTGGAGCCCCTCGCCGAAGCGCGCGACGCCGCGCGAGCGCATCGCCGCGGGCACCTCCTCGACGCCGACCCAGCGCTCGACCGCGTCGAAGTGCGGCTCGAGCCGCTTCATCGTCAGCTCGCCCAGGCGGCGCTCGTTCACCCACTGCTCGAGCACGGGCTCGGGCGTGCGGAAGCAGACGCCGCCCGTGACCATCGACGAGCCGCCGACGACGCGCCCCATGGTGACGTTGATGAACGGCGAGTCGCCCAGCGGCAGCGTGAAGGTCATGCCGCCGTCGCGCCACACGTGGCGCAGCGACTCGGTCTCGCGCATCCTGCCGTGCTCGCGGGCGCTGACCTCGGGGCCCTCCTCGAGCGCGACGACGTCGAGGCCCGCCTCCGTCAAGACGCGGATCGCGGTGGCGCCGCCCGCGCCCGTGCCGATGACGACGGCGTCGGCGTCGAGCACCAGATCGCCCATGCGCTCCGCGCCGACAACGATCGTCCCGGCGAGCGAGGTGCGCGCGGGCGCCGAGCGCGGCCCGGCGCGCAGAGGCACGGTCGCGGCGGCGCTCATCGCGGACCTCGCGCCGGCGGTCGCCGACTGCTGAGCGCGGTGACCTTGTCGACGAGGCCGACCTCGATGCGGGTGTCGGGGTGCTCGTACCAGTGCAGACACAGGAGCGTCTTGACCGCGAAGAGCGCGAGCGCCAACGGACCGTGCTCGAGGCGCTCGAGCGCGCGCACGCGGCGCTCGAGCGAGAGGCGCCAGAAGGGGCCGAGCGCGAGGATCGACAGCGGCGCCGAGCGCGTGACCGCCTGCAGCGAGGCGAAGAAGAGCAGTCGCGAGCGCCCGCCCACCGAGGAGAGGAAGTGCGCGACGTCGTCGACGAGCCAGTCGACGCGCGCGGCGGGCGGCGGCCCGCGCTCGCTGGAGAAGAGCGCCTCGGCGACCGCGGCGACGTCGCGCTGCCAGCCCTCGGCGTGACGCGTCGTCATCGGCGTGCTCAGGTGCGCGCGCGCGGCGCGAAGCGATAGGTGAGCCACTGGCTCGTGACGCGGGCAAAGCGCGCGGCCCCATAGACCTTCGGGTAGACCAGGCGCGGTGTCTCCTTGAGGAGCGCGGTCTGCACGAGGCTCGCCAGCTCCTCCGGCGTACCGGTCGGGATCGCCCTGGTCAGGAAGCCCTCCTCGAGGTTCTCGCGCGCGCGCTTCTCCATGTCGGTGGCGACCGGGCCGGGATAGACCGTGAGCACGTGCACGCCGGTGCCCTTGAGCTCGACGGCGAAGGTCTCGAAGAACGCGCTGACGGCGGCCTTGCTCGCCGAGTAGTCCGCCATCTGCGGCGTGTAGGTGATCCCCGACATGCTCGCGATGATGACGATGTTGCCGGCGCCGCGCGCGATCATCGCCGGCGCGACCTTGCGCGCGAGCCGGATCGGCGCCTGCACGTTGATGCGGAACATCGCCTCGGTCTCTTCGACCGAGAAGGAGAGCGCCGGCCCGACCTTCTGGATCCCGGCGTTGAGCACCAGCACGTCGATCGGGCCGTGCTGGCTCTCCGCTTCGTCGACCCAGGCGACGGCCTGCTCGAGGTCGGCCATGTCCGCCTCGATCACCGAGGCCGGTACGCCGCTGGCCGTCGCCTCGCGCGCGAGATCTTCCATCGGCGCGCGGCGACGCGCGACCAGGGTCAGCTTGTTCGGCGTCCTCGCGAACGCGCGCGCGATGGCGTGGCCGATCCCGGCCGAGGCCCCGGTGATCGCGATATGCCCCTCCCCTCGCTTCATGCTGCTCCTCCCGGTTGGGTGCGCGATGCAAACACGGATGGTGTCGGCCGGGCAAGCGCCGGCGACGGCTCATGTCCCCGTCTCGGGGTCAGCGCTCGTCGCTCAGCCCGTGCTCACGCAAGAGCGCCGCGAGCCGATCGGCCCGCGCCTTCTCGGCCTCGGCCCGCGCCTTCTCGGCCTCGGCCCGCGCCTTCTCGGCCTCGGCGCGCTCTCTCTCGGCCTCGGCCCGCTCGGCGCCGGTGGCGATCGGCTCGTCGCCGTCGAAGTAGCGGAGCCAGCGCGCCTGCATGCCCTCGTAGACGCCTTCCCACGGTCGCAGCGACAGCCCGGGCAGGCGCATGAGCTCGGCGCTCGTCATCGGGATGTAGCCGACGGGGCTGATCGCGTAGGCCATGAGCTCGCGCTCGCGCAAGAGGCGCTCGGGATCCCACACGATGAAGTAGGGCACGCCCATCTTCTCGTAGCCCCGCTTGCGCCGCGTCAGCTCGCCGCCCTTCTTGTTGGAGACGACCTCGATCACGACGTCGGGGGGCTTGCCGAACTCCCAGATGAAGTAGGTCTGGTGCTTCTTTTCGCGCGCGGCCTCGGGGTGCAGGTGCACGTCCACGCTGAGCAGCGCATCGGGTACCAACGGCGGCTCGTGCGTCGTCATGAACACGCCGACGTTGGCGGTGGCGATGAAGGGCCGGCGCCGCCCGTCCTCGTCGACCGGCCCCGCCCACGAGCTGTAGAGCGGCTCGGTCAGGAGGCGCTGCTGCTTTTCCGAGTAGATGTTGTCCACCGGCTCGTCGTCCTCGATGACGATGTGGCTGATGTCGGGTCCCTCGATGCTGGTGTCCCAGCGCGGATCGGGATCGTTGGGCGGGATCATGCGCGCATGCTCCGCCGTTGTCGGGGTGAGGTCAAGGTGCGGGTGTCGCCGCTTGCTCGGCCGCCCCGCTTGGAGCAGGATGCGCCCCGGTCGCTGACGTCTGACCGGCGTCGCCGACCACGAAGGAAGGAAAGGCGCCGGACGGACGTGATCGCATCGCTCGCGACCCTGCGCCCTCCGCAAGTCCTCACGGAAGTCTTCGACTTCCTTCGGGACTGGCTACGGAGCTCCGGGTTCGCGAGCTGCCGTTTCCAACTGACAGGAGCAGTCGATGTGCGGTGATCTCCCTCCCCTTGCCCCGCGCGGCTCACGCGGCTCGGTCACCGCATGGCTGCTCGCGCTCATCGTGCTCGCTGGCGTCGCCTTCGCCGTCTGGTACTTCGCGCTCCGCAAGCCCGACGCCGACTCGGCCGCGCTCGCCGCGCGCGTCATGCCGGCCGAGGTCGACGTGATCGGCGGCGCCGATCTCGCGCGCCTCGTCGCCGACCCCTCCGTGCGCGAGCAGCTCGGTCAGGCCGGCGTCGACCTCGCCCGGCTCGACGCCGAGCTGCAGCGCGCCGACGTCGCGCTCGCCGACCTGCGCGCGCTGGCCTTCGGCGCTCGCATGGCCGACGACGCCGCGCGCCCGGCGCTGTCCGACGCGCTCGTCGCCGTGCACGCCGCCACCGACGCCAAGGCCGCCGTCGGCGCCTTCAAGGTCCTGCTCACCGCCCTGCCCGAGCCATTCGCCAGGCTCGCGCGCGATGGCCGCGTCGAGGCGCTCGACGGCGGCATCGTGCTCGCCGGCTCCGGCGAGCTCCTCGACAAGGCCCTGGCCGTCGCGCGCGGCGCGGGCACCCCGCTCGGCGACAAGGCCGGCCTCGACGACGTGCGCGACGCCGTCGACGACGGCGCCATGGCCTGGGTCGCCTCGCCGCTGCCCGAGAGCGTCACCGCCAGGGTGCCCGCGATGGCCCGGGGCATGCTCGGCGCCATGCCCAGCCACGTCGCGTTCGCCGGCTCGCTCGGCGAGTCGACCGAGCTCCGCGCGGCCGTGCACATGCCCGGCGGCGACGGCGCCCAGATCGCCAAGAACCTCGAGATGGCGCTGCCGATCGCCAAGCGCTTCCTCCCCTCGGGGCTGACCCCGCTCATCGAGAAGCTGCAGCTCTCCGGGCGCGGACAGAACGTCATCGCCACGCTGATCCTCTCGCGCGCCGAGCTCTCGGAGCTCGTCCTACGCTGAGCCCCACCGACCCAACGGGACCGACATGACGACCCACCTCGACCGCGCCGAGCTGGTCAGCCGCCTCCTCGCCGAGCTCGGCGCCTCCGGCGAAGACCCGCTCCGCGCCGCCTTCGCCAAGGCGCTCCTGCGCCGCGTAGACGATGACTACCTCGTGCGCCACCGCCTCACCACGCTGGGCGCGCAGATCGACGATTCGTTCCGCTGGTTCGGACCCGCCGTCGCGACCGGCGAGATCGTCGTGCGCGTCTTCCAGCCCGATCGGGAACGCCACGGCTATGCCATCGAAGGCATCGTGGTCGAGACCGTCATGCCCGATCAGCCCTTCATCTACGACACCGTCAGGCTCACCCTCGAGCAGCTGCACCTGCGCGTGCTCAACAACCTGCGCGTCGTGATCCCCGTCACCTTCGAGGCGCAGCCCGACGGCCGCAAGCTCTGCGCCATCGGCGACCAGGGCGCCGGCGCCGAGAGCGTCGGCTACACCCGCTGGTACGTCTTCGCCGAGGGCGCCCCACCGCCCGCCGAGCTCGCCGCCGAGGTCACCGATCGCCTCGTCATGGCGCGCGCCATGGTCGCCGACTTCCACCGCATGTTGCGCGACGTGCGCGCCATCGCCAATGAGTTCGCCTACTTCGCTACCCTGCCCGGCGCGCCCAAGGCCGCCTGCGACGAGGTACAGGACTTCCTGATCTGGCTCTGCGACGAGAACTTCGTCTTCATGGGCATCGAGGCGATCGCCGTCGACGCCCAGGGCAAGCTCCAACCCAACCCGGAGCGCGCGCTCGGGATCTCGCGCCATCCGCGCGCGCCCACCCTCGACGAGAGCGGCCTCGCCTTCATCGCCTCCGCCGAGGCGATCGCCTGGCCGCTGGCGCGCGTGCACAAGTCCGCCGTCGACAGCCTCATCCATCGCCGCGGCAAGGTCGACCAGATCATCGTGCGCACCTTCGGCACCGACGGCCGCCCGGCCGGCGGCATCGTCGTGCACGGCATGTTCGCGCACAAGGGCCTGAGCCAACCCGGCGGCCAGATCCCCATCCTGCGCGAGAAGCTCGCGCGCATCATCGCCGCCGAGGGCACGCGCCGCGGCGACTACGATCACAAGTCGCTGCTCTCCGCCTTCAACGCGCTGCCGGTCGAGTTCCTCTTCGAGGCCGACGACGAGACCGTGCGCGATCTCCTCGCCGAGACCCGCGCCGCCGACGATCGCCGCGAGTTCATGAGCCACATCGCCGCATCGCGCGACGGCCGCAGCGCCTACGTCTTCGTCGTCGTGCCCAAGGAGAACTACGCCGACGAGCTGCGCGCCCAGCTCCAGAGCATGCTGCAGGCCGAGCTGCGCGCCAACTACGCCGACCACCGCGTGCACTTCGGCAAGTACGGCTCGGTCGGGATCCACTTCTACCTCACCGCCGACCAGCCGATAACGCTGCTCGAGGGCGTGCACTCCGCCCCCGACCGCGTCGACTTCGCCGCGCTCGAAAAGAAGCTCGCCGAGCTCGGCACGCCCTGGACGCTCCTCTTGCGGCGCGCCCTGGAAGAGCGCTTCGGCGAGGACGCCGGCGCCGAGAAGCACGCCCGCTTCGCCACCGCCTTCCCCGAGAGCTACTGCGACGAGAACCCGATCGATCTCACCGTCGGCGACATCGAGCGCCTCGAGGAGGTCATCGAGCACAAGCGCCTGTGCTTCTCGATCGTGCCGAGCAACGGCACCGAGGAGGACGCGCTCCTGCGCATCTACAGTCCGCGCGACCTCCTGCTCACCGAGGTGCTGCCGGTCGTCGACAACTTCGGCGTGGTCGTCGCCGAGCAGAACGCCTGGGACGTGCAGCCCGAGCACCCCGCCATGCGCCTGCAGATCAACAGCCTGCGCGTGCGCCGCGGCGACCCCGATCTCTACGATCAGAGAGAGGCGCTGTGCGAGGCGCTCTCGGCGGTCTTCGAGCGCCGCATGCGCTCCGACCGCATCAACCGTCTGCTCCTGCGCGCGCGCCTCGAGTGGCGCGAGGTCGAGGTCATCCGCAGCTACTTCTATTACAGCCGCCAGCTCGGCAGCACCGTCACGCCCGAGATCCTGCAGAAGGTGATGATCCACCACAGCGCGTTCTCGAGCACGCTCATCGAGCTCTTCCGCGTGCGCTTCGACCCCGACCTCGACACCTCCAAGGAGCCGCGCGCGGCGCGCGAGGAGCGCCTGGTCGCCCGCCTCGAGGCCTACCTCGACTCGGTCAAGAGCTTCGACGAGGACCGCATCCTCAGGACCTTCCTCGGGCTCGTGCTCGCCACCGTGCGCACCAACTTCTACCGCCAGCGCTCGGGCATGAACGGGCAGGTGGGCGACCACTACACGAGCTTCAAGCTCGACTGCGCGCGCGTGCCCGAGATGCCGCACCCGCGCCCGCTCTACGAGATCTGGGTGCACGGCACCCACGTCGAGGGCATCCACCTGCGCGGCGGCAAGGTCGCCCGCGGCGGCATCCGCTGGTCCGATCGCCTCGACGACTTCCGCAGCGAGATCCTCGGCCTCATGGCCACCCAGATGTTGAAGAACACGGTGATCGTGCCGGTCGGCGCCAAGGGTGGTTTCGTGCTCAAGACCCCGCCCGAGGACTGGAGCGAGGCGCGCGCGCAGGCCGACCGCTTCTACGAGCTCTTCATCCGCGGCCTGCTCGACGTCACCGACAACCTCGTCGCCGGCGAGATCGTGCCCCCGCCCGCGGTCGTCTGCCACGACGAGCCCGATCCCTACCTCGTCGTCGCCGCCGACAAGGGCACCGCGCATCTGTCCGACACCGCCAATCGCCTCTCGGCCGAGTATCGCTTCTGGCTCGGCGACGCCTTCGCCTCGGGCGGCTCGATCGGCTACGATCACAAGGACAAGGGCATCACCGCCAAGGGCGCCTGGGTCTCGGTGCGCCGGCACTTCCGCGAGCTCGGCCTCGACCCGGAGAAGGACCCGATCACCGTCGTCGGCATCGGCGACATGTCGGGCGACGTCTTCGGCAACGGGCTCCTGCTCTCGCAGTCGCTCCGCCTCATCGGCGCCTTCGATCACCGCCACATCTTCCTCGACCCCAATCCGGGCGACCCGCTCGTCGCCTGGCAGGAGCGCAAACGCCTCTTCGACAAGAAGGGCTCCAAGTGGTCCGACTACGACCCCGAGCTGATCTCGGCGGGCGGCGGCGTCTTCGATCGCGGCGCCAAGTCGATCGCGCTCTGGCCCGACGTGCAGCGCCGCCTCGGCACGCAGCGCGCCGAGGTCTCGGGCGAGGAGCTGATCCGGCTCTTGCTGATGGCCGACGTGCAGCTGCTCTGGAACGGCGGCATCGGCACCTACGTCAAGGCCACGCTGGAGACGCACGCCGACGCCCGCGACCCGGCCAACGATCGCGTGCGCGTCGACGCGAGCCAGCTGCGCTGCCGCGTCGTCGGCGAGGGCGGCAACCTCGGCTTCACGCAACGCGCGCGCAACGAGTTCGCCGAGCTCGGCGGCCTCATCAACGCCGACGCGATCGACAACTCGGGCGGCGTCGACCTCTCCGATCACGAGGTCAACCTCAAGACCCTGCTCGAGCTGGCGATCGAGGCCGGCCGTCTCCCGCGCGACGAGCGCAACGCCCTCATCGTCGAGGTCGGCGACGAGGTCTGCGAGCTCGTGCTCGAGGACAACTTCGGCCAGGCGCTCGCGCTCTCGCTCGACGTCGCGCGCTCGCGCCGCGACGTGTGGTGCTTCCAGCACGCGATGATGTGGCTGCGCGAGCGCCACCCGTTCTCGCGCTACGGCGAGCAGCTGCCCGCCAACCCCGACGTCATCAAGAAGCGCAAGGAGCAGGGCAAGGGCTTTTCCCGCCCCGAGCTCTCGAAGCTGCTCTCGTACTCGAAGATGGTGCTCTTCAAGAGTCTGGTGAGCGACCCGCCGGGCGAGCGCGCCGAGCTCCTGCCGTTCCTGCGCGACTACTTCCCCAGGCAGGTCGTCGCGCGCTTCGGCGATCTGCTCGAGCGCCACTTCCTCTTCGCCGAGATCGCCGGCACGCTGATCACCAACCGCATCATCGACGCCGCCGGCGTGACGCTCTTGCCGGTCTTGTCGGTGATGACCGAGCGCGAGCCGTCCGAGCTCGCCGCGGCCTATCTCCTGGCCGAGGACCTCCTGCGCACGCGCGACCTGCGCGAGGCGCTGCGCGACGAAGACACGGTCACGGCCGAGGTCGCCTACGGCGGGCTCGTGCGCATCGAAGACGCGCTCTACAGCACGGCGCGCGCACTCGTCTGGACCACGCCCGGCAAGCTCGGGCTCGGCGCGATGACCGCGCTCGACCCGGTGCGCGCCGTCGCCGACGCGACCGGCGAGGGGCTCGCCCCGCTCCTGCCCGAGCGCATCCGGCGTCTCATGCGCGACGACGCCAAAGGCCTCGAGGCGGCCGGCCTCGGCAGCGAGATCGCGCGCCGCCTGGTGCGCCTGGGCTGGAGCGCGCACGCCCCCTGGATCGCCCGGCTCGCCCACGAGACCGGCGCCAGCGAGCGCACCGCCGCCACGGCCTACTTCACCGCCGGCTTCGGCGCGGGCGCGCTCGATCTCGCGCAGGCCGCCGAGCGGCAGGACTGGCCGGACCGCTGGGACTTCGTCGCGATCGGCCCGATCCTGCGCGGGCTCTTCGAGGTCACCAGCGCCCTCGCGCACAAGGTCCTCGCGCACGGCGATCAGGTCCTCGAGCACCCGCAGATCCGCGCGTTCGTGCCCCAGGTCGAAGACGCGCTGCGCCAGCGGATCCCTGTCTCCGCCTTGATCGTGCTCTCCGAGCGCTTGCGCCAGCGCGCCGCGGCCCTCTGAGCACCGTTCGTTGTCACGGAACCTGCTTGTCTCGTGGGGGGCGAGTGGCTAGAGTCCCGCGCCTGAATGGGCACAACCCCGGAGGCCCCCATGCGCCATGCTCTCCTCCTCGTCGTCGCCGCCGTCGGCCTCGCCGGCCCCGCCGGCCCCATCATGGGCTGCGGTGACAAGCTCGGACAGGGCACCTTCCCGCAGATCGTCGTCGAGGTGGACAGCCAGTCGGTCCAGAACGACGGCGCCACCTTCTTCGGCCAGGCGCTGCAGCAGGTCGTCGCCAAGACGGTCACCGTCTCCAACGGCGGCACGCGCGCGCTGCGCATCGACGGCATCGACTGGGACGTCGGCGAGGGCGGCGCGCGCCTGAAGAACCAGTACGTCGAGATCGACTGGCGCGGCTCGATCGACGCCGGCTCGTTCCCGTACGAGGTCGCGACCGACAACCGCAACGCCCTGAGCTTCGCCATCGAGTACACGCCGCCGCTCGGCAAGCCGCTCGACGACTTCACCGAGTCGGTCCTGCTCATCCGCTCCAACGCCCTCGACGACCTCGGCCGCGAGCGCGTCACCGAGTTCCGCGTGCGCTTCACCATGCGCCAGGACGTCGCCATCCCGCGCGTCACGCCGAGCAGCTACAACTTCCAGAACGCGACCCTCGCCAAGGGCGAGACGCAGGAGTTCTTCATCTACAACGACGCCGACCTCGCGACGGCGCCGTTTTCGATCACCAACGTCTACCTCGAGACGCCGTCCAACG
Source organism: Deltaproteobacteria bacterium (assembly GCA_011526585.1). GTDB lineage: Bacteria > Myxococcota_A > UBA9042 > PHBI01 > PHBI01 > WYBB01. The sequence goes on from WYBB01000033.1 coordinate 14,110, forward strand.
AGTTCACGCTCTCGGACACGCCCGCCAGCGGCACGATCGTGCTCGCGCCCGGCGACCCGGGCTATCGCGACGAGGAATTCAAGGTGACCTACCAGCCCAAGGACGACATCCCCGACTCCAACGCGATCATCATCCAGACCGACGTCGGAGCGGGCGGCACGCTGCGGGTGCCGCTCTCGACCGGCACCACGCGCGGCGAGTTCAGCCTCTCGTACTCGCACGTCGACGAGATGGACTTCACCAACGTGACCTCGAAGGAGACGCGCTCGGTGCAGATCACCTGCGACGGGCCGGGGCCGATGACGATCAAGGCGCCGGCCATCACGCCGGACGAGGCGCGCCAGGACTTCAAAGTGACCGCCTGGATCCCGGCCTCCAGCGCGGGCGCGAGCGACACCGAGGTCACGAGCTGGCCGCGCGGCTTGAACGTCGGGCGCGCGATCCGCTTCGACGTCGAGTACTCGCCGGCGACCGACGGCACGGACACCGCCAACGGCACCCTGATCATCGAGTACGAGAACCCCGACAGCGGCGAGATCAGGGTGCCGCTGCTCTCGGGCGATCCGAAGTCGAAGATCGCGCTCGCGCCCGCGACCGACCTCGTCTCGGTGACCGGCAGCGTCACCGCGGGCGAGACCGGCACGCGCACCGTCGTCGTCTACAACGACGGCAACGGGCCCCTGCAGGTCAAGGGCGCGCGCGTGCACGCGGACTTCGACCTGCCGGCCGTGGTGTGGAGCCTCGGCGCGAGCTTCGCGCCGTTCACCGTCGAGCCGGGCGGGCTCGAGCTCATCGAGGTCGACTACGATCTCGGCCAGATCACCGAAAACGACGGGCGGCAGGTCGAGTACCTCGCGATCACCTACTTCGACGACTTCACCCAGCAGGATCAGGACAAGCTCATCGGCCTCTCGGCCGAGGAGAGCCAGGGCAAGGCCAACCCCGTGGCGAGCCTCGGCGCGCCGGGCGACTACGCCGGCGCGGTCGCGGGCGCGGGCTTCGATCTGATCGGCGCGGGCTCGACGGCGGCGGCGGGCGTGATCGAGTCCAACGCCTACATCTACTACCTCGTCGACAAGCCCGCGGGCTCGGTGGCCAGGCTCAACGCCCAGGCGGGCGCGAGCGTGCGCTTCACGCCGGATGTCGCCGGGCGCTACGGCTTCGAGCTGGTCGTCTACGCAAGGGACGGCAACCTCTACCTCTACAGCGAGCCGGCGAGCCTGACCCTGGACATCGGGGCCGCGCCCTGATGGCAGACGACGGGGTGAGCTGGGTCGCGGTGCGCTTCCGCGGGCAGGAGGTCGAGGCGCGCTGCGGCGCGGACGGCGCGCTGCTCGCCGGCCCGGGGGGCTTCGTCGAGTTCCGCTACAAGCCCGACGGCAAGAGCTACAAGTCGCGCCCGGAGAGCTTCGAGCGCGTGGCCGGCGCCGCGCCCAAGCGCGAGGCCGGCGCCCGGGCGTCCACTCCCGCGGCGGCGAAGAAGAAGGCGGCGACGGGGCGCTCGCGCGTGACCGGCAAGGGCGGCGTGGTCGATCTCGCCGGCCGGCGCGGTCCCGAGGTCGCGGTGCAGCTCTGGACCGACGGGGCCTGCTCGGGCAACCCGGGCCCGGCCGGGCTCGGCGTCTACTACGAGTACGGGGACGAGCGGCGCGAGCTCTCCGAGTACCTCGGGGTGGCGACGAACAACATCGCCGAGCTGAGCGCCATCCTGCGCGGGCTCGAGCTGGTCGGCGAGCCGTCGACGCCGGTCGACGTGATGACCGACAGCGAGTACTGCATCGGGCTCCTCGGCCTCGGCTGGAAGGCCAAGGCCAACCAGGAGCTGGTGCACGCGCTGCGTGAGCGCTACGACCGCTTTACCGATCTTCAGCTCGTCAAGGTCAAGGGCCACGCCGGCGTGCCGGGCAACGAGCGCGCCGACGCGCTCGCGCGCGAGGCGATCGAGACGCGGCGCACGCGCGCGGGATGAACGGGGCCTGTCACGGCGCACCGGGGCGAACGCACCCACGACCTGAACAAAGTTGACGTCCGCACGATTGTTCAGTATCCGTAGCGAGGATCTGAACACATCGTCAGGAGGTCCACGCATGCCCGGCCGCGACAAGCTCACCGATCGCCAACAGCAGGTGCTCGACTTCATCCAGGCGAAGATCCAGCGCGACGGCTACCCGCCGACGATCCGCGAGATCGGCGATCAGCTCGGGATCCGCTCGACCAACGGGGTCAACGACCACCTCAAGGCGCTCTCGAAGAAGGGCTACCTGCAGCGCACCGAAGCCAAGAGCCGTGCGTGCGTGCCGACGGCGGCCGGGCCCCAGGCCGGGCGCGCGGCGTTCTCGGGCGACGTCGTGCCCGTCGACGAGCTCGACGACATGATCGACGTGCCGGTCCTCGGCAAGATCGCCGCCGGTCAGCCGATCATGGCGATCGAGAGGCACGAGGACTCGGTGCGCATCGACCGCGTCTTCCTCGGCAAGAACCGCGACGTCTTCGGCCTGCGCGTCGTCGGCGAGTCGATGATCGAGGACGGGATCCACGACGGCGACTTCATCTTCGTGCGCAAGCAGCGCACGGCACCGCGCGGCGCGATCGTCGTCGCGCTCATCGATGACGAGGCCACGGTCAAGCGCTTCTATCCCGAGGGCGACCGCATCCGCTTCCAGCCCTCGAACAGCAGCATGCAGCCGATCTACGTGCTCGCCTCCGAGTTCCGCGACACGCAGATATTGGGCGTCGTCGTCGGCGTCTACCGCCGCATGGAGTAGCTCGGGCCGATACGGGCCCATCTCCTTCGTTGCTCGGGCGGGCGCTTGTGCGGCGACCGCGGCGGTCGCCTCCGCGCTTCCTTCCTCGCGCCTCGGATATGGACCCGTCTCGACCCGAGCTACGGCGACACGATCTACGGGCCCATCTCCTTCGTTGCTCGGGCGGGCGCTTGTGCGCCGTACGTGAGTACGGCTCCGCGCTTCCTTCCTCGCGCCTCGGATATGGACCCGTCTCGACCCGAGCTACGGCGACGCGATACGGACCCATCTCCTTCGTTGCTCGGGCGGGCGCTTGTGCGCCGTACGTGAGTACGGTTCCGCGCTTCCTTCCTCGCGCCTCGGATATGGACCCGTCTCGACCCGAGCCACGGCGACACGATTTACGGGCCCATCTCCTTCGTTGCTCGGGCGGGCGCTTGTGCGGCGACCGCGGCCTTCGTGAGACTACCGGCGGCGGCGGATCGAGACAGGGAAGGTGCGCTCGCCGTTGGGTGCGGTGTGCGGGGCGGCGATGTCGATGAGGCCGGTGTGCAGCTCGACGCTGCGGCCGCTCTCGAGGCGGATGGTGAGGCGGTCGTCCATGTCGGCGGTGACCACCACGCAACGACCGAGGGTCGGGTGGTTGAGGAAGTCGCCTTCCTTGATGTCGTGCACGACGTCGACGGCGGGGCGCGGCAGCTTCTGCGAGCTCGGGGTCGGGCTCGTCGCCTGGGGCGTGGCCGGCGTGACGACGAGCTGGGCCTCGGGCGGGCGCTCGCGCACGACGGGGCCGCCGCTCTGCGCGAACTCGAGGTGCAGCCAGCCGTCGAAGCCGGTGCGCTCGTCGCGGGCGCGATAGAGGCGCAGATCGTCGACGGTCTCGAGCGCGAACTCGAGCGCGACGACCTCGCCGGCGACGAGCTCGCCGCAGAGCGGGATCGGCGCGCCGTCAGGAGGCAGGAGGGCGCCCGTGACGTGACAGGTGATCGAGGTCTGGCGCTCGATGAGCGAGATGTTGCAGGCGAGCGAGGCGAGCTGGAACGTGCCCGCGTGGGCGACGGTGTCGCGGTAGGCGCGCTTGTCGGCGTCGAACCAACGCAGCTTCGGGTCCCTGAGGTAGCCGGTCGCCTGGAGGAAACCGCAGAAGATCGTGTTGTCGACGCACAGGTTCCTGATCGCGTCGACGAGGTCGACGCCGGCGTTGAGGCAGCCGACGAAGCTCCGGCGCTTGTGCGACTGGGTGACGATCATCGTTTCCAAACCCGGCTGATGAGAGGGCGCGAACCTACGACGCGGCGGACCATAGCGAGCCGCCCTGGCGTCGTCAAACAGGACCGCGGCGCGGCAGCTCGCGCCCCGGAGCCGTGGCGCCGGGCCGGTGGGATCAGATCCCGGTGTGCAAGAGGCGCCAGCCGTCGGCCTCGCGCACGAAGACGAGCTCGGTGCGCTCGCCGTCGTCGGCGATGGCGATGACCTTGCGCTGGACCCCGGGCCCGTCCGCCGCGTCGGCGGGGACCGCCTCGAGGCGCGCGAGGCGCGGCCCGAAGAAGATGTTCTCGTAGCGCACCTTGCGCACCGTGCCGCCCGGGCCGGGCAAGGCGGACTCGTCGATCAGCTCGCGCCCGCTCGTCGCGATGCCCGCGCCGCGCTCGTCGAGCGCCTTGCGCGTGCCGTCGGCGAGCAGCGCCCAGACCGTCTCGGTGTCCTGCTGCACCAGCGCCTGATGCAGGCGGCGCGCGGCCGCCAGCGGCGAGGTCCGCGGGTCGTCGGGCGGCGCCTCGCCGAGCAGCTGGTAGACCTCGGGATCCTCGCCGATGAGCGGAACGATCTCCGGGCTCGCGCAGCCGATGAGCAGGGCGAGCGCGAGCGACGGCGGGACGGCATGGAGGGTCGGCGACATGCCGCACTCCGTTGCACGTGGGCGCGGTCGGGGTCAAGGGTGCTGGCGCACCGCCGACCAGACGCCGGTGAACGGCGAGCCCTGCTGGCCGTCGCTCTCGAAGTGGCCGAGGAAGCTGCCGCGCTCGATGCGATCGACCCTGAGATCGTCGTCGGCGTCGACGAGCACGGCGTGGCCGCTCAGGCGGAGCTGCGAGTCGACGGCGAGCGCGCCGAGGACGAACATGACCGGCTGCACGATGACCTGGATGGCGCCGGTGCAGAAGCCCTCGATGTCGCTCTCGCTGATCCCGATGCTGCCGAGCGCGGAGAAGTAGATCGAGTCGGCGATCGCCGCGCAGTTCACGAAGGAGAGGATCGCGTCCTCGAGGTTGTCGTGACCGCTCACCGCCGGGAGGATGAGCTCGTTCAGCGCGAAGATGATGAGCTTGCCGTAGTTGATCTTGATCGTGTGGTTGTCGATGTCGAGCTGATCGAAGTTCTGGATCGACGCGGTGAAGCGGCCCTCGACGATGTCCATCGGGAACTGGGTGTCGGTGAACGCCGCCAGCGAGAACTCGTTGCGTCCGCAGGCGGGATCGTAGCCGGCCTCGCCCTCGCGCGGGCAGCCCAGGCGCCAGTAGAGCGCCACCCCGTCCCAGAGCAGGATCCCCTGCACGTAGTAGTCGTTCTGGAGCTTGGAGATCCGCAGCGTCGCCAACATCTCCAGGTTGTTGACGACTTGGAAGAGGTCCTGGCCGACGCGCAGGATGTCCTGCACCCAGTCGGGCGAGTTGTTGAACATCCAGTCGTCGATCACCTCGGCGACCTTGTCCTCGAAGAGGCCAAAGACCGTGTCGGTGATGAACTCGCCGACGTAGAGCGCCGCCAGGCGCTTGACCTGGTTGATGAGGAACTGGCCCGGGCTCGAGAAGAGGAGCGAGATCTCGTCGACGATCTCGCCGACCTGGCCGGGGATGGCGCCGGTGAAGTCGAAGACGCTGACCGAGTCGTAGCTGCCGGTCGGGCTCAGGGTCAGCAGGAACAAGGTCAGGGTGACGCGGTTGTCCTGGTTGGCGACGAGCACGATGCCGTCGAGGCAGCCGGCGGCCGCGAGGTGGTCGTCCTGCGACTCGGCGGTGGCGACGACGGTGAAGCGCTGGGCCTCGGGCAGGTTCGGCCAGCTCGCCTCGCCGGTCACGCCGAGCAGGGTCTTTTCGGCGATGACGTCGGGCGGCGGGTTGATCGGGTTGAACTGACCGCAGGTGAACTGACCGGAGAGCAGGCGCAGGTGCACGTTCTTGACGGCGATCGGGCCCTCGTAGCGGAGCTCGACGCTGAGGGTGCCGCGCGGCGCGTCGGCGACGAAGAGGTCGAAGCTGACCGGGTCGGCGTGGTCGGTCGAGACCTCGACGGTGTAGCCGACGTTGGCGACGGTGTTGGAGCGGAAGCTGACCATGGCGACGCCGGCCGCGTCGGTGAAGGCCGAGAGCGCGGAGAGCGAGGCGTCCGAGGGCAGCTCGGGGCTCTGGGGTCGGAGCGAAAAGCGCACGAGCGTGTCGGTGGCGGGGCCACCCTGGGCGTAGTCGATGACCTTGACGCGCAGACTGGCGGTCTCCGTGACGCGCACCTGCAGAGGCTGCGAGGCGTCATGCAGCACGATGAGCTCACGGCCGGTCGGCGTGGGCGTGATCGCGTCCTGCCCGTCGGGCGTGGCGGCGCCGTCGGCGATCGTGTCGAAGTCGCCGCCGCCGACCGCGACGACTTTCTCGTCGCCGCAGGCGGCGATCGCCATGAGCGGTGCGACGAACAAGGCGGTGACCGCGGCGCGGGCGCTGAGAGAGACCATGGCGCTTTCCCCTGGCTGCGGTGCACCACGTGCGCGGGCGCACCACAGGCGGGGATAATACGAGGCTCCAGGTGAAAAAGAAAAGCGGGGTGGAAGGGTTGACCCCCTTGTGCGCCCTGTTATACTTGGCCAACGCGTCGGGGTGGCCGATTTCCTCAATAATCTTCGAGGGTTACGCGACCAACCGGCGTCTTCGCAAGGAAGCGAGAGCTTCGCATCACACCTTCAGGAGCGCCAGGATGGCCCAAGGATTCGATCACCTAGTGAGCAAACTCCAGGTTCGCTTCGACTACTACTCGTCGCGTACCATGGCGCGTGAGGCGCTTTCGCGGGCCGGGCTGAAGGAGCAGGGCGACTACAGCGACGACGAGCTGCAGAAGTTCGTCGACGGCCTCAATGAGGTCTCCACCAACCTCGACAAGGTCTGGACCGCGCTCGGCAAGGCCCCTTCCGGCCAGCCGCTGCCGCCGCCGCCGGCCCCGCCGGCCCCCAAGGTCGAGGCCAAGGAGCCCGAGCCGCCGCCGCCCCCGCCCGAGCCCGAGCCGGTCGCCGCCGCGCCCGAGCCGGAGCCCGCACCGGCGCCCGAGCCGGAGCCGGAGCCGGTCGTCGAAGCAGCCGCCGAGGAGGCCCCCCAGGAGGAGGCCGCCGACAGCTGGTTCGGCGGTGGCAAGAAGAAGAAGAAGAAGAAGCACGGCGACGACACGCCGAGCGACGTCGCGCCCGAGGACGCTCCGCCGCCCGAGTGACACATCCCGCGTGCACCGGATAACGACGAAGGCAGCCCGAGTGGCTGCCTTCTTCGTTTCGAGCGCCAGGGGCCTTCAGCGTCGTCGTGCGAGCGCGACCTGGCAGAGGAACTCGGTGACCTCGAGGTGGCGGTTGGCCGTGGCGGGGTCGGCGCCCCACGCGGTGATCCCGTGGCGCGCGATGAGCAGCGCCGGCACGCGCGCTTCGGGATGGGCGCGGTAGAAGCGCTCGATCGCGTCGGCGATGCGCGGGACCTCGGGCCAGTTCGCGAAGACCGGCAGCTCCGCGACCGCATCGGGCTCCCAGAGGTCCCATCCTTTAACGATCTCGAGGCCGCTGAAGCCGAGGTGCGGCACGCCCTCGCTCGACCCGCGCGCGGCGAACGCGCCATCGGGGTCGGCCAGCGCCGAGGCGACCGTGTGCACGTGCAGGGCGACGCGCGCGCCCGGCCGGGTGCGGTAGAGCGCGAGGTGGATCGTCGCCTCGGCGCTCGGGCGTGCACGCTCGGAGGTGCCGGCGGCGAGCCCCGCGGCGAGCACCCGCCCGGCGAGGTCGAGCTCGACGAAGTCCTCCTCCGTGAGCGCGCCCTTGTCGCGTCCGGACGCGGTGACGACGACGCGCTCGCCCCCGGGCGTTGCCACGCGCGCCGAGAGGTTGCCGCTCGTCCCGAAGAGCCAGCCGGCCCGATGGTAGCGCGCACCCAGCGCGATCAGCTCGCGACGCGCGTCGAGCGTCTCGGCCGACAGAGCCGGCGGCTCCGCGTGCACGGCCGATGGCACCGGCCCGTCAGCCACCATGCGAGGCGGGCCTGCCGCGCTCGGTCTCGCGATAGTGCGGGACCCAGGAGGGGTTGTCCTTGAAGAGCCGGATGGCAGTCACGTTCTTCGTGTCGAGGCAGTAGAACCAGTGCCACATGCCCGCGGGCAGGCTGATGTACTCACCGGACTGCATCGTCAGCGTGAACTGGCGCCCGTCGTCGCCGACGAAGCCGAAGACCCCTTCGCCGCCGACGATGGCGCGCACCTCGTCGTCATCGTGGAAGTGCACGCGATCGAACTTGGCGAGGGCCTCGTCGACGCCGGGCAGATCGGGTCGGATCGCGACGACGTCACAGGCCTTGTATCCCTGGGTCTCGGCCTTCTCGCGCAACCGGTCGGAGAAGATCGCGAGCAGCGTCGCCTTGTCGTCGTCGCCGAGGCGCGCCTTCTTGGCGATCTCGGCCGCGGCCGTCGGCACCTCCCAGCGCTCGAAGGCGATGCCGCGCGCCGCGAGGAACCCCTGGATCACCGCGGTGTCCGTCGTCGGTGAGTGCGTCCACAGCGGGATGAGAACGGCCATGGGGGCCCCTTGCTCAGCGGTTGATGAGGGCCTCGGCGATCTGCACCGCGTTGAGCGCGGCGCCCTTGAGCAGCTGATCGCCGGAGACGAAGATGTTGAGCGCGTTCGGGTGCGACGGATCGACGCGGATGCGGCCGACCAGCACGTCGTCGGCGCCCGAGGCCTCGATCGGCATCGGGAAGTGGTTGTGCTCGCGGTCGTCGACGACCTTGACGCCGGCCGAGGCCGCGAGCGCCGCGCGCGCCTCCTCGGGTGTGACCGGACGCTCGAGCTCGACGTTGATCGCCGCCGAGTGTGCGCGCAGGATCGGCACGCGCACGCAGGTCACCGAGATCCCGAGGTCGGGGCGCCCGAGGATCTTGCGCACCTCGTTGCCGACCTTGTTCTCCTCGCCGTTGTAGCCGTTGTCCTCGATGGCGCTGTCGTGGCTGAAGAGGTTGAACGCGAAGGGGTGCTTGAGCACGCGCGCCACGACCGGCCGGCCCTCGAGGAAGTCGCGCGTCTGGACCTGCAGGTCCTCCATGGCGCGCGCGCCGGCGCCGCTGGCCGATTGATAGGTGGCGACCACCAGGCGCCGGATCGGCGCGAGCCGCTCGAGCGGGGCGAGCGCGACCGTCAGGATCGCGGCGACGCAGTTCGGGTTGGCGATGATGCCGTGGTGCCCGGCGAGCGCGCCCGAGTTGACCTCGGGCACGACGAGCGGCACGTCCGGATCCATGCGGAAGGCCGAGGAGTTGTCGACGACGAGCGCGCCCTGGGCCTTGGCGACCGGCGCGAACTCGCGGCTGCGCGTGGCGCCGGCGGAGAAGAAGGCGACGTCGATGCCGGCGAAGCGCTCGGGCGCGAGCACCTCGACGGGCACCTCGGCGCCGCGGAAGGACACGGTCGTGCCGGCCGAGCGCGCAGAGGCCAGCGCGACGAGGCGCTCGACCGGGAAGCGTCGCTTGTCGAGCACGCTCAGGAGCTCCGCCCCGACGGCGCCGGTCGCGCCGACGATTGCCACGTTCACCATGATTGCCTCCTCGTTTGTCAGCGTGCGCTCTGGCGGGTCGGCACCGATCCGTTTCGACCCGGGGGATCACCCGCCGCGAGACCGGCGATCCCGGGCGGAGGTAGCGTCCACGACGCGCCGCGTCAAGGATCGGCGACGCGCGCACGGCGACGTGCTAAGACGCCTGACCGTGACGAGCTCATCCCCGCCGCCCGGAAAAGACGATACGACGCCTCCGGTGCACATCGCGCCGATCGAGGACGCCATCGCCGCGATCCGCGACGGGCGCATGGTGATCCTCGTCGACGACGAGGACCGCGAAAACGAAGGTGATCTCGTCATCGCCGCCGACGCGGTGACGCCCGAGGTGCTCGCCTTCATGGCGCGCGAGGCGCGCGGGCTCATGTGCCTCGCGCTGACCGCCGAGCGCTGCGACGAGCTCGGGCTCGAGCCGATGGTCGTGAACAACACGGCGCCGCTCGGCACGGCCTTCACCCGGTCGATCGATCACCGCTCGATCGCCGGCGTGCGCGGGATCTCGGCGAGCGCGCGCGCCACGACGATCCTCAAGGCGATCGATGGCGCCACCACCGCGCGCGACTTCGTGACGCCGGGTAACGTCTTCCCGCTGCGCGCGCGCCCCGGCGGCGTGCTCATGCGCTCGGGTCAGACCGAGGGCTCGGTCGATCTCGCGCGCCTGGCGGGACGCGCACCGGCCGGCGTCATCTGCGAGATCATGGGCCCCGACGGCACCATGATGCGCCTTTCGAAGCTCCTCGAGTTCGGCGAACGCCACCGCATCCTGGTGACGACGGTGGCGGCGCTCATCCGCTACCGGCTCGAGCACGAGCGCCTGGTGCGCCTGGTGTCGCGCGCGCGCCTGCCGACCGAGCACGGCACCTTCGAGGTGCGCGCCTACGAGAACGCGATCGACGGCCACATCCACGTCGCGCTCGTGCACGGCGAGCCGCGCGCCGACGAGCCGGTGCTCGTGCGCGTGCACCGCGCCGACGCCGTGGCGGACGTCTTCGGCCTGGGCGTGCACAAGGCGCGCAACAGCCTCGAGCGCGCGCTCGCGCGGATCGCGCGCGAGAAGGCCGGCGTGGTCGTCTACCTGCGCCCCGACGGCGACACCGATCTGCTCGACGCGCGCCTACGCTACTACGGGGCCCTGGTCCGCGGGGAGCGACCGGAGAGCGTCGATCCACGGAGCGGGCGCGGCGGCCCGATGGGCTTTCACGACTTCGGGATCGGCGCCCAGATCCTGGGCGAGCTCGGCCTCTCCAAGATCCGGGTGATGACCAACACGCCACGCTCGTTCAAGGGGCTGTCCGGTCACGGCCTCGAGATCGTCGACTGGGTCCCGATCGAGGAGGGTGCGTGAGCGCCGCGGCCGATCCGGCCCAGGTCCCCGTGCGTCCGGCCTCGACGCTCGTGCTCGTGCGCGGCGCCGACGCGCCCGAGGTCCTGCTCCTCCTGAGGCATGGCCGCCACGGCTTCATGCCGAACATCTGGGTCTTCCCCGGCGGTCGCGTCGAGCCCGACGACGGCGAGGACGATCCGGGCGCGAGACGCGCGGCGCTGCGCGAGACCCGCGAGGAGGCGGGGATCGAGCTCGGCGACGCGCCGCTCATGTGCTTCTCGCGCTGGGTCACGCCGCTTGGCGAGCGCCGCCGCTTCGACACCCGCTTCTACGTGACGCGGGTCGCCGCGGACGCGGCGGCGGTGCCGGATCAAGGCGAGGTGACCGACGCGCTCTGGGTCCGCCCCGCCGACGCGCTGGCGCGTCATCGCGAGGGCCACCTCGCGCTCGCGCCGCCGACCTGGTGGTCGATGGAGGCGCTGCGCCGGCTCGCCGACGCCGACGCGATCCTCGCCTGGGCCAGCGCGATCGAGCGCGCCGGCGTCGCCCCGCTGACTCCGACGCTCGCCCTCGAAGGTGGCAGCGTCGTCGTCTCGACCCCACCCGAGCACCTGCGCCTGCCCCCCGGCGAGCCGTTCAGCGGCAGGCTCCGCCTGGTGCGTGGCGTGTGGCTGCCGGCCTGAGCACAGGCACGGCGGCGCTTCCCGGCTCGGGCGTGCGCGCGGTACAGGATTCGAACCTGTGGCCTTCGGCTCCGGAGGCCGACGCTCTATCCAGCTGAGCTAACCGCGCATCGCCTCGGCGCGACCTGGGCCGTGCACGAGCGCGAACGAGCTACACCCCTGCCCCACCGGTGTCAAGACGGCCCTCACCGCTCCTGGTCGGCGCGCACACGGCACCCCGAGCGTCCGAGGTCCGCACGAGCGCTTGCCGGCCCCACCGCTTTCTGATCGAATCGCGCCGTGCACGCCTCGCCCCGTCACCCGCCCGACGCCGCCCTCGCCGCTCGCGGCCGCGACCACCTGCGACACGCTCGAGGCCTGCTCGCGCTCGGCCGCTGGCTCGGCCCCTGGGCCGACGGCGCCGCGCTGCCACCGGGCGTGGAGCGCGCCGGCGCGCCTGATTCACCTTTCGTTACATGGCACGCTCAGGCAAAACCCAGGCGGGCCCGGCGCCTCCTGCTCATCCCCGGGCTGCACTTCCTCGGGCCCGACGATCCGCGCTTTTCGCGCCTGGCCTCGGTGCTGACGCAGACCGGGCTCACGGTGATCGCGCCGCGCCTGTCGTCCTTTCTCGCGCTCGGGCTCGATCCGAGCCTCTTTCGCGAAGCCGAGGCCGCGCTCGAGCACGTCACCGCCCACGACGACCGGCCGGTGTCGCTCATGAGCATCTCGTTCGGCTCGATCGTCGCCCTGCACCTCGCCGCGACCCACCCCGATCGCATCGCCCGCGTCGTGCTCTTCGGCGGCTATCGCGACCTCGACGTCGCCTTCCGCTACGCCCTGGGCGGCGCCGTCGCCGGCACGCCCGCCGAGCTGCGCGACCCGCTGAACGGCCCGGCCGTGCTCGCCAACCTCGCCCCCGAGCTCTTGCCCGACCCGCGCGAGCGCGCCGCCTTTTGCGCCGCCGCCCTCGCGTTCTCGCGCCGCACCTGGAGCCGCGCCCACCACCGCGAGGACAAGCGCGACGGCCGCCACCTCCGGGTCGGCGCCGAGCTCGCCGAGACCCTGCACGGCGACGCGCGCCGCCTCTTCCGCATCGCCTGCCGCCTCGAAGGCGACCCCCTCGCCGTCGCCCTCGACGCCATCGAGCGCGCCCGCGCCCGCGTCGCCTTCCTCGATCCCGGCCCCCTCCTGCCGCGCGTGCGCGCCGAGGTCACCTGCATCCACGGCCGCGACGACGACGTGATCCCCTGGACCGAGTCGCAGCGCCTCGCGCGCGACCTGCCCCGCGCCCGCGCCGTCATCACCGGCCTCTACGGCCACACCGGCGCCGCCGGCCTGCCTGGACCGCGCGCACTCGCCCGCGAACTCATCGCCATGGGGCGCGCGCTCTCGGCGCTCTCCGGACTGGCGCGTTGAAGTCACCCGCCGATGGTGGGATGGTCATCGGCATGAGCACGACGCGCCACACCGCGATGGGCGACGCCGCGATCCGCCACCTGCAGGCGCTGATCCGCATCGACACGACCAACCCGCCGGGCAACGAGACCCCGGCCGCCGAGTACCTCGCGGAGCTCCTCGCCTCGGCCGGGCTCGACCCCCGGCTCCTCGGCGCCGAGCCCTCGCGCATGAACGTCGTGGCGCGCGTGCGCGGCGACGGCTCGAAGGCCCCGCTCATGCTCGCCGCCCACCTCGACGTCGTCCCGGTCGAGCGCGACAAGTGGAGCTGCGACCCCTTCGGCGGCGAGATCCGCAATGGCTATCTGTGGGGGCGCGGCGCCATCGACATGAAGCAGATGGCGGTGATGTCGGCGCTCTGCGCGATGCGCCTCGCCGAGGAGGGCATCGCGCTCAAGCGCGACGTGATCTTCGCGGGCGTCGCCGACGAGGAGGCCGGCTGCGACCTCGGCTCGAAGTGGCTCGTCGACAACCACCCCGAGCTCGTGCGCGCCGAGTACGTCATCGGCGAGGCCGGCGGCTTCACCGTGCACCTCGGCGGCCGGGAGCTCTACCCCGTCGCCATCGCCGAGAAGGGCATGGTCTGGCTCAAGCTCAAGGTCACCGGCAGCCCGGGCCACGGCTCGGTCCCGCGCGACGACAACGCCGTGGCGCGTCTCGGCGCGATCGTGCACCGCCTCGGCACGACGCGCCTGCCCCAGCACCGCACCCGCGTCGCCGACCTCTACCTGAAGGCGGTCGCCGCCACGCAGCGCTTCCCGCTCAACGTGCTCCTGCCGCGCCTGCACCTGCCGGCCCTGGCCAAGGCGATCCTCGACCGCTTCCCCGACCGCGGCGCCGCCAACACGCTGGCGGCCGTGCTCTCGAACACCGCGACGCCGACGATGCTGCGCGCCGGCGACAAGATCAACGTCGTGCCCGGCGCCGCCGAGGCCTTCGTCGACGGCCGCACCCTGCCCGGCGAGACGGCGGCCTCGCTCATCGCCGAGATCCGCAAGGTCGCCGAGGATCTCGGCGAGCTCGAGATCGAGATCCTCAAGGACATGCCGCCGGTCGAGACGACGACCGAGACGCCGCTCTGGCAGGTGATCGGCGACGTGATGCGCACCCATGTGCCGCGCGGCACCGTCGTGCCCATGCTGATGCCCGGCTTCACCGACGCCAAGCAGTGGTCGCGCCTCGGCGCGAAGTGTTACGGCTTCATGCCGACGCGCTTCGCCGACGACGGCACCAAGTTCACCGATCTCTTCCACGGCCACGACGAGCGCATCCCCGTCGACGGCCTCGCCTGGGGCGTCGAGGTGCTCTACGAGGTCGTCAAGCGCTTCGCGGCGGCGTGAGGGGGGCGCGATGACCTACGCTCTCCCACGTGGCTGGTGTCGAACGAGCGAACCGGAGCGGATCCGAGGAGGCAGGGAAGGGAGCGCGGAGCCGTACTCGACGTACGGCGCACGAGTGACCGACCGACCGACGAAGGAGACGCCCGGTGCAGCCGGTTGACACCAGTCACCTGGCGCCGCCGATCGCGCCGATGCTGGCGACGCTCTCGCACACCATCCCCGAGGGCGACCTCCTCTACGAGCCGAAGTGGGACGGCTTTCGCGCCCTGGCCTTCGTCGCGGGCGGCGAGGTCTACCTCCAGAGCCGCGACGAGAAGCCGCTGGCGCGCTACTTCCCCGAGCTCGTCGCCGCGCTCGGCACGCTGCCCGACGCGGTCCTCGACGGCGAGATCGTCATCGCCACCGAGCGCGGGCTCGACTTCGAATGCCTGCAGCTGCGCCTGCACCCCGCCGCCTCGCGCATCGACAAGCTCGCCCGGGAGACACCGGCCGCCTTCGTCGCCTTCGATCTCCTTGCGCTCGGCGGCGAGGTCCTGCTCTCGCGCCCGCAGTCCGAGCGGCGCGCGCGCCTCGAGGCGCTCCTGGCCGACCGGCGCCCGCCGCTCCTCCTGACGCCGGTCACGCGCGACCCCGCGCTCGCCCGCGACTGGTTCGTGCGCTTCGAGGGCGCCGGGCTCGACGGCGTCATCGCCAAGCCCGCCGCGGCCCCCTATCGCCCCGGCGAACGCGCGATGATCAAGGTGAAGCACACGCGCACCGCCGACTGCGTCGTCGCCGGCTTCCGCTGGCACAAGAACGGCCGCGGCACCCACGTCGGCTCGCTCCTGCTCGGCCTCCACGACGCGGACGGCGCGCTGCACCAGGTCGGCGTGGCGGCGTCTTTCACGATGGCCAGACGCCAGGCGCTCGCCGTCGAGCTCGAGCCGCTCCGCGCCGGCGCGCTCGCGCTCCACCCCTGGCGCCACTGGGTCGATCCCGACGGCCGCGGCGAGGTCCCCGACGGCGGCCTGCCCGGGGCGAAGTCGCGCTGGAGCGGCGATCGCGAGCTCCGCTGGGAGCCGCTCCGCCTCGAGCGCGTCTGCGAGGTGCGCTACGATCACCTCCAGGGCCGACGCTTCCGCCACGCCACGCACTTCCTGCGCTGGCGCCAGGACAAGTCGCCGGCCGAGTGCACCTTCGCGCAGCTCGAGGTCGTCGCGCCGGCCGAGCTCGCGCGCCTGTTCTCGGGGCCGTGAATCACGACCGAGCAGTCACTCGGCCGTTGATCAGCGGCGACCGGTGCTGTATGGCCGCGGCATGCGTGCGCACTTCCTCATCCCGATCGTGATGGCCACCCTCGCCTGCGATGCCCCCGGTGACGGCGGCGGCACCGCCACGACATCCGACGCCGCCGACACCACCGGCGCCATCGACGCACCAGACGAGACGCCCGACACCGCGAGCGCACCCGACACCGCCGCGGTGCCCGATGTCGTCGCCGGCGCGCCCGACGCGGAGGACGACGCCCTCCAGACCGGCACGCCCGACGCCCCGCGCGTCGGCTGCCTGAGCGATCGCGACTGCACCGCCGGCACGCTCTGCTGCACGCTGGCGACCTCGTACCTGAGCGCATGCGTGCCGCCCGAGGACTGCCACGCCGGCCTGCACGACGCCTGCCTCACCGATGCGCAGTGCGCCGCGCGCCGCCCCGGCGAGTGGACGGCCTGCTGCCACGATCTGCGCGACCGCAACTACTGCGCGCCGCTCACCGAGACCTGCCAGCCGCTCGTGCCCTGCGAGACGCCCGCCGACTGCGCCGACAACGGCAACGAGACCTGCTGCACGCGCCACCCGTACTACGGGCGCTCCTTCTGCACGAGCGAGTTCTTCGCCATCCCGGAGCGCGACTGTCGGTGATCGCGGCGCCCGTCGGGACGAATCGACCGATCGCGCGCGCCGCTCAATTGAGCTGCTGCACCTGCAGCCGCTTCTCGCCGCGGATCTCGCGCATCGCCTCGCCCGGCTCCTGACGACGGAAGAGATAGCGCGCACGATCGAAGCGAAACGTCCATGGTTTCATGAACTTGCGCACGACGATCCGCTCGAGGCGCGAGAGACCGCCGAGGTCGTCCTTGCGATCCGAGAGCGGCCCCGCGACGATCACGCCCTCGAAGCTCGAGCGCTTCACGTCGCTGACGAAGACGACCTCCGGGATCGGGTAGGAGGTCTTCTCGTCGGATCGCCAGCCGCGCACACGCAGATCGATCTCGGGCTCGTAGAGCTTCATCGCCTCGTCGCCGGTGGCGTAGAAGAAGCCCTGCACCGGCCCGGGGGGCGCCCCCGGATCGCGCGGCGCGCCTTCGGCGGGCGCGTGCTCGAAGACCGAGAGCATGACCGTCTCGTCCTCGCCGATGTCGAGGATCGAATACCAGCGCCGCGCCAGCGCGTAGGGCGCGACGTTGCCGGCGCGATGCTCGGCGTAGCCGAGGCCTTCGAGCTCGACCCGCTGCGGCCACGTCTCGCCGCCGTTGTCGGCGGGCGGCGCGGTCTCGTCGGCGCCTCCCTCCGGCGCGGGCGCATCAGCGCCACCGACGGGCGTCTCGCCGGGTGCCTCGGGCGGCGCCTCGGGCGGGGCGTCGCCGTCCTCGCCCTCGTCCTCGCCTTCGTCCCAGTCGCCTTCGGGCGGGACCAGCACGTCGACGGTCGCGCGCGCGGCGCCGCGCGGGACGGGGATGGTGGTGACGTAGAAGCGGCCGCCGCGATCGTAGGTGCCACCGCGCGGGCGCAGCGGCGGCAGCGCGGTCGTCACCTCGAAGTCGATCGCGAACTCGTCGTTCTGTGCGACGACGTGCACGCGCCCGACGCCGAGCTCGACCCGGCCGTCGCCGACCTCGGCCATGAAGCGGTCGCGCGCGAAGGTCCACTCGCCGCGGTCGCGCCGCTCCTTGAAGCGCAAGACGCGCCCGTCGGCCAGCTTGACGCTGACGGTCAGATCGGCGCGGCCGTCCGCGGTGGCGAGGTTGGTCACCGTGAGCTTCACGTAGATCGTGGCCTCGTCGTCGAGCACGGCGCGCACGACGAGCTGCTCGGAGAAGTCGTCGGCGTCGCCGTTTGCACCTTTGGAGAACGCGAGCGCCAGCTCCCGATCCGTCAGCGGCTTGCCGAGATCGATCGGCTTGAAGCTCGGCATGCAGGCGCCGAGACAGAGGGCGGCGATGAGCGGGGAGAGTCGACGGGGCATCGGCACCTCCCTCATACCACGCGCGTGGGCCGCGAGATCCACTGGAACGCCGTGAACATCAGCACGTTGACGAGGTAGGCGCAGCCGATGCCCAGCACGGCCACGAGCCCGATGCTGCGCAGCCCCTGGTTGTCGACCGGGAGCAGCGCGGCGAAGCCGATGATCGTCAGGAGCGAGGAGATCCCGGCGGCGATCGCCGTCGCGCGCACGTTGAAGACGACCCGCGGACCACCCTCCTTGATGCGATGGGTCAGGTGGGTGCCGGTGTCGATGCCGATGCCGAATATCTGGGGCAAGACGACGACGTTGAAGAGATCGAGACGCAGGTCGACGAGCGTCATGAGGCCGAGGGTGATGGCGAAGCTCGACAGGATCGGCGTGAGGATCATCAGGAGCTGGCGCGGGCTCCGGAAGTCGAAGAGCACGACGAAGATCGTGACGATGAGCCCGATGAGCGCGGCGAACGGGCCCTCGCGTTTGACGACCGCGTACGCCTCGCCCGAGATGAAGTAGGTCGCCGAGGCGGTGAAGGTCGCCGCGGGCGCGCCGCCTTCGGCGGGCAGGGTGATGGTGCCGAGCTGGCGCTGGATCTCGAGCGCGACCAGCGCGTCGGCCTTGCTGCCACGGGTGAAGAGCAGCACGTAGCGCCCGAAGCGACCGTCGGCGTCGGTGAAGCGCTGGCGCACCCAGTCGGGCAGATCCTCGGGGCCGAAGAGCGCCGGCGAGAGGTACTTCATGAGCTCGTCGGCGTCGGCCTTGGTCTGCCCCTCGAAGGCCCCGTACTTGTTGTCGATCTTGCGCTTGATCTCCTTGATGATCGCGAGCTTCTCCGCCTGCTCCGACGGCACGAAGCTCCACACCGAGCTCACCTCGGTCAGCGCCGGGTAGGCGTCCAGGTGGGCTTCGAGCCAGCGGTGCAGCCGCTCGGTCTCGACGAGGTCGTGCGTCACGACCAGCGCCGGGCTGGCGGTGCGCGTCTCCGCTTCCTTGTACTTGGTCTTGAGCTCGTTCTCGGCGGCGCTGTCCTTGACGCGGAACTTGCCCATGTCCGAATCGAAGGTGAGGTCGCCCGCGATGACCGCGCCGGCCCCGCCGAGCGCGACGACGAACGCCACGATGACCCACGCCAGGCGCTTGGTGGCGCGCGACACCGGCGGCGCCGAGGCGAGCCCCGCGGACGCGCCGGCCGGCACCTCTGCCGCGTGGGCCGACGCCTCCGGATGCGAGATGCGCCGCCGCGAAGGCTTCTGCCGCCAGAGGCGATGGAAGCCGACCGCCATCGGCGGGTAGAGCAGGTAGAGCGCGAGCAGGGCGAAGGCGACGCCGAAGCCGGCGATGAGGCCGAGCTGCGAGAAGCCGCGGAAGTCGAAGACGATGAGCGCCCAGAAGGTGACGGCCGTCGTGAGCATGGCGTTGAAGACCGGGCGCGCGAGGCCGAACATGCCGTCGCGCACGGCGCGCTCGAGCGGCACGTCGCCGTGGTACTCCTCGTCGACCCGGCTCATGCCGTGGATGATGAAGTCGACGCCCATGCCGAAGAGGATGGCGAAGATGATCGACGTCACCAGGTTGAGATAGCCGACGGCGATCTCGGCGAACGCCAGCATGCACGCCGTCGCCACGCCGAGCACGCCCAACACGACGATCAGCGCGCGCAAGCGGCGGAAGAAGACGATGACGACGACGGCGATCCCGATGAGCGACCAGATCCCGGACTCGGCCGCGTCGCTCATGATCTGCTTGGCGGCGCGCGTGACCTGGCTGAAGTCGCCGTCGGTCGTGAACGAGAGCCCGGCGTCGGGGTGCTCGGCCTGGATCCTGGCGAGCTCGGCCTCGAGCGCGTCGTTGAGCGCGCGCGTGCGCGTGGCGTCGCTCGGCTTGAAGGTCGGGTACGCCTTGACCGCGATCACCTCGCCATCGGGGCTCTCGAAGTACTCGTTGAAGCCCTCGACCTTGTGCTTCTTCTTGACCTCCTCCGCCGAAGGCAGGCGAGTTTCTTCTTTCTTTTCATCATCTTTCGACGGCTCCTCCGGCTCGTCCAGCGCGAAGTCGTCGAGGCCGAGGTCCTTCTTGACCTCCTTCTTGATCGCCTCGCTGACCTCCTCGTGCAGCTCCTCGAGGTCCGCCATCGACACGAAGAGCAGCCCGTTCTTCTCGAAGAAGGCGATCTCGCGCCGCCACTCGACGCGCGCGATCTCGTCCGTGCGCGCCTCGAGGAACGCCGCCACGCGCTCGGCCACCTTGCGGTTGAGCTCGCGGTCGGCGCTGCCGATCAGCACCCGCAGCTCCTGCGTGTTGCCGAGCACGCGCCGCGTCTCGCGCGCGTGCACGACCGCGGGCGTGTCCTCGGGGAAGAGGTCCTCGAGATCACCGCGCACCGACAGACCCGAGCCGACCCAGAAGAGGCCGCCCGCGACGATGGCCAGGACCAGCAGCGTGGCCCACGGCCGCCGCATCGACAGATCGAGGTAGCGGCGATACAGGGCGGCGATACGTGCGTACAAAGGTCCTTCTCCCTGACTCGACGTCACGCCGCGCTGGACGCGAGCGATCCGCTCCGACAACATGCGGCGGCTCGCGCGATGCCCGCGACGCCGCCGGAGGAGCCCCTCATGAGAACGCGACTCTCCATCCTACGCACGCTGCCAGCCATCGCCCTCGTCTCCATCTGCGCGCCCGCCTGCTCGGACGACGCCGGCCAGGGCGGCGACACCATAGTCGACGCCACCGATGCCGTCGACACCTCCGACGCCGACGTCGCCGAGACCACCGAGGACACCGAGCCCGCCGAGACCACGCCCGACACCGCCGCGGAGACGACCGTGCCCGACACGACGGCCGACACGCGCGACGACGCCGAGGTCACCCACCCGCTCGCGCTCGTGATCAACGAGCTCGCCGCGGCCGGCGAGCCCGCCGACTGGGTCGAGCTCTTCAACGCCGGCGACGCCGCCGTCGATCTCACCGGCTGGCTCATGCGCGACGACGACCCGACGCACGCCTACGTCTTCCCGGCCGGGACCGTGCTCCAGCCCGGCGCCTACCTCGTCGTGAGCCGCGACGAGACCGGCGCGAGCGGCTTCGACTTCGGCCTCGGCGGCGCCGACGCGGTCCTCCTCTACGACCCGGGCGAGGTGCTCGTCGATCAGACGAGCTGGCTCGAGGGCGAGTCGCCCGCTGGCGCGAGCTGGGGCCGCTTCCCCAACGCCTCGGGAGCGTTCAAGACCCTGCTCTCGCCGACGCCCGGCGCCGCCAACGTCGACAACCCGGCGACCACCTGTGGCGACGGCGTCGTCGAGGGCTTCGAGGTCTGCGACGGCGAGAGCTTCGGCGGCCTGAGCTGCGTCGCCCTCGGCTGGGGCGGCGGCGCGCTGGCGTGTATCGAGTCCTGCATGCGCATCTCGCAGAGCGGCTGCACCAACCGCGCGCCCGGACTCGTCGTCAACGAGGTCGAGAGCGACGAGCGCGACCGCATCGAGATCCTCAACGGGACCGCGGCGAGCGTCGACCTCGCCGGCTACACCGTGAGCGACACCGGCGGCGGCTCCTACGTCATCGCGGCCGGCACCACGCTCGCCGCCGGCGCCTACCTGGTGCTCGAGCGCGACATCAATCACACCTTCGGCCTCGGCGACGAGGACGGTGTCACCCTGCATGACCCCGACGGCGCGCTCATCGACGAGACCCGCTGGCCGCGCGGCGGCGCCATCCCGGCCTGGTGCCGCACCCCCGACGGCGTCGGCGGCTTCCGCACCTGCGACGACAAGACCTTCGGCAACGCCAACTTCTGAAGAGGCCGACCAGCTTGCAACCACAGCGACGCCTCCAGGAGCCACCGCGCCAGCCCGACGACCGCATCCCGGTCGACCTCGTCGCGACGACCCGCCGCGCCATCGCGCTGGTGTGGTCGACCAACCGCCGCCTCACGCTCGGGCTCGCGCTCGGCACGCTGATCGGCGGCCTGATGCCGGCGGCGATCGCCGTCGTCGGCAAGCTGCTCGTCGACGCCATCGTCGCGGCGAGTCGCGGCGAGGCCCCCACCGAGGCGGTGATCCCCTGGCTCGTGCTCGAGCTCGCGCTCGTCGTGCTCCTCGCCACCAACCAGCGCGTGCTCGGGATCTTCAAGAGCCTCTTGCGCGCCCAGCTCGGCCATCGCGTCAACGTCATGGTGCTCGACAAGTCGCTCGAGCTCGAGCTCTCGCAGTTCGAGGACGCCGACACCTACGACAAGATCACCCGCGCGCGCCGCGAGGCCTCCCAGCGCCCGCTCTCGCTCGTCACCCGGACCTTCGACGCGCTGCAGGCTGGGCTCTCGCTCGCGAGCTACGCCGTCCTGCTCATCGACTTCTCGCCCTGGGCGGTGCTCGCCCTCGCCGCCGCGGGCGTGCCGGTCTTCATCGCCGAGACGAAGTTCGCCGGCGACGCCTTCCGCATCTTCCGCTGGCGCACCCCCGAGACGCGCCAACAGAACTACCTCGAGACGGTGCTGGCGCGCGAGGACCACGTCAAGGAGGTCAAGCTCTTCGGCCTCGGGCGGCGCTTCCTCGATCGCTACATCGCGATCTTCAAGATCCTCTACGCCGAGGACCGGCGCCTCACCCTGCGCCGCGGGATCTGGGGAATCGCGCTCGGTACGATCTCCACCGCCGCCTTCTACGGCGCCTACGCCTGGATCGCGCTCGAGACCGTCGCCGGCACGATCACGCTCGGCGGCATGACGATGTACCTCGCGGTCTTCCGCCAGGGACAGTCGGCGTTTTCGTCCCTGCTCTCGTCGATCGCCGGCATCTACGAGGACAACCTCTACCTCTCGAGCCTCTACGAGCTCCTCGACGAGCCGGTCGCGCGCCCGAGCGGCACCCAGGCGAGCGACGGGCCGCTGCCCGACGACGGCCTGCGCTTCGAGCACGTCTCGTTCACCTACCCCGGCGCCTCCGAGCCGGCGCTCTCCGATGTCTCCTTTCACATCCCGGCGGGCCGGAAGCTCGCCATCGTCGGCGAGAACGGCTCGGGCAAGACCACGCTGGTCAAGCTGCTCGCGCGCTTCTACGAACCCAGCGCGGGCCGCATCCTCTTCGACGGGCGCGAGCTCTCCGAGTGGGACCCGGTCGCGTTCCGCCGCCGCATCGGCGTCATCTTCCAGGATTTCGTGCGCTACCAGATGAAGGTCGGCGAGAACATCGGCGCCGGCGACGACGAGGCCTTCGAGGACGAGGCGCGCTGGCGCGAGGCCGCCGACAAGGGCCTGGCCGCCCCGTTCATCGAGGCGATGCCGCGCGGCTACGACACCCAGCTCGGCAAGTGGTTCAAGGACGGCCGCGAGCTCTCGCTCGGCCAGTGGCAGAAGATCGCGCTCTCGCGCGCCTTCATGCGCAAGGACGCCGACATCCTGGTGCTCGACGAGCCGACGGCGTCGATGGACGCCGAGGCCGAGGTCAAGGTCTTCGAGCGCTTCCGCGAGCTCACCGACGAGCAGATCGCCATCGTGATCTCGCACCGCTTCTCGACGGTGCGCATGGCGGACTTCATCCTCGTGCTCGATCGCGGGCGCGTCGTCGAGTCCGGCACCCACGAGGAGCTCCTCGCGCGGCGCGGACGATACGCCACGCTCTTCGAGCTGCAGGCCGCCGGTTATCGATAGCGCCGTTCGCCGCCACGACGCGCGAGGCCGGCGATTACTTGTCGCGCTTGACCGCCCCGTTCACCGGCTTGGGCGTGGTCAGCACCGTCTCGAAGGCCTCGGCCACGGCCCCGCCCGGCTTCATGCGCGGGCCCCGCTCGAGCGTCGCCTTGAGCTGCATCAGCTTGCCGCGCTTCTCACCGAAGGCCGCCGTCGCGAGCACGGCATCGGCCACCGTCTGGTCGTCGACGTCGGCGTCGAGGATGAAGCCGTGCAGCATGGTCTGCACCGCGCTCGGCACGAGCCAGCCGCGCACGCGATTCTTCCAGCCGGGCTTGGCGACGGTGCCGGGCGACTCGAGCAGGACCGGTCCGACCTTGGCGATGCGCGTGATCGCGGCCCAGTACGGCGCGTCCTTCTTGCGCGGCGTGCGCTCGAGGATCTCCATCGTCAGCCGGTAGGCCTGCTCGCTCGCGTTCTCGAAGCGCGGGTGGTCCGCCCACATCGAGACGAGCCCCTTGAGGCACGCGATCAGCATGTCCGAGCTGGCCTTGGTCCCGGTCAGCTCCTTCATGGTCGGCATGATGGCCTCGTCGCCGAGCTTGCCGACGTGCTCGCACACGACCTGGCGCAGCCGCTCGTCCGGGTCGCTCTTGGCGAGCTGCATCAGCCTGGCGGCGATCCCCTCACGGCGCTTGTTGATCGGCGCGCTCAGCGCGTAGACCGCGCGCGCGCGCACGTCGAGCTCGGCGTGGCCGAGCGCCTCCTCGAGGAACCCGGCGACGCGATCGTTCCAACCGCTGTGCGGGCCCAGGTTCTCGACGATCGCGACCTTGACCGCGAGCTCCGAGTCCTTCCCGAAGGTGTCGAGGAGCGCCGCCAGCGCCGGCTCGTTGCGCCCGAGCACGCGCGCGAGCAGCTCACTCGCCACGATGCGCAGCGCGGCCTTCTCATGCCCGAGGATCTTCAGGCCGAGCGCGCCGACCTCGTCCGCCAGCGCGGCGAGCTCCGGCTCGCGCTCCCTGAAGACCGTGCGCAGCGCGCTGTGGGCGGCGCAGTCGGCCTCGATCTCGTTGCCCTTGAGGTGGCAGTCGCCGATCGCCATCACCAGCGCCTCGAGCTGCGCCGCAGTGAGCGCCTCCGTCGGCCGCGCCGCGCCCGCGTCCGCCGCACCCGGCTCGGCGCCGGTCGGACCGGCGTCCGCCGAGGCGACGGCGCCGGCGTCGACGGGCGGGTTGGCGACGGCCGCATCCGCGCCCGGCGCGCTCGGCGCGGCCGCAGCGTCGGCCCCGGCCCCCGTCGTGCCGGTCACCGGCATCTCGCCGGTCGTCGGCGGCGCGCTCGGGCTCTGCTTCTTGCCGCAGGCGGTCGCCAGGCACGCGACCACCACGACGCTCAGATAGGTTGCCTTCATCTCGTCGACCTCCGTCGAATAAGAGTCGCCAGGACCGCGATCGAAGCTCCGCGCTGCTCTTGCAGTGCGGCTCGTCGCGATGCGGCGTCGGGGCTGTAGCAGCCTTCGTCGGTCCCCGCAACGCGTGACCGACGGCCGGCGTTCACCGCCGCGAGCGACCTCACAGACCGAAGATGGTCGCCGGGATGGTCTGGATCCGCATCGCCACGCTGGCGGCCTCGGCCAGGCCGTCCCCGTCGAGGTCGATGTCGGCGGTGATCAGATCGTCGAGCAGCGCGGCCGCCTCATCGGGCGAGAGCCCGGGCAGCGAGAACGACGCCGGGTCGAGCTCGCGCACCGCCTCGATGAGCTGCGACTTCGGGATGGCGCCGGCGATGATGCCGTTGATCTGGCTGATGCGCCCTTCGGCATCGCGCGTGATGGTGCCCTCGGTGCGCGCCGCCGCGATGGTGACGCCGAGCAGGTTGCCGCCGACCAGCGGCAAGACCATGCTGATGAGCTGGCCGGTGCCGCCGGCGGTCAGCTTGTTGTCGACGATGCGGGCGTTGTCGAAGTGGAAGTAGGGCTCGCAGTTCTCGTCGAAGGACAGCTCGGCGACGTCGTAGAGGCAGCGGTCCGCCTGGAAGTTGCACGTGTCGTCGACCGTGCCCGAGTCGTAGATTGCGATCGGGAAGTCCGCGCCGTCGAAGGTCGCGTGGCGCAGATCGACGATCCACTTGACGATCCCGCTGGTGATCGAGTCGTCGATGCCCGGGTTGACGAACGAGGCGAGCAGCGCGAGCTCGTTGTCGACCCCGCCGCCGCAGGCCACCCGGGGCGCGCAGGTCGTCGGGTCCTCGTCGATGTCCAGGCCGGAGCCGGGGTTGCCGTCGGCCATCACCAACAAGCTGATGATCTTATTTGCGTTTTCCGTTCCTTCCAGCGGGCAGAGCGGGCACGACGCCGTCTTGCCGCCGAAGCACTGGCCGGCGACGCAGCGGTCGTCGACGGTGCATGCCTCGCCGTCGTCGCAGAGCGCCGGGCCGCACACGTCGCCGTCGCAGTCCTCGGTCCGGAACAGGTTGAGGCAGCCCTGCCCGGGGATGCAGGCGTCGGTCGTGCACACGTTGGCGTCGTCGCACGAGCGCGGCGCGCCGCCGCCGCAGGTGCCGCCGGCGTCGCAGACCTCGCCGAGCGTGCAGGGATCGCCGTCGTCGCACGGGCCGACGAAGGGCGCGTTCGTGCACACGCCGCCCGCCCCGCACGAGTCGTTGGTGCACGGATCGTCGTCGTTGCACTTCGACTCGCTGTCGTGCAGGCAGCCGAGCACCGGATCGCAGCTGTCGATCGTACAGGCGTCGCCGTCGTCGCAGTCGAAGGGATCGGGCCCGGCGCGGCACGCCTTGTCCTGGCAGATGTCGCCGACGGTGCACGGATCGCCGTCGTCGCACGCGGCGGTGGTCGCCACCTCGACGCAGCCGAGCGCCGGGTCGCAGGTCGCGCCGATGCAGACGTCGTCGCTCGGGCACTCGCGCGCGGCGCCCGGCACACAGGAGCCGGCCTGGCAGCTGTCGCCGACGGTGCACTGGTCACCGTCGGAGCAGGTGTCGCCATCGGGTGCGTCGACCAGCGTCGCCACGCCGCCCTCGGACCGGCACAGGCGGCACGGGTTGCCGGCGACGGCGGTGCCGGTCGCGGCGCAGGCGCCATCGGCGAGGCAGAAGCCGGCCATCGTCTCGTGCACGCACTCGCCGGCGACGCATTGATCGCTCGTGCAGGTGACGCCGTCGTCGCACGCCATCGCGGTGCCGAGGCAGACCCCCGCCGCGTCGCAGGCGTCGTCGACGGTGCAGGGATCGCCGTCGTCGCAGGCCGCGCCGGCCGTGCAGCCGGGCTCGGCGGTGTCGGGCGCGACGTCGCCGGCGGTGTCGGGCGAAGAATCCGCGGCGGTGGTCGTGTCCTTCTCGGTTCCGCTACTATTGTCGTCGCCGCAGGCGCTCAGGAATGCGCCGAGGGCGAGCGTGGTCAGGGTGCTGGACAGCGACACGAGACGAGCGGGTGAGCGGCGGACGGTCAGGCGCATGGTCGACCTCATGGAGCAAGGCGTCGGAACAGAGGCGCGGACCTTACGGGGTCGCAGCGCCCGAGGCAAGCGCCGGACGGTGCCAGCGTGCACACTCGCCGCGCTCCTCGGGTCCGCGCTCGCGCTCGGCTGCCAGGGCGCGCCGGCGGCGCCGGCGACCTCTCCATCCGCGCCATCTCCCGCGCAGGGCCGCGCGCTCGCCTCGCTCGCCTGGCGCGCCCTCGAGCTCCTGCCCGCTGCGGCCGTCGCGCCACCGCCGGCGCGCACCGCACCCGCCTTCGAGGCGCCTCAAAGGCCAGGCGACGCCAGCTTCGCCATCGGCCCGACCAACGCCGGCGCCCTCGTCGGACCGGTCGCGCTGCCCGAGGACCTGACGAGCCTCGCCGTCCGGCCGGTGACCCGCTCGCGCGGCGCCACGCACGGCACGCGCGCGCTCGTGGCGCTGCTCAGCAAGGCCGCCCAGCGCGTCGCGCGCGAGCACCCCGGCAGCGTGCTCTGGGTCGGCGACCTCTCGCGCGCCGAGGGCGGCCCGCTGCCGCCTCACCGCAGCCACACCAACGGGCGCGACGTCGACCTGGCGTTCTACGTGTCGCGCGATGGGCGTGACGGCCCCGTGCCCGCGGACCAGCCGGCGATGGTGCGCGCCGACGCGAGCGGGCGCATCGCCGGGTCGCGTGATCTGTTCTTCGATCGCGCGCGCAACTGGGCGCTGGTGCGCGCGCTGCTCGAGGATCCCGGCGTGGTGGTGCAGTGGATCTTCGTCGCCGACCATCTGCGCGCGCTCTTGATCGATCACGCGCGCCAGGTCGCTCCGCCCGCGCTGGTCGCGCGCGCCGAGCGCGTGCTCGCGCAGCCGAAGGACTCGTCGCCACACGACGATCACTTCCACGTGCGCATCTACTGCGGCCTCGAGGAGCGCCTGCAGGGCTGCCTCGACGCCCCGCCCTGGCACCCGTGGGCGCCACGCCACGAGGCCGAGCTCGCGCGCTGGCTCGACGGCCTCCTGCCCTTCCTCGAGACCCCGCGTGAGCCGGAGACCCGCGAAGCGATCGAGCGCATCGTGCGCATGAACGCGACCAACGCCATCGTGCACCTCGAGCGCCTCGTCGAAGAGCCGCTCGACGCCGAGCTGCGCCTGCTGGCGCACGACGCGCTCGGCTTCCTCCGGCGCGGCTACACACGCGAAGCCTGGAAGCGCTGGCGCGCGGAAGAGGCCCCCTGACGCACGGCGCGCGGTTCAGAAGGTCTTCTTCGTGTCGATGAGCAGCGTGACCGGCCCGTCGTTGACGAGCTCGACCTCCATGTGCGCCTGGAAGCGCCCGGTCGCCACCGGCACGCGCCGCCGCGCATGCGCGACGAAGACCTCGCAGAGCGCGGCCGCCGCCTCGGGCTCGAGCGCGTCGATGAACGACGGCCGCCGCCCCTTGCGGCAGTCGCCGAAGAGCGTGAACTGACTCACGACCAGGAGGCCACCGCCGACCTCCTCGAGCCCGAGGTTCATCTTGCCCGCGTCATCGGGGAAGACCCTGAGGCCGATGATCTTGTCTGCGAGCTGGCGCGCGTCCTCCTCGCCGTCGCCGCGCCCCGCGCCGAGCAGGACGACGAACCCTGGGCGCCCGACCGGCAGCTCGCCGACCACCGCGCCGTCGACCCGGACCCGACCCGCGCTCGCGCGCTGCACCACTGCACGCACCATGCACCTCGCTCGCGTCTGACAGGACGCACCCACACGTTGACACCACCAGCGGCGAAAGGTCTTCTACCAGAGTCGGGACCCGTCGCGCGCGCACGACGTGCGACGAGGTCGTCCCCGACCCGAGCCAGGTCGTAGCCCGCATGCCGACGAGCCCAGTCCGCGCCGTCCTCGAGGTCCTCAGTCGCGACTCGCGCGTGCGCGGAGGCGGCTCGGAAGCTCTCGGTTTCCTGATGGATCTCCTGTACTTCGGGGACTTCTCCGTGCTCGAGCAGGTCTCCAGCGGCGAAGCCTTCGAGCGCGTGAACCTCATCGGCCGCAAGGGCCCGACGGCCGGTCCACCGCTCGTGCTCGTCGCGACGGTCTCGACCTCGGTCGAGCCGGTGCCCGCGCTCTGGCCCTCGCTCGAAGGTGACGGCCTGGCCGCGCGCCGCTCCAGCGACGGCACGCGCGTGCACGGCCTCGGCGCCAACGGCGGCAAGGTCGACGCCGTGCTCAAGATCGTCGCCGGCTCGCGCTTTCGCCCCGAGGAGCTCACGCGCCCGCTCGTCATCGTCGCGCTCTCCGGCGAGGAGGCGCACGGCTCGGGCGCCCGCTCGATCGTCGAGACCCTGGTCGCCCCGGGCGCCAAGGCCGTCGTGCACGCGCCGACCGACCTCCGCCTCTGGACCGATCACCCCGGCTGCATCTCGCTCAGGCTCTCGCTCGCGCGCAAGATCCGCCACCGCCGCATGCCCCCTCACGCCGGGTTCTTCGAGGTGCGGGTCCAGGGCCGCTCCTCGCACGCGCTCGCCCAGCCGACCACCGCCAACCACGCCGACGACGCGCTCACGCGCGGCCTCGAGGTGCTCGAAGCGCTGCGCCGCCACGGCGACGTGCGCGTGCTCTCCATCGACGCCGGCGAGGCCGCCAACCGCGTGCCCGGCCGCTGTGTGCTGCGCGTCGCGACATCCTTCGACGCGCTGCCGGCGCTCGGTCGCGCGCACGGCCCCAGCGTCGAGGCGAGCCCCATCGCCGACGGCACCGCCCTGCCCTTCCCGATCGATGGCCTCTTCTCGGCCTGGTTCACCGGCCGCGACGCAGGCCTCGGCGCCATCGAGAGCCGGCTCGGCCACCTGCGCAACACCCCGTCGGCGCGCCCGCCGCTGTCCGCCTGGACCGGCCGGCTCGTCTCCGACCGCGACGCGATCACCGGCTCGATCATGCTCTGGACCGGGCCGGGCGTCGCCACCGACGAGCTGTGCGAGCGCTTCGCACAGGCCGTGCAGAAGGCGCTCGTCGGCCAGGAGGAGATCGAGGTCCAGATCGACGTCGTGCAGGACCGCCCGGCGTTCTCGGGCTCCGAAGGTGGCGAGGGCTTCCTCGCCAGCGTGCAGGACGCGATCAAGTCGGCCGGGCTCCTCGCCGAGCCGCACGCCGGCACCTTCACCTCCGACGCCGGGATCTTCCGCGCGCACGGCTTCGACACCGTCGTCTTCGGCCCCGGTGGCCCGATCGAGACGCTCTATCGCGACGACGAGTCGATCGCCGTCTCACGCCTCGAGGCGGCCGCCGCCGTCTACGAGCGGATCATCCGCGCGCACTGCACCGGCCGCTGAGCAGCGCCGGGCGATCCCGACCACGCCGGCTCGAGCGATCCGCAACGATCGGGTCAATCCCGCAGGGTGCCGGTCTTTGCGCGCGGTCGCGCTCCACCGCGGCTCTTCGCGGCCTTGGCCGGCACGACCACCGGCTCCGGCTCGACGACGGGCTCGACCTCTTCGACCGCCTCGGCCGTCGGCGGCACAGCGTCGGCGAAGATCGTCGCGAGGTCGTCCTCGACGTCCTTCTCCTCCATGTCGCGGGCGATGGCGAGCTCCTTGACCAGGAGCTGCTGCGCCCGATCGAGCATGCGCTTTTCGCCGAACGACAGGGTCTTGTCGAACTTGAGCAGGTAGAGGTCGCGCAGGACCTCGGCCACGTCATAGACCGAGCCGGTGTTGATCTTCTCCGTGTACTTGCGCTGGCGCCGGTTCCAGGTCTGCTGGTCGAACTTGCCGGGGCGCTCGCGCAGGATCTCGTAGACCTCGTCGACCTCTTCCTGACTGATGAGGCTGCGCAGGCCGACCGAGTTCACCTTGTCCACCGGGATCATGACCCGGTCGCGCTTCGAGTCCATCACCTCGAGCACGTAGACGTTCTGGAGCGAGCCATACATCTCGATGGTCTCGATACCCGTGATGACCGCCACCCCATGGTTGCGGTAGACGGCCTTGTCGCCGATCTTGAAGGTGGGCTGCATGAGGCTCCTTCACGATGCTCGCCGATGTCGCGGTTCCTGCCCCGAGAGCGAGCGGCGTCCGCGAAGCGCGCTTTCGCCCGCGACGTCCATCTGCCCTGTCGGAGGGTCCTGCCAAGCTTGCCTGCCTCGTGGCCGCTGCTTGTCGTCGCGGTGGTTGCGCCGTGATGTCGGGTCGATAATCACGTCAAGCTGCCTGCTTCGCGCGCATGCGCGTGCGGCGTTCCCGGCCCGTGCAAACGCCTCGGTCCCGAACTCCGGGACCTCACCGAGCACACGACCGGCGCATTGGATGACACCATTGATCGCCCGATCTGTCAATGACACCGCAGACCGCCGGGCGGGCCGCGGGGATCCGAGCGCGCGCCCGATCAGCCTTGCGAGGCTTGTCCGCCGAGCTGGCGGTGCTTGTCGAAGAGGCGCTTCACGGTGAATCCACTCATCTTTTCGCGCCAGCCCGCGTTGGGCTTGCCGCCCTGGAACTGCAGCTTGGCGATGGCGTCGATGAGCCCGGCCTTGCCCCCGAACTGCTTGTTCACGAGGCTCGCGACCTCGTGGATGCGCAGGAGCTTGGCGTTGGTCGTGCCGAGGAGCTTCTTCTTCTCGGCGTCGTCGGCGCCGATGAGCGGCACGATCGCCTTCACGAGGTCATGGCGGGTGCCGAAGCGTTCGGCGAGGAGCTGCTTGGGGGTCTTCGTAGTCATCTCGGGTATCCGTCCAGTCGGAGAAATGCGCGGCCTTGGCCGCCGCGGCTCGGGTTCGAATCGTCGCCGCCCGCCTACTCGGGGATCGGCGGCAGCTCGGGGGGACGCAGCTTGAGCTCGCCCGGCTCGTCGTCGTCGGGCGGCACGGCGTCGTCGCCGTCGGGGTCGGGGAGCTCGACCTCGGGCGGGGGTGGCAAGGGCTCGGGAGGCGGCGGCGCCTCCTCGGGCGTGCGCTCGCGCTCGATCGCCTGCTTGATCACGTCGAGCCGTGCCTTGGCCGCCCCGGCGTGGCGGCCGTTCGGGAACTTCGCAAGGTAGAGCCCGAGCGCGCGCGCGCTCTGGCCGCGGTCGCCGACCTTGTCCCAGGCGTTGGCCAGGCGCCAGACCAGCCCCTCCGTCGTCGCGAGCTCCGGGTAGGTGTCGAGGGCGTCGCGCAGGCGCCAGGCGACGGCCTGCCACTTCTCCTCGTCCTCGTAGAAGCCGGCCGCGTAGAGCTCGTGCGCGAGCAGGAGCCGGCGCGTCTCGTCGAGCATCTTGCGCGCCCTGGGCGCGTAGATGCTGGTCGGGAAGGTCGTGACGAAGCCCTTGAGCTCGGCCTCGGCCTGCGTCGTGATCGTCTGGTCGAACTCGTGCGCCGGCGGGCTGGCGAACCACTCGCCCGGCAAGCGCTCGTAGTAGCACTCCGCGACCTTGAAGCGCGCGTAGGGCAGGTTCGGATCGGCGTTGTGCTGCGAGACGAAGCCGCGGAAGATCTCGGTCGCCTCGGCGTAGCGGCCCTGGTGAAAGAGCGCGTCCCCCAGGCGCAGCTTGGCCAGCGCGGCGTACTTGACGTGACGCGGGCTCGCCGCGACCGCCTGGAAGAGCGTCGTCGCCTTGACGTAATCGGCGTCGACGAGCTCGCGCATGCCTTCGTAGTAGGCGCGGCGCGCGGGATCGTCGACCTCGCGCCCGAGCGGCGCGCCCGGGCTGGCGCAGCCGATGGCGGCGGCCATGATGGCGGCGGCCAGCGGGATCGACCGGGCGATGGGGGTCGCGGACATGCGAGCACGAGCTCCAAGCGGCCGCCCCAGGATTGGGGCGCGGCGCAGGCGGCGAGCGTCTAGCAGCCCACCTCCGCGATGTCAACCGTCGAGGTCGCCCTGGAAGAGCTCGGCGAGCCGCTGGCCGACCTGGCCGACGAAGGGGATGGCGCGGCGGTAGTCGAGGCGCTTGGGGCCGAAGACCGCGACCACGCCGAGCGCGCGCCCGACGGGGAAGCGCGTCAGGACGAGCGCGCACTCGTGCAGGCCGGGGGCCGGCAGCTCGGCGCCGACGTAGACGCGGGTGTCGGCGGTCGCCTGTACGAGGTCGAGCAGATCGAGCCAGAGCGAGCGCTCCTCGAGGGCGCGCATGAGCTCGCTGGCGCGCTCGGGCACCTCGGCGAACTCGCGCTGCGCGAGCACGCGCGAGCTGCCCTCGAGCACGACCTCGGCGACCTCGGCCGCGTCGTGCCCCTCGAAGGCGCGCTGCCCGAGCTCGAGCGCCTTGTGCTCGAGCGAGTCACGGTCCTCGCGCTGGGCCGCTTCGATCGCCTGGCGCACCTCGGCCAGGGTGCGGCCCGGCAAGAGAGTATTCAAGAAATTCGAGAACTTCTCGAGGTCGCCCGGCCCGATCTCGCGCCCGATCTTGAGCATGCGCTCGTGCACGAGCCCGGCGTCGGTCACCGCGAGGACCAGCGTGCGCCCGGGCCCGAGCCAGACGAGCTCCATGCGCTGCAGGACCACCGACTCGAGGCGCGGCGCGATGACCATCGCCGCCACCCCCAGCTCGGACGCGGTCGCGCCGGCGGCCGTGCGCATCAGCTCGGCCGGCGAGGCGCCGTCGTGGAAGCGCAGGCTCTCGAGGCGCTGGCGGTCCCGCGGGCGGACCGCGATCGGGCCCAGCACCGCGTCGATGTACTCGCGATAGCCCCGATCGGTCGGCACCCGCCCGGCGGAGGTGTGCGGCTGCACGAGCAGACCCTGCTCGCCGAGCGCGGCCATCACCGCGCGGATCGAGGCCGACGACAGACTGTGACGAAGCCTTGCGGAGATCACCTTCGAGCCGACGGCCTCGCCGGTGTCGATGTGACTCTCGACGACTTCTCTCAGGATGAGGTGCTCGCGATCCACGACGACGCACCTTGCGAACGGGGACGGCGGTTGTCAATCCGGCCTTCGCCCGCGCTACGCGAGGCGACGCCGTCGGCGGCTCAAGGGCACGCGGGCGGCGCGACCAGCACCAGGGCGGGGGCGTGGCGTGGCTCGAGCGCCTCGCTGAAGGCGAGCGCGCGCGCGCCGACCCAGATCCCCTGCGCGTCGGCGAGCGCGCTCGGGTGCGACACGCCACCGCCCAGCGCCGCGCGCCGGCCCCAGCAACCGGTGCCGCGCGCGAGCACCTCGACCTCGGCGTGGCGTCCGTCGAGGTTCACGACGACGGGGCGCTCACCGAGATAGAGCGCCTGCGCGCCGAGCCCGGGCGAGCCGGCGTCGCCGGTCGGCAGGTCCTCGCTGAGAAACGGCGCGCCCCACGCGCTCGCCTCGGCGAAGACCAGCGCGCCGCGCGCGGCGTCCTGATGGGCGATCCCGACCTGCGCGCCGCCGAGCGCGATGCTGGCGAAGCGCCCGGGGTCCTTGCCCGCGCCCTCGTCGACGACGACCCGATCGGCCGCAGAAAAAGGCCAGCGCGCCGCGACGAGGCGTCGCCGGTCGGCGTCGTACCAGGCGGCATACACCTCCTGACCGCGCGCGGTACAGCTCGCGAAGAGCCCCTCGCCAAAGGGCAGGCGGTCGGCGTCGTAGCGGCGATAGACACGCGCGCGACAGGCGCGCGCGCCGTCGAGCTCGGCGCAGATCTCGCGCGGTCCGCAGGTCCCGCACGGCGAGGCCTGCCCGAGCCCGCCGAGATCGAGGACCGCGGCGCAGCGCTCGACGCCGCCGGCCAGCACGCACGCCTCGGACAGGCCGCACGCATCGGCGCACGGTCGCTCCGCGCGCGGCGGCAGCGGGGTCTCGACCACCGTCGTCGCGCTCCACTGATCGGCGGCAACCGGATCGATGACGCCCGCCTCGACGCGCACGAGCAAGGAGACCGTGTCGCTCGGGTCGGCGGAGACGAAGACCAGGCCGGCGAGGCGGCCATCGCCGCGCCGCGCGAGGCACGAATAGCGCCCGACCTCGCGCCCCTCGATCGGCAGCTCGCCGATCGCCTGGCGCGCGCCGTCGGGCCCGAAGCGCGAGAACATCACGCGCTGCCGATCGAGGTCGCGATAGAGCACGTCGAAGCCCCCACCCTCGCCGAGTGCGACCGCCGGGCGCGCTCCGCGATCGGGCCCGGGGTCGAGCACGCCCCCACGATAGCCCGCGGCCGCGACCGCGCCGAGCGGCACGCCGTCGAGGACCACGTCGTCGCGCGCGGCGGTGCGGCCCTCGGCGTCGAGGAAGCGCGAGAGCACGAGGTCACCGTAGTCCGGCTCGTAGCTCACCATCGCCGGCAGCCCCGCCGGACCTGCGACGAGGCGCCCGTCGACGCCCGCGTGCCCGGACGGCGCCGCGGGTCGATCGACGCACGCGCAACCATAGGTCTCGACGCCGCAGGAAAAGGGGCTCTGCGCGCCCACCGTCGCCAGCGCCAGGCGCTCGCCGCAGGCGCACCCCGGCGGCGCGGGCAGGCAGCGTGCGCTCGCCACGTCGCAGACCTCGGCCGGGCCGCAGCGACCCCCGCAGGGCGACCCGATGACGCAGCGCCCGCCGACGCAGGAGAACGGCTCGGCGCAGCCGCCCAGCGGATCGCAGGGCGCGGGCACGCAGAGCCCGGCATTCGCCGTGTCGCCGAGCGCACCCGGGGCCCCGGCGATCCCCAGGCCGGGCCGCGCCTCGCAGACCTCGCCGAGGCCGGGGCAGCTCTCGCCGACGACGCACTCCGCGGTCGGGCGGCACCAGCCGGAGAAGCACACCGCGCCCGGGCAGCACTGTTCGTCGCGCTCACAGGCGACGGCCGGCCGACACAACCCATCGTCTCCACAGAGGAATCCGTCGTCGCATGCCGCGTGGCCCGCGCAGCGGCGCTCGGGCGCGGCGTCCTCGCTGGCGCAGCCACCCGAGGCGGGTGCGGCCAGCCCGCTGAGCGCGACGAGAGCGGCCCGCCCGACCCGGGTGATCAGCGCGCGCATGGTGAGCGACGGCGACGGAGGGCGAGCCAGATGAGCAAGGTGACGAGCGGCGTGCCCGCGCCTGCACCCGCGCAGCCCGGATCGCCCTGCGACGCGGGCGTGTGCGCGGCGGGCGACACCCCCGCAGGGGGCGACGCGTGCGGTGCGAGGGCGGGCGGCGCCAGCGTGACCTCGGGAGGCGGCGCGGCCGGACGAGGTCCGACCTTCACCCGGCCGACGACCGCGCCCTGTCCGACCCGGCCGAAGGCGTCGAGCGCGCGCACCTCGACCGGCCAGTCGCCGACGAGCCAGAGGTGCGCCGCCTCGACCCGATGCGGGCCCGGTCCCTGGAGCGTTCGCGACCAGGGCCCGCCGCCGACCCGCACCTGGAAGCGGCGCTCACTCCCGTCCGCGGGGTGCCGGACCTGCATCCACCCGGGCCCGCTCGCCTCGATCGGCAAGGCGCGCGGCACCGCGGGCGCCGGCGGCGGGTCGGTGAGCTGCACGTAGAACGCGAGCCAGTCCCCGGCGTCGCCGGCCGGGCCGGTGGCGGCGACGACCGCCTCGAGCGGCAGGCCGAGCCCGGAGGCGAGCCCCGAGAGGCCGAGGTCGAAACTGAGCGGCTGTTCAGTCAAGAACCCGAGCGCCAGCTCGACGACGAAGGGCGCGATGACGTCGAGGCGAACCTCGCGGAAGATCACCTGATCGGGCAGCGCCAGGCCGCTCACGCCGACGTCGGCGATGCGGATCTCGATCGCCCCGTCGGTCTTCGGCTCGAGCGCGAGCCCGAGCGTGAGATCGGCCTCGAAGGCGACGAGCTGGAGCCAGCCGTCGCCGACCAGCGCTTCGATCGCCACGCGCGCGTCGGCGAGCGCGATCGTCATCAGCGGATCGCCGTCGCCGACGACGACGTAGTCGGGCCCGAGGTCGAGGCGCGGGCGCACGACGACGCGGATCGGCGCGTCCGGGCCGGCGATCCCCGCGGCGCCTGGCAGGAGGAGATCGAGCGTGCGCGCGGTCAGGAGGAGGCGCCCCGAGGACAGGGCCATGAGCTCTTCGGTGTCGACGGCGATGCAGAGCGCGCCGGACTTCCAGAGCTCCCAGACCGTCTCGTTGACGAGCGCGGCGGAGACGCCGAGGCCGAGGTCGTAGGGCACGAGGCCGCCGGGCGTCTGGGCGAGGCCGTCGAAGGTCGGGCGCGGACCGGGGCGGAATTCGCGGTCGTTCCAGGCGCGGCCGACGCAGGCGTGCTCGCCGAGCGAAGTGACGCCGGCGTCGAGCACGACGTCGAGCCCGAGCGAGGGCCCGGCGCCGGTGACGCGGAAGGCCTGGCCGGCCGGCTTGGCGAGGAGGCCGAGCGGGCGCGCGCCGTGCATCCACGACAAGAGCGGACCGAAGAGCGTAGCGAGCTCGAGTGTGCCCTCGATAGCGAGCGGGCGCCCGTTGAGGAAGCCGTCGAGCACCAGGTTGGAGACCTCGTCGGCGAGCAGGCTCATCAGGTCGTCGACGAGATCGTCGAACGCGTCCTGGATGAGGGTGACGAGGTCGGCGGCGAAGTCGGCGGCCGGGCAGATCGTCTCGCACTCGAGGCACTCGCCGGTGCTGCCGGGCGAGAGGCCATCGAGGCACTCGGGGCGGTCGCAGTCGGTGACCATGGTGACGGCGATGTCCTGCAGGTCGAAGACCGACGGCAGCACGTTGACGTCGATCGCGCCGAAGGCGTCGGTCGTGAGCTCGAGCACGAGGCGCATCGTGACGAGCGCGACGCGCCCGGAGGGGCCGTCGGCGAGCCCGCAGGCGGCGTCACCCGAGAAGAGGAAGCCGTCGATCGCGCCGGCGACGGTGCCGTCGACAAGGCCGACCTCGGCGTCCTCGATGTAGATCTCCAGGCGCGCCGGGACCGAGCCGGGCGCGAGCTGCACCGAAAGGCGCGAGAGGTCGAGCGTGAGCACGAGGTCGCGCACCTCGGCGTCGAAGGGGCCGAGACTCGTCGTGATCGCGCCGACGCCCAGGTCGCCGAGCGGGATGACGGCGCGGCCGTTTGCGTCGGCGGAGAAGAACGCGAGCACGAGCGACTTGACGCGCGCGGTGAGGAAGTCGAGCCCGGACTGGGTCACGCGCGCGGCGACCGAGGCCGCGATGACGTCCTTTTCCGGGAAGGTGTAGTCGCCCTGCGAGATCCGCGCGCAGCCGCCGCCCGAGCCGGCGCCGAAGTCGCAGCCGAAGGCGAGCACGGCGACGGAGGCCAGCGCGGCCACGCGCGGGCGCACGCTCAGACCTCGACGCGGTTGCGGCCGGCGCGCTTGGCTCGGTAGAGGGCCTCGTCGGCGGCCTTGATGATGTCGACCGGGCGCGACATCTCCGGGGTGAAGCCGGCGACGCCGCAGGAGATCGTCACCGGCACGTCGGTGCCGTCGAAGACGAAGCGGTGGGTCTCGACGCTGCGCCGGATGATCTCCGCGTAGGCGACCGCGCCGTCGCGGCCGGTCTCGGGCAGGACCAGGCAGAACTCCTCGCCGCCGTAGCGGGCGAAGAGCTCGTCGCGGCGCACGCGCGACTCGACGACGCGCGCCAGCTCGCGCAGCACGTAGTCGCCGGTGAGGTGGCCGAGGGAGTCATTGATCTTCTTGAAGAAATCGATGTCGATCAGCACGACGGAGAGCTCGCGGCCATGGCGGCGCGAGCGCGCGAACTCGCGCTCGAGGAACTCGTTGAGGTAGCGCACGTTGGCGACGGAGGTGAGCCCGTCGCGGATCGTCATGCGGTAGATCTCTTCGTGATAGGCCGCCTCGACGTTGTGGCCGGCGAGGAACTTGAAGATGATGTCGCCGACCTTGACGAGGTCGCCGGACTTGAGGAGCTGGCGCTCGACCGGCTTGTCGTTGACGAAGGTGCCGTTGGTCGAGCCGAGGTCCGAGACGTAGGTCTGGGGGCCGATGACCTCGATCTGCGCGTGCGAGCGCGAGACCGAGTCGGCGTCGAGCGCGATGGTCGAGAGCGGGTCGCGGCCGATCGTCGTCACGCCGGCGGCGAGCTCGTGCTTCTTGCCGATGCTGCCGCCGTAGAGGACCACCAGGCACTCGCGCCCGGAGTGCTCGGGGAGCTTCAGCTGGTCGTTGGGGAGCGATACCCGGGTGGTCGTGTCCGTCACGATGACCTACCATGCCTCGTCCCGAAGTCGTTTACAACGCGGATGGGCTCGGGCAAGGTCCGCCGCCATGAACGCTGCCCTCCGCCGTGCCGTCGTCGCCACCGCCTCCGTCCTGTGCCTGAGCGCCGTCGCCCACGCGCGCCCGCCCGAGGGCGGCTACTTCGGCTTCGGCGTCGGCTACGGGATCGTGTCGGGCGAGCGCGGGGTCGCGCTGAAGCCGAGCTCGACCCACACGCTGAGCATCTCCCCGTCGAACCCGCTCTACGACGAGGTCGTGCGCACCGAGTTCGGCGAGGGCTTGAGCCTCGAGCTGCGCTTCGGCTGGCTCATCGGCCCGGTCGCGCCCGAGATCGTCATCTTCGGCCACGGCAGCTTCGACTTCGAAAACGGCGCCGGCTACCCGATGCTGCAGGTGCGCTTCCACCCGCTCATGTTGGTCGACTCCATGGCCGACACGCCGGTCGACGCAGCGTGTACGTCGGCGCCGGCTACGCGATCGGCGGCTACCACCACGAGGGCGACGACGACGGCAAGGGCTGGGAGGGCTTCGTCCTGAGCTTCGGCCTCGGCGGCAGCTACCAGCTCAGCGAGCGGGTCTTCCTCGGCCTCGACCTGAAGTTCGCTCTGCCGATGTACTCGAGCTGGATCTTCAGCCAGGACGACGACATCACCTTCGAGCCGTCGTCGACGCCGTCGACCTTGATCGTGGCGCCGAGCCTGCAGGTTCAGGCGTTCTTCTGAGCCATCGCGGCCGCGCCCGGGTGGGCCGGCGCGACAAGCGAGCGCGGATCACGCGCGGCGAGCCAGTCGACGATCGGCTCGTGCACGTCGTGGCGCGCGGTGTCGGCGAGCAGGAGATCGGCGTGGGCGTAGTCGCGACGCGCGCCGCGGGCGCGGGAGACCGCGCGGAAGTGTTTGTCGGTGCTGCCGATCTTGGCGTAGGCCTGATAGGCGTTGGCCTCGGGTGAGACCTTGTCGCGGGTGGCGGCGATGATGAGCGCGGGCTGCGCGACCGCGCGCAGGCGGTGCTCGAGCGGGCGGCCCTCGCGGTCGGTGATGACGCCTTCGCGCACCCAGCGCGTGAGCTGCGCGAGCTCGGGGCCATGCACGGACTCGACGGCGTGGTCGAGGTAGAGGCGGCGCACGCCGGCGTCGCAGGCGCCTGGCAGGAAGTGGCGGCCGAGCGCGAAGAGGTGGGGCACCGGGCCGCGCGTCCTGGCGAGCGGGGCGATGGCGACGTCGCCGAGCTGGGAGGCGACCCGCTCGACGCCGCGCGCCAGCGTCTGGAAGACCGGGCCGGCGGCCTCGAAGGAGCCGACGATCCCCTTGAAGGTGCCGGGGGTGGCGAGGGTGACGACGCGCGCGATGCGAGCGCCGTCGGGGCCGCCGGCGGCGAGCAGCGCGAGGAGCCCGCCGAGCGAGTGGCCGATCACGTCGACCTGCGCGGCGCCGGTCGCGCGCTGCACGTGCTCGATGAGGGCCGGCACGTCGAGGTGGAGCTTGGCGTCGACGTCGACCAGCGGGCGCCCGCGGCCGAGCCAGCGGCTCGAGCGCGAGCCGCGCAGCTCGCCGATCCAGACGTCGCGCCGGGCGTTGTTGAGCGCGGTCGGCAGCGAGTGCTCGCGGCGCACGCCGAAGGTGTAGCGGTTCGAGGAGAAGCCGGGGAGCAGGATGACCGGCGGGCGGGCGTCGGCGTGGCGCTGGAGCGGGCGGCTGCGAAAGAGCGAGAGCGAAAAGCCGTCGGGCGTGTGCACCGTCATCTGCTCGTAGGGGATCGGCATCCTCGGCACCTCGCGATCTCGTCTCTGGGAAAAGGAAGTCGGGGGAAGAAGGGGTCGGAGCGCTCGCCGTCGCCTCGCGCATGGGAGGCGATGAGAACGCATCGATGCGTACGGGGAATCGGTCAAGAAGCTTCAGCGCGTTCGGACCGCGCAGTTACCGCGCACCTCATGGCTGGCCGCCCAGGCGGCCGAGCGAGCGCTCGCACACGATCGTGCGAAAGCGTTTTCGCGGACTGGCGCGTGATCGCGCACCTGTCGCCCGCGTCTGGCGCGAGTCTGTCGGGGTGCGGGTACGATTCCTTGAATATCTGCGCGAAACCGCACGTAGGGCGGCGTTGGTGATGCGCTGCCCGACCCGCTTCCTGCTCCTCCTCGCCGCCGCGGCGCTGGCGCTCGGCGCGTGCGGCACCGGGCGCTACATCGAGGTGCGCGTTGCGGGTCCGGCGCGGGCGCCGATGGCCCGGGCGGCGCAGGGCGCGGTCGAGATCGACGAGGACTGGCGGCGCGCGTCGGACGTGCCGCACGTCTCGGTCTTCTATGACGCGCTGGCGCCGTACGGGACCTGGGAGCTCGACCGTGAGCTCGGCTGGATATGGTCGCCGTCGGACGTGCACTACGCGCCGTACGCGCGCGGCCGCTGGGTCGAGACCGAGGCGGGGCCGACCTTCCTCGCCGACGAGCCGTTCGGCTGGGCGGTGGCGCACTACGGGCGCTGGCTCTGGCGCGACGGGGCGCGGCCGGGCGTTGGGCGCTGGGCGTGGGTGCCGGGCACGCGCTGGGGGCCGGCCTGGGTCGCCTGGCGCGTCTCGGACGAGCACGTCGGCTGGCGCGCGCTGCCGCCGGCGGGCTGGACACGCCCCTTGCCCGACCACGCGTGGCACTTCGTCGCGGCGCGGGACTTCCTCGGGCCGTCGGTCAGCGGGCGGACCTATGGGCTCTCCGACGTGCCCTGGCTCGTCGCCTCGTCGCGGCCGCACGAGCGGGAGGCGGAGGAGGCGCGCTTCGTCGTCGGACCGGAGGTGCGCTTCAGCGGGTGGCGGGCCTATCGCGTGCCGCTTGGGCGCTTGCCGCCGAGCCAGGTCCGCTGGGTGCCCCGCTGGGAGCGTGGCGAGCTGCGACCCGCGCGGCGCTCGATCCGGGTGGGACCCGATGCGCCCGAGCGGCCGGCGCGCCGGGCGCCGGTCCGGCCCTGAGTCCGCCGCTGCGACTCGCGGGGCCGGCGTTGCTTCGCTCGGTCGCTCCTGCGGCGACCTCGAGGTCGCCTCGTCGCTCCCTCCGCTCGCGCCTTGGCCGCGCGAGTCTCGCTGGCGGACTCGATGAGCCACAAAGCCTTGAGCGCGCGGCGAGCGTTCAAAAAGCAAATGAGGTCCAGCGCAGTGTAACGCCGAGCTCGTGGAAGCCGCGCAGGTCGTCGGGGTCGGGGTCGTTGCCGGTCAGGCGGAAGCCGGGGCGCACGTACGGCGCGATGACCAGCGCGCCGGCGCGGCCTTGGCAATCCTTCCAGAGCGGGATGGGCGCGGCGAGAAGTAGCGTGATATCTAAAGCAAAGTCAGGCACTTCCGGACCGGCTTCCGAAACCAGCCAGCCGGCGCGCACGCCGGCACCGAGCGCGACGAGGTACCAGACGCTCGCCTCGACGAGGCCCGAGACGCGCTGGCCGCGGCCCTCGGTGTGCACGCGCACGCCGGCATGCAAGCCGAAGACGTCGTCGAGCAGGCTCGCGTCCACCCCGACGAGCGGGCCGCCGTCGATCGGGCTCTGGGCCTCGTCCCAGGCGGTCGCGACCGAGACGCCCAGCGCCCAGTCGGCGTCGGGAAGGCGGTAGGGCACGGCCGGATCGAAGGTGCCGCAAGCGGCGAGCGCGACCCACGCGACCACGAATGGGATGAGCTGCGTAGGGGCGGCCCTTGTGGCCGCCCGCCTGGCGCGGGCCTTCACGCCACCGAGCCCGCTCACACCGGGAGCGGCGGCGGGGCGCTCGGCCTGAGCCGCGCCGCGCGCAGCCTGAGCGCGCGGTTCTTGCGCTCGCTGGCCTCGGCCCTGCGGCCGGTGAGCTCGAGCAGCGCGGCAAGCTTCTCGTGGCTCGTCGCAGCCTCGAGATCGTAGCCGGCGGCCTCGAAGTCCTGGGCGGCGATGCGATAGCTCGCCTCGGCCTGGGCGAGCGATCCGTCGGGGCCGTCGCCGCGGATGACGCCGGTCGCCTCCATCTGCTGGACGGCGACGTCGCCCATGGTGCGCTGGACCAGCGCCTTGAGGCGGGCGACGCCGAGCGCCTCGGCCTCGGCGCGGGCGTGGGCCAGCGCGAGATCGGCGGCGTCCCAGGCGTCCTCGGCGGCCTCGAGCAGGGCGAGGTTGCGCAGGGCGTCGATGAGCGTCGCGCGCCGGCCGGTGAGCTGGGCGAGCTCGATCGAGCGGCGCAGCGCGTCGCGCGCCTCGCCGTGGCGGCCGAGCAACAGGAGGACCTCGCCGAGGTTGTCGGCGAGCGTCGCCTGGAAGCCGAGGTCGCCGAGCTCTTGCGCGATCTGCAGGGCCTCGCGCCAGACGCCGACCGAACGCTCGAGGCGCTGCGACATCCACACGGCGCCGAGGTTGTTGAGCGTGCGCACGAGCCCGCGACGATCCTGGGTGGCGCGCCTGAGGTTGAGCGCCTCCTGGTAGAACTTCTCGGCGAGCGAGACGTCGCCGCGGTCGAAGTGCACCGCGCCCTGCGCGTGCAGGACCTCGCCGATCCCCATCTCATCGCCGAGCTTCTGGAAGAGGTGCTCGGACTTGCGGTAGCAGCGCAGCGCCTGGTCGAACTCGCCGAGCTGCCAGTGCAGGCGGCCGAGCGCCACGCACGCCGAGGCGACGCCGCGCGGGTCCTGCAGGGTCTCGTGCAGGCGCAGCGCGGTCGTGAGCTGGCGGCGCGCATCCGGGAAGCGCCCGCGCGCGATCTCGACCTCGGACAGACGCATGAGCACGGCGGCGCCGGTGCGCTTGTCGCCCATGCGCCAGGCGAGCGCGAGCGCGTCGCGGTAGTTGTCGATGGCGAGCGTGGTCGCGCCGGCCAGGGTGTGCACCTCGCCGAGGTCGTGCAGCGCGCGCAGCCGCGTGGCGAGCTGCTCGGGCTGGGCCAGGCGAAGCACCTCCTCGAGCGAGGCGAGGGCCGCGCGCGAGTGACCGTCGACGAGCGCGATGCGCGCCGCGCGCAGGTGGTGGTTGGCGGCGAGCGCCGGGTTGCCCGCGCCCTCGGCGTGGTGCGCGAGCTCGCGCAGGTAGAGGCCGCGCGCCCCGTCGACCTCGAGGCCGGCGGCCTGCAGCTCGAGCCAGGCGAGCACGACGCGGTGCCAGCGCTGGCGCGTCGTCTGCGGCAGGGCCTCGAGCGCGGCCTCCCAGTGCACGCTCGAGCGGAAGCCGAAGCACTCCTCGCCGGTGAGCGGCGAGGTGCGCGGCTCGATGAAGCGCTGCGCGACGAGCTTCTTCAAGCTCTGGCGCACGCGGATCGGCAGCGCATCTTCATTGAAGTCCAGCGGATCGCCGCTGGGTGCGGCGTCACTGCCGTCGCCGGCGGCGCGCGCGATCGCGACCAGGGCGCCGAGCCAGAACTCGCGCCCGATGAGCGCCGCCTGGGCGAGGAGCTCGCGCTCGATCGGCGTGAGCGCGGCGATGCGCGCGTGGATGACGCCCTCGAGCGTGTCGGGGATCGTCAGGCGCTGCACGATCGCCTCTTCGATGATCCAGCGCGAGCCCTGCGAGGTGCGCACCTCGACGATGCCGCCGGCCTCGTGCAGCCAGCGCACCAGCGCCTTGATCGC
This sequence comes from Deltaproteobacteria bacterium, assembly GCA_011526585.1. GTDB lineage: Bacteria > Myxococcota_A > UBA9042 > PHBI01 > PHBI01 > WYBB01. The sequence goes on from WYBB01000033.1 coordinate 58,365, forward strand.
GTAGGAATTGCCGGCGGCGGTCGTCACCAACCGATCGATGAGCTCGCGCGAGGGCTTCTGGGAGAGCCCGCTCAGGAAGAGGCGCAGCATGCGATCGGCCTCGTGCCGATGCAGCGGCCTCAGCCGCGTGACCGGGTAGCGGTCCCAGCCCGGCAGGTGCGTCGAGAGGTTCTCCGAGCCCGCGAGGAGCAGCATGATCGGCCGCCCCTTGAGCGCCGCGCCCAGCGCCGAGGCCAGGGCGAAGTCGCGCGCCGAGGCGCGGTTGGCGTCGTCGACGAGGATGAGCAGGGGCTTTTCGAAGGACAGCGCCTCGAGCAGCCGGCCGAGCGCGCCGACCGAGCGCGCCATCAGCGCCTCGTCCTCGTCGACGCCGAGCGCGGCGGGCTCGCCCGGGCCGACCAGGTGGGCGATGAGCTCGGCCGCGTCGTGATCGAGCCAGCGCTCGACCGCGCGCCGGACGTGCGCGGCGGCGAGCAGCGCGTCGGCGTCGCCGGGCACGCGGAAGGCGGCGCGCACGACGGCGTCCCACAGGCGATAGGGCCCGCCGCCGGCGCCGGCCATGGGGCAGCGCACCTCGATGACGAAGGTGCCGGGCTCGCGCTCGCGCGCCTGCTCGACGAAGGTCGAGAGCAGCCGCGACTTGCCTAGCCCGTAGTCGGACACCAGCAGGTGGATGCGCACGAGCCAGTCGCGCAGGACCTCCTCGAAGGCGGCGCCGAGCTCGTCGAGCGCCTCGTCGCGACCGACCATGGGGTTGTCGAGATCGGACGGGTTCCAAGGGAACGGCGGCCACTTGCCGCGCGGCGTCATCGGCTCGTCATCGCGCTCGGCAACGGTATCGTGAGGGGCGTCGACGCTCATGGGTCCCGGGTCCGTGAAGGGGCGATCGCTTAGCCCGCCGCCCGAGGGCTGGCAAGCGCCGGGCCGCGTTTTGTCGCAGCAGCGCGGGCGCGGGCGCGATCCCCGTGCGCGGACCGTCGCCTCATGGCCGCGGCGAGAGCGTCGCGCGCTTGCCCGGCGGCGCCTGCCCCGGTAGGATTCCGGCGCGCGATGTGCCGAAGACCGGCCGCGTCGCCGATCGCACCCTCCCGAGGACGCGCCCATGAAGACGCCCACGCTCCGCACGCCGCTCCGCATCGCGCCCGCCGCCGCGCTCGTGCTGCTCGCGGCGGCCTGCAACCACACGCCGGTCGAGAACCTGGAGAAGTCGTTCTCCTTCACGGTGAACAAGGACACCTCCGACGCGCCGCCGATCAAGATCGACTTCCTGTGGGTCGTCGACAACTCGAGCTCGATGTGTCAGGAGCAGGTCGCGCTGACGACGAACTTCCGCACCTTCGTCGAGCAGATCCAGACCGCCTTCGACATCGACCCGCGCGTCGCGGTGACGACGGTCGACGCGCAGTGCGACGTCAACAACACGACGATCTTCTCGTCCAAGGGCAAGTTCAACCAGAAGGCCGCCAAGGCCTTCCCGCCGCCCTGCCAGGTCAACGCGCGCGTCGAGTGCCTCTCGGACACCGACTGCTCGGGCCTCGACTGCGAGCTCTGGGGGAGCTGCGGCGGCAGCCAGGGCGAGTGGACCTGTCGCACCCAGTCCGAGGCCTGCGTGACGAACCCGAACGGCTCGATCAACACGACCTGCCGGCGCCGCTGCACGACCGATGACGAGTGCAAGGTCCTCTTCGGCGACGACAAGTTCGTCTGCCAGAAGCCCTCGGCGAACCAGGCCGACTGGGGCTGCATCCGCCCACCCGACTCGACCGAGTGCCCCGACGAGCTGCCGGAGTTCCTGACCGGCGACAACATCGACCTCTTCCCCTGCATCGCCACCGTCGGCGTGAACCAGGAGAAGTGCCTGAAGTTCGAGCAGACGATCCGCTCGGGCTTCATGGCGCTCGACAAGAACGGCCCGCAGTCTGAGCAGGCCAAGCGCTTCCTGCGCGACGACGCCTACCTCGTCGTCGTCTTCGTCACCGACGAGGAGGACTGCTCCATCGCGGACAACGCCTCGGTCGGCGAGGACTTCTACGAGACCTGCGGGCTCCTCAAGACCACCGACGAGAACGGCCCGCTGGTGCCGGTCGCCCATTACGTGAATAAGTTCAAGGCCCTCAAGACCGACCCCGGGCGGGTGATCGTCGCGGCCATCGGCGGTGACTCGCTCTTCTCGACGCCGGCCGAGATCGAGCTCGACCGCCAGGGCTACATCGAGTCCAAGAGCGAGCCGCGCGTCTGCTACCATCAGACCTATATCTGCAACTCGGAGAACGGCACGGCCGACTACGGCGCGCGCCTCATCGAGCTGACCGCGGGCTTCGGCCCCAACGGCAGCTTCGCCAACATCTGCGCCGACGAGGGCATCGAGATCGCGCTCGAGCAGATCGCCAAGACGATCGTGACGGTCGTCAACAAGATCTGCCTGCCGCGCCCGGTGCTCGGCAACCTGAGCGTCACGCGCACGCGCAACGGGGTCACGACCGTGCTCACCGAAGGCAACGGCGCCAACAGCTACCGCGTGATCCCGACGACCGAGGACTGCGTCTTCGACGGCCAGCTCATGCCGGCCGTCGCGTTCGGCGACGCGCCGGTGCCCGGCGAGAGCATCGAGATCACCTACCAGGGTGACCCGCAGTTCGAATGACTGTTCGCATCATCGTCAGCGCGGCGGTGGCGCTCGCGGCCCTGGGCTGCGCCACGGGCGAGCGCGCGCCGCAAGACGACGCGTCGCATGGCGCCATGCTCGAGGTCGAGAACCGCACGAGCGAAGACCTGGCGATCGCCGTGCGCGGGCGGGTCGAGGGGATCGCCCGGAGCGGCGCGCGGCTGCGTGTGAGGCACCTCGGACCGGGCCCGGCGGCGCTCTCGGCGCGCGCGGTCAGCGGTGGGCGCGGGGCCTTCGAGGCGAAGCTGGAGGTCGTGCTCGCGCACGGGGAGATCGTGCCGTGGTCGATCGTGCCCGACGAGGCTGGCGGGGAGGCTCTCCCCGAGGTGCCGGCGCTCGGCGCGCTGGTGGTCGAAAACCCGAGCCCGCGCGACATCGTGGTGCTGGTCGACGGCCAGCGTCTCGGGCGGGTCTTTGCGCGGCAGACGCGGCGCTTCGAGGATCTCCCGAGCGGGATGGCGAAGGTCGGCGCGCGGCCCGATGACAACACGGCGCCGAGCGAGGCCGAGCTCATGATCCCGCCCGGCCAGGAGGTCGCGTGGCGCTTCGAGCAGTCGGGCGCGGCGCTGACGATCGAGAACGCGACGGACGAGGCGATCGCGGTGAAGATCGACGGAGTCACGCGCGCGCGCATCGCGCCCGGCGAGCGTTGGACCAGCACCGAGGCGCCGGGGCTGCGCGTCTTGAACGCGCGCTCGGAGCCGTCGCAGCGACCCTACGAGGAGATGCTCGAGCTCACCGAGGGCACACCTGCGCTGTGGCAGGTGATGGCGGGCCAGGCGGCGCTCGTCGTCGAGAACGCGACCGGCGAGGCGTTGAGCTTGCGGGTGCCGGGGCGTGAGGCGGTCGTCGTCGCGCCGCGCGAGCACGTGCGCTTCGAGGACCTGGCGACCGGGAGCGTCGCGGTCGAGGCGCGTGGGCAGGCGACGAAGACGGCCTACGCGGCGCTGATCGAGCTGCTCGCCGGCCAGGAGGTGACCTGGGTGGCGGGGCCGGTGCTCGGCTCGATCCGGGTCGAGAACCGGACGAACCGCGAGCTGACGATCTACACCGGCGAGGCCGGACGCGAGGTCGAGCGGGGGCGGATCGGCGCGGGCGCGACGGCGCTGGTGCGCGATCTCTTGCGCAGCAACGTCGCGATCGCCGCGGTGGGGATGGGGCCGGGCGGCGGCGCGTGGCGCCAGGCGACGACGATCGATCTGTCGGAGACGCCGGCGGCGACATGGGTCGTGTCGGCGCTGACCGGGGCGGTGCGGGTCGACAACGCGAGCGACGAGGCGGTCGACGTCTTCGTCGACGCGGCGCGGGTGGGCGAGGTGCCGGCGGGCGCGGCGCGTACCTTCACCGGCGTCGAGGTCGGTGCGCGGCTGATCGAGTGCGTCGCGCAGACGAGCGGGCGGACGCAGCGCGCCGAGGTCGTCGTCGGCGAGGACGCGCTCGCGGCGATGGCGGTGCGCGATCTCGCGGCGTGGGTGGTGATCGCCAACCGGAGCGGCGAGCGGCTGGTCACGCAGGGGATCCTCGCCGAGCAGGTCGAGACGATCGAGCACGACGCGACGATCCGGTTCAAGGTGCCGGCGAGCGCGCCGGCGCGCGTGGGGGGACCGGCGGGCCAGCGGCTCGGGCTGATCGGGGGCGAGACCGGCTTCGTCTACGCGAAGACGATCGCGGTCGCGCCCGGCGAGAGCGAGCGCTGGGAGGTCGTGCTGGAGCCGGGGCGCGTGGTGGTGTGGAGCCGCCTCGACGAGAGCGTGGCGGTGACGATCGACGGGCGCGCGCAGGGGAGCCTGGCGCCGGACGAGACGCTGGCGATCGACGGTGTCGCGCCGGGGCGGCACCGGCTGCAGGTCGTCGGGCTGCGGAGCGGGCTCGTGCGCACGGAGGAGGTCGCGGCCTCGCCGGGCGGGGTGGCGAGCGTGACCTTCGCGATGGAGCTCGGCGTGCTGCTGGTGGAAAACCGCGCGCAGGAGCCGGTCGAGGTGGCGATCGACGGCGCGCTGTATGGAGAGGTCGCCGGCGGGGCGCTGCACGCGTTCGGCAAGGTGGCGCCGGGCGCGCGCGAGGTCGAGCTGTACTTCTCGCGGAGCCGGCGCACCCAGCGCGTGGCGCTGGAGATCCGCGAGGGGCAGCGGGCGCGCGTGGTCGCCGAGGCGCCGCTCGGCGTGCTGGTCGTCGACAACTCCTCGCACCAGGACGTCAAGATCACGGTCGACGGGACGCCGCTCGCGGTCGTGCCCGCGGACGCCGGGCCGACCCTGGTGAACGCGCCGGCGGGCGCGCGGCACGTGCGCATCGAGCGGCTGGGCGACCGGAGCGAGCTCGGATTCCAGCTCCAGATCGACGCCGACGTCGCGGTGCACGTGCCGGTTCCGCCCAGGACGGTGAGGCTGGTCGTCGTCAACCGCGGCGACGGCGCGCTCGAGCTCTTCGCGGGGGAGCACCCGCTGGGCCGCATCGCGGCGCGCGCGTCGATCATGATCGAGGAGGTGCCCGACGGCGAGGCGAGGCTCTTCGCCAAGGACGCCGAGGGCCGGGTGACGCACGAAGAGCTCAGGCGCCTGCACGCCGGTGAGACGGCGACCTGGGTGCTGGCCGCGCCCTGACGCGCGGAGGCCGTCGCTTGGCACGTCTCTTGTCGTGTGCGTGAGAGCCGCCTTGACTCCGCAAGGGGAGGACTTAGGTTCCGCGCGACACCGAGCCCCGAGCGAGCGGGGCGGAATCGACTCGGGAGGGAACACACATGGGCAAGATCATCGGCATCGATCTGGGAACGACCAATTCGGTCGTCGCGATCATGGAGGGCGGCGAGCCCAAGGTCATCACCAACGAAGAAGGCGGGCGCACGACGCCGTCGGTCGTCGCCTTCGACGACAAGGGCAACGTGCTGGTCGGCCAGATCGCGCGGCGCCAGGCGGTCGTGAACCCGACCAAGACGCTGTTCTCGGTCAAGCGCCTCATCGGCCACCGCTTCGACGAGGTCGCCGACGAGCTCGGGCGCCTGCCGTACACGGTCGTCAAGGCCGCCAACGGCGACGCGCACATCCAGGTCGGCGACAAGCGCTACTCGCCACCGGAGATCAGCGCCAAGGTCTTGGCGAAGTTGAAGAAGGCCGCGGAGAACTATCTCGGCGAGACGGTGACCGAGGCGGTCATCACGGTGCCGGCGTACTTCAACGACTCGCAGCGCCAGGCGACGCGGGACGCGGGGCGGATCGCCGGCCTCGAGGTCAAGCGCATCATCAACGAGCCGACGGCCGCCGCGCTGGCCTACGGCCTCGACAAGAAGAAGCAGGAGACCGTCGCGGTCTACGACTTCGGCGGCGGCACCTTCGACATCTCGATCCTCGAGGTCGGCGACGGCCTGGTCGAGGTCAAGGCGACCGCGGGCAACTCGCACCTCGGCGGCGACGACGTCGACCACGTGATCGTCGACTGGATGGTCGCCGAGTTCAAGCGCGACCAGGGCGTCGATCTCGCCAAGGACAAGATGGCGCTGCAGCGCCTGACCGAGGCGGCCGAGAAGGCGAAGATCGAGCTCTCCGCCGCGATCGAGACCGAGATCAACCTGCCGTTCATCACGGCGGACCAGACCGGCCCCAAGCACCTGATGCTCAAGCTGACGCGCAGCAAGCTCGAGCAGCTCGCCGACGACATCTTCCAGCGCACGATCGAGCCGTGTCGGCGCTGCCTCAAGGACTCGGGCCTCAAGGGGAGCGAGATCGACGAGGTGATCCTCGTCGGCGGCTCGACGCGGATCCCGAAGGTGCAGCAGCTCGTCAAGGAGTTCTTCGGCAAGGAGCCGAATCGCTCGGTGAACCCGGACGAGGTCGTCGCGCTCGGCGCCGCGGTGCAGGGCGGCGTGCTCGCCGGCGACGTGACCGACGTGCTCTTGCTCGACGTGACGCCGCTGTCGCTCGGCATCGAGACGCAGGGCGGCGTGATGACGGTCTTGATCCCGCGCAACACGACGATCCCGACGAAGAAGAGCCAGGTCTTCTCGACCGCCGAGGACAACCAGCCGGCGGTGACCGTGCACGTGCTGCAGGGCGAGCGCAAGATGGCCGGCGACAACCGGCCGCTGGCGCAGTTCAACCTCGAGGGGATCCCGCCGGCGCCGCGCGGCGTGCCGCAGATCGAGGTCACCTTCGACATCGACGCCAACGGCATCGTGCACGTCTCGGCCAAGGACAAGGCGACCAGCAAGGAGCAGTCGGTGACGATCACCGCGAGCTCGGGCCTGTCCGAGGCGGACGTGCAGCGCTTCGTCAAGGAGGCGGAGGGCGCGGCCAAGGAGGACGAGGAGAAGCGCCAGACCGCCGAGCTCAAGAACACGCTCGACAGCCTGAAGTACCAGGTCGAAAAGCAGCTCAAGGAGGTCGGCGACAAGCTCGATGCCTCCGATCGCGAGGAGCTGCAGAAGGCCTGCGAGGCGGCCAAGACCGCGCTCGACTCCAACGACAAGGGCCAGATCGAGCGGGCCAAGGACGACCTCGAGAAAAAGGCGCACAAGCTCGCCGAGAAGGTCTACAAGGCCCAGGGGGGCCAGGCCGGCGCGCAGCCCGACGCGGGCGCGGGTCCGCAGCCCGGCGGCAACAAGGACGACGTGATCGACGCCGAGTTCGACACGAAGTAAGCGTCGCCGACGTGTCCCGAAACGAAGGGCGGCCTTCTCGGCCGCCCTTTCGCTTTGAACCGAAAGACCCTGCGCGACCCTCTACGCGATGACCTCGGCGGCGGCCCGCTCGAAGAGCCGCATCAACGCCTCGGGCTGATCGACGTGCAGCCAGTGGCCGGCGTCGGCGATCACGTGCGCGCCGATCCGATCCATGCGCGCGACGTCCTCGGGATCGAAGCGGGTGCTGCGCTCGCCGCGCACGCCGTGCACGACGAGCCCGGGGCGCGGGTGCTCGACCAGCGGCCAGAGATCGAGGCGCGCGTAGTCGGCGATCAGCGCCTTGACGGCGGCGAGATCGAACTTCCAGCGGTAGCCGGATTCGCTGGTGCCGCGCACGTTGGTCGTCATCCACTGGGACAACCCCGCGCTCAGCCCCTGCGCCATCAAGCGCTCGGCGACCTCCTGGCGGCCGGGCAGCGGCTCGGGGATCGTCTCGAGGATTCCCAGGACGCGCTCGAGGTCATCGCGCCCGGTGCCCGCGTCGCCCAGGGTCATCGGGCCGGGCGGCGTGTCGAGGAACCACGCCGCGCGGGTCGCCGGGCTGTGCTCGGTGGCGAAAGAGAGCGCGACCTTGCCGCCGAAGCTGTGTCCGATGACGAGATCGACCGGGCGTTCGAGGTGGCGCGCCAGTCGCGCGAGGTCGGCCGCGCACGCATCGACCGTGTGTGGTGGGGGCGCCGGCGTGAGGCTCGACTCACCGTGCGCCCTGAGATCCACCAGCACCCAGTCGAGCGCCGCCGCGACCTCGGAGCGATCGACCAGGCGGCGCACGAAGCTCCGCCAGTTGCTCGCGCTGCCGAGGATCCCGTGCAGCACGAAGGCCAGGCCGCGCGGGCTCGCCCCGGGACGTGAGACGCGGATCGACTCGGGCAGGAAGTCGCGCGACGCCGTGAGCTCGCGGGTCAAGCGCCGGCGCCGCCGACCTGCAGATCGGCGGCTGCGCGCGCAGTCGCGCCCTGGAGGAGCCCGCTGACCTGGGTCACGAAGCGCATCGGATCGTCGAGGTGGCTGCCCTCGGTGAGCACCGCCTGCGCGTAGAGCACCTCGATCCA
>WYBB01000193.1 GCA_011526585.1 Deltaproteobacteria bacterium
GAGCGCGCGCGAGACGAGCACGTAGTCGAGGCGCCACCCGATGTTGCGCTCGCGGTGCTGGCGCCAGTAGGGCCACCACGTGTAGAGGCGGTGGTCGTCGGGGTGGAGCGCGCGCTGGGCGTCGACGAGGCCGGCGTCGAGCAGGCCCTGGAAGATGGCGCGCTCCTCGTGGCTCTGGCCGATGGCGCGTGGGTCGCGGAGCTTCTCGTGCACGTCGATCTCGTGGCGGGCGACGTTCATGTCGCCGGCGAGCACGAGGCGCTTGCCCTCGGCGTGAAGCGCCTCGATCCAGGCCAGGAGCTCGAGCATGAAGGCGATCTTGGCGGGGTAGTCCTTGCCGCCGTTGGGCATGTAGAGCGACGCGAGCACGAGGGGGCCGTCGGCGGTGTCGACCTCGGCGGTGACGAGGCGGCTCTCGCGGTCGAGCGCCGGGTGGGAGAAGCGCGGCGGCGCGGTGAAGGCGTGCTCGCGCACGTGCAGGGCGACGCCCGAGTAGCCACGCGGGGCGGAGTGCCAGTAGACGTGATAGCCGGGCAGGGTCTGGAGCGCCGGCGAGAGCTGCTCACGCGTCGCTTTGGTCTCCTGCAGGCAGACGACGTCGGGGCGGGAGGCGGCGAGCCAGGCGAGGAAGCCCGCCTCGCGCGCACGGATCCCGTTGACGTTCCAGGTCGCGACGAGCATGCCGTGCTCTGCGACAGGGCCGGGGTACTGTCAAGGGCGCGCGCGATTCGGGATCAGCGGCGCATGCAGCGAAAGCCGATGAGGCCGAGGTCGGCGTCGGCGAGGCACGGGCCGTCGGCGCAGGCCGGGGCGCGATGGGTGAGGCCCTCGGGCGGCAGGGCGTCGCCGGGATCGCCGAGCGGCCAGCCGCGGATCGTGCGCAGCTCGTCGCCGTCTGCCGCGCGGGGCGGGGCGTCGTCGGGGCGGCTCGGGACCCAACGGTCGCGCGTCCACTCGCGGGCGTTGCCGAGCAGATCGTGGAGCGCGTGCTCGCCGGGGGTCACGTCCTGGGTCATGGTGGCGACGGCGGCCAGCGGGTGAGGCACGCCGCGGCGGAAGCGCACGCGGTCGGCGTAGGGCAGGCCCTCGCCCCAGGGGAGGTCGCGGAGCTCGGGTCCGCGCGCGGCCCAGGCCCACTCGGCTTCGCTCGGCAGGTCGCCGCCGAGCGCCTGGCAGTAGGCGCGCGCGTAGGACCACGGCACGTTGGTGGCGGGCATGCGCACGCGCAGCTCCGGATCGTCGGGGGTCCAGCGCGGCGGGACCGGCGCGACGTGATCGCTGTCTCCGATGAAGCGCGCGAGCTCGCCCCAGCTGACCTCGTGGGACTGGAGCGCGTAGTCGTAGCGCGGCGCGAGGAGGGCGCGCGCCGGGTCGAGGCCGGTCAGGCCGCGGCGCTCGGCGTGGCGTGCGTCGTCTTCGCTGAGGCCGAGCGGGATGGCGTCGGGTGCGCCGGTGATCGGGACCCAGGGGTTCATGCGCTCGACGATGTTGATCCAGGGTGGGGTGGGGCGGCGCGCGGGCTCGGGCTCGGGGATCGGCTCGGGCTCGGGCGATGACTCGGGCGCTTGCGCGGTCGCGGGCGACGACTCCGGTGCGTTTGCGAGAGCGGGCTCGGGCGTGGGCTCGGGTGTGGGCTCGAGTCTGGGCTCGGGTGAAGGCGCGGGCTCGGGTGTCCGCTCGCGCTCGACCTCGCTCACGCTGGCCTCCGCCGCAATGCGCTCGGCCTCGCCGCCGCCGGCGAGGCGGACCACGACCACCACGAGCGCCGCCAGGAGCCCGGCCGCCAGCGGAATGAGCCAGCGGCGTCGGCGGGGCGCGGGGGGCGCGGTCTCGTGCGCCGGCGAGGTGTCTTCGGGTGGGGTGCGGCCGGCGTCACCGGGCCGAGCCCAGTCGTCGCTGTAGGCGGAGACGACCTGCAGCTCGCTCGTCGGGGGTGTCGCGGAGGTCGGGGCCGGCGACGGTGCCGGGGAGGTCGCGGTGTCCGGCATCGCCGCGAGCGCGCGTGTCGGCTCGGCCTGCACGTCCTGGGACATCGCGCGCTCGAGATCGGCGGGATCGAGCGCGGGTCGCATCACCGTCGGCGCGCGCGGCGCGGGCCGAGCGTCACGGCGCACCGGGCGCGGGCGTGGCCGCGGGCCCGAGGTGCGGCGCGGCGGAGCCATGACCAGCGTCGGCGACTCGGTCTCGTCGCCGCCCGGCTCCATGATCGGTACGAGCACCGTGCGCTCGGGGTCGACCGCAGGGCGTCGCGACCGCTGCGGCGTCGGTCGACGAGGTGCGCGCACGAAGCGCGCGCCGGCGCACGCGGGTTGACGGCAGGCGCTCCCGAGGAGGCCGCGCCCGCCACAGCTTGGGCAGATCCCTTGTCGGCTCTGCATGTTCACCTCCTGGGGGGTCGGGCACGCTGGCTCGCGGCGGACCGTCCGCCGCGGGTCCACGTGACGTGGTCGGGATGGGTGGTGCGCGATGCACCGCCACGCGCTCAGGCGGCCTCGGGCGTCGCGGCCTCGCTCTCCTTGCGCAGCGCGTCGACCTTCTTGAGAGCGCGCTGCTTGTTCGAGGCGGTGGCGACGACGACGCCGTCGACCAGCACGGCGTAGCGGCGGCCCTGCTTCTCGATGCGGATCTCGGCCGGCGCGGTCTCGTCCGGCTCGGGCGCGGTCGCGGCGGTCTCGGGCGCGGTCTCGGCGGCGGTGTCGTCGAAGTCGGGCTCGGCGAAGGTGCGGCTCGCGGGCATGCGGTCGGTGGTGCGGCCGGAGGGGCCGAGCGCGACGAAGGCGACGCCCTGCTCGATGGCGAGCGCGCGCGCCCTGGCGATCGCGCTCTCGCGGCCGGAGAACACGAAGATGGCGTCGGACTCCCCGAGCTTCAAGACGAGCCAGCGCGATAGGCGCGGCAAGAGCACGATCGGCGCGCCGTCGCCGTCGAGCGGGGTCAGGCGCTGGCGCCAGGCGTCGGCGAGCTCCATCGCGGCGTGCCCCATGACGACGGGGCGCACGCCGGCGTGGGCCGCGAGCTCGAGGGCGACGATCTCGGCGCGCTCGGCGACCTCGGCGGGCACCTGCTCGGCGGTGAAGATCGAGCTGAGCTCGCTCGGGCGGCCCGCGGCGGGTTGGGTGGTGTGGGTCTCGGTGTTCATACACGGCTCCTGAGGCGTGGCACCCGGTCGAGCGGGCGGGTGCGGGGGTCAAGGACGCACCTCGCCACCGCCTCGGGACGCGCGTCGTGACGTACGTGATCCTCGCGGCCATGGCCGGTGCGGGCCTCCACGGGCGGCTCGTCCACCCGCGGAAGCGCGAGTCGCGCACCCCGCGAAGGGGCCGCGCTCGCTCGCTCGTTCCTGTCTGCGATGTCGTCCGAACCATCACCGGCGACCGGAGGTGCCCGTGCGCGGCCAACAATCATGAACAGTATCGCTACGAACGGGCTCGCGGTCAAGCTCGCGGCCCGGTCGGCGGCCGCGGGCGGGGTCCGGGGCCTATGGGTTGTCACCTTGGACAACGGCTGCCGGCTGGTGCACGATCGCGGGTCGGGACATGAAGAGGCGGCGATGGCGGAACCGAAGAAACCCGGAGGCGATGGGCCCGGCAAGGGCAAGACGACGGACGGCGGCGGCCAGACCGTGCTCGAGCGCGATCCGAAGACGCACAAGCCGCGCCTGTGGAAGGTCGTCCTGCACAACGACGATTACACGACGATGGAATTTGTCGTCTGGGTGCTTCAAATGGTGTTCCAGAAGGACCAGGAAGAGGCGATGACCCTCATGCTGGCCGTGCATCAGACAGGACGAGGGGTGGCCGGCGTGTTCACCAGGGACATCGCGGAGACCAAGGCGAACCAGGTGATGGAGCTGGCGGAGGCCAACGCCATGCCGCTCCTGTGCACGACCGAGCCGGAGTAGACGGAGCGCGGATGAAACTATCCAACGAGCTCAGGACCTGCATGGACGGCGCGCTGGCGGAGGCGCGCGCGCGCCGCAACGAGCTGGCCACGGTCGAGCACCTGCTCTTCGCGATGGCCCAGGACGAGCCGACGCGGCTGATCCTCGCGCGCAGCGGGGTCGACCTCGACAAGCTCCAGGCCAAGCTCGACCAGCACCTCGACAACGAGGTCCCCAAGCTGCCCGAAGGGGTGACCCTGCGCGTGCACCCGTCGGCCGGGTTCTCGCGCGTGGTGCAGCGCGCCGTCCTGCACGTGCAGGGCGCCGGCAAGGAGGAGGTCGGCACCGGCAACGTGCTGGTGGCGATGTACGCGGAGCCGGACAGCTTCGCGGCCTACCTGCTGGAGCAGTGCGGTGCACGGCGCCTCGACGTGGTGCGCTACCTGTCGCACGGCGTGCCGAAGAAGCGCGACGAGGGCGACGACGAGCTGCGCGCCGGCGGCGGCGGCGAGGGCGAGGACGACGAGAGCGGGCTCGCCAAGGACCCGCTGGCGGCCTACACGAGTAACCTCAACGAGCGCGCGAAGAGCGGCGACATCGACCCGCTGATCGGGCGACACAAGGAGGTCGACCGCGTGATCCACGTGCTCCGGCGGCGGCGCAAGAACAACCCGCTGCTCGTCGGCGAGGCGGGCGTCGGCAAGACGGCGATCGTCGAGGGGCTGGCGCGCAAGATCGTCGAGGGCAAGGTGCCGCCGTTCCTGAAGGACGTGACGGTGCACGCGCTGGACATGGGCGCGCTGGTCGCGGGCACGCGCTATCGCGGCGACTTCGAGGAGCGGGTCAAGGCGGTCCTGGCGGCGCTCGGCAAGGAGCCGGAAAAGCACATCCTCTTCATCGACGAGCTGCACACGATCGTCGGGGCGGGCGCGACCTCGGGCGGGTCGCTCGACGCGTCGAACATGATCAAGCCGGCGCTGCAGAACGGCAAGCTCCGCTGCATCGGCGCGACGACACACGACGAGCACCGCAAGCACGTGCAGCGCGACCCGGCGTTCGCGCGGCGCTTCCAGACGGTCGAGGTCGCCGAGCCGAGCCGCGACGACGCGGTGGCGATCCTGGAGGGGCTCAAGTCGGAGTTCGAGAAGTTCCACGGCGTGACCTTCGAGCCCAAGGCGATCGAGGCGGCGGTGGATCTGTCGTCGCGCTACATCCAGGACCGGCGCCTGCCGGACAAGGCGATCGACGTCATCGACGAGGCCGGCGCGAAGCAGGCGCTCAAGGGTGAGGCCAAGGTCGAGGTGCCGGTCGTCAAGGACGTCGTGACGTCGATGGCGCGAGTGCCGCCGGAGAACGTGGACCGCGACGATCGCACGGCGCTGAAGGAGCTCGACGGCAAGCTCAAGGAGAAGGTCTTCCACCAGGACCAGGCGATCGCGGCGGTGACGCGGGCGATCCGCCTGGCGCGCGCAGGGCTGAGGCCGGTCGAGCGGCCGATCGGGAGCTTCCTCTTCATGGGGCCGACCGGCGTGGGCAAGACCGAGCTGGCCAAGCAGCTGGCGCGCACGATGGGCGTGGCGTTCCTGCGCTTCGACATGAGCGAGTACTCGGAGGCGTATTCGGTGTCGCGGCTCATCGGCAGCGCGCCGGGGTACGTCGGCTACGAGTCGGGCGGCGTCCTGACGGAGGCCGTCAACCGCAACCCGCACGCGGTGCTGCTGCTCGACGAGATCGAAAAGGCGCACCCGCAGGTGTTCAACGTGCTCTTGCAGGTGATGGACCACGGGGCGCTCACCGACAACCACGGGCGCAAGGTCGACTTCAGGCACGTCATCTTGATCATGACCTCGAACGTCGGGGCCGAGGAGATGGCGCGGCGCAAGACGGGCTTCGCGACCGGCGTGGTCTTCGGCGACGGGCAGGAGGCGATGAAGCGGCTCTTCCCGCCGGAGTTCCGAAACCGCATGGACGCGGTCGTGCGCTTCTCGCCGCTGCCGACCGAGGCGATGGGGCCGATCGTCGACAAGCTCGTGCGCGAGCTCGAGGCGAACCTCGTGCAGAAGAAGGTGAAGATCCGGCTGACCGAGGCGGCGCGCGACTATCTGGGCAAGAAGGGCTACGACCCGGCGATGGGGGCGAGGCCGATGGCGCGACTCATCCGGACGGAGCTCTCGGAGCGGCTGGCCGAGGAGATCCTCTACGGCGCGCTCGAGCAGGGCGGCGTCGCGGTGGTCGACGCGCCGGCCGAGGCGGGCGGGCCGCTGCGCTTCGCGTTCGAGCCGTTGGCGCCGAGCGAGGGGTGAGCGCGGCGCCGGCGCGGCGGCGTCGGAGTCGGGTGGCCGACCCGATTCGGTGTGTGCCCATGATTGACAGGTCGGTGGGCGAGTGTAAGGTGCCGTGCTTCGGAGGGGACTCTGGCGCGCAAGAAGCCCAACGCTAAGCCACACGCGAAGGCCTCGGCTTCGAAGGCCGCCGCTCCGCCAAAGTCGAGCGCGGCGCCGACGGAGGTCGAGGAGCCGGCGCGCGACGAGGTGCCCGAGGCGGTGGCGCAGACCAGCGAGCCCGCACGGGAGCCCGAGGCGGCGGTGCAGGACGCGCGCGCGGCGCAGGACGAAGCGGGCCGGGGGCGAGCGCGGGGGGCGTCGCGCACGTCGACGATCATCGGCATGCCGGCCGTGGTGGCGACGGGCGTGGGCGCGCCGCGCGAGGGGGCCGCGGGGCCCGGAGGCGCAGACGGCGAGCCGGGGCGCTGGTGGCCGAGCGCGCCGCTGACGCTCGGGCGCTTCCACTTCGACCAGGAGCTCGCGCTCGGGCCGTATGGCGCGAGCTATGCGGGGCGCGAAGCCGAGGGCGGGGCCGGCGCGGGGCGCGGCGGCAAGGCGCCGGGCGCGGTGCACGCGACCTTGTTCCACCCGGCGCTCTTTGCGGACGCGGTGAAGAAGAAGGCGCAGCGTGCGCGGGTCGAGCGCGCGCTCCGTTATCAGAGCCCGTATGTCGCGCCGACCTATGCGGTCGGTGAGGCGCACGGCACGATCTACGCGGTGACGGCGCCGGTCTTCGGGGTGCCGCTGACACACTGGCGGCGCGACGTCGGCGCGCTCGGGGCGGAGGGGATCTATCGGATCACCGGACAGCTCCTCGACGCGATGGAGGCGATCCACGCGCAGGGGGGCGTGCACGGCGGGCTCTCGCCGGAGACGCTGCGCATCGTGCAGGACCGCGTGTGGGTGACGAGCCCGTGGTGGCTCGAGGCGGCGGAGGTGCCCGCGGACGAGGTGCAGCCGCAGCGTGCGGCGTGGCTCGCGCCCGAGCTGATCTTCGGGGAGGCGGCGGAGACCCCGGCGACCGACGTGTACGGGGTCGGGCTGACGCTGGGCTACCTGCTGGCGTGCGGGCTGACCGAGCCGGGGCACTCGCTGCTCGTGCAGGGCATCGACGTCGCGCCGGAGCTCGATGACGTCTATGTGCGGGCGACGGCGCGCCAGAAGGAGGCGCGCTATCAGGACGTCGCGTCGCTGCGCGCGGCGCTGGCGGCCGCCGGCGGGGTCGAGTGGCGCGACGCGCAGCTCAAGACCTTGCATGCGGCGCGCAGGGGTGGGCTGGCGGCGGTCGAGGTCCTCGACGTCAGGCCGCGCACGCGACCGCCCGAGCGGCGGCCGACCGGCCCCGAGCTGGTGGCGGTGCCGGTGGTCGCGCGACCGGAGCCGCCGCCGCCGCCGCGCGAGGTGGCGCGCGCGGAGCCGGACGAGGACGACGACGCGAACCTGCCGGAGCCGCCGCCGATCGTGCCGACCGAGTCGGTGCTGGCGGCGGTGGTGGGGAGATCGGCGCTGGGCGATCTCGAGCGCACCGTCGAGGACACGGTGCGGCCCGTCTTCGACGAGGAGTCGCGCGATGAAGAGCGCATCTCGGGGTTGTTGCGCCTCGGCGTCGAGCCCGGCGGGCCGATCTCGCGGCGCTCGCAGCGCGTGACCCCGCGCACGCTCCTGCACGGGACGCCCAAGCCGAGCTCGGCGACGGTGGCCGCGGCGGAGGTGCCGCTCGATGAGGCGACGCGAGGCGGGCCCGGCGGCGCGGTCGATGCGCTGGTCCCGCGCAACTACGACGCGACCGACGGGCTGCCCGCGCACTACCTCACCGATGAGCTCTTCCGCCAGCTGACCGAGGGCACCGAGGTCGCGCCGCCACCGCCGCCGTCGCCCCGACCGGGGACCGCGACGGGCGCGCAAGGGCAGGCTGCGGTGGTGGGCAGCGTCGACGGTAAGACGCCGGTAAGACCGCCGCCCCTGCCGGGCGAGACGCGGCCGCGCTGGCAGACGCGCTCGAGCTGGGGCAGCACGCTCGAGGCGCTCGATGTGGGTGGTCCGGCGGCGGTGGCACCACCGGCGCCCGTGCTCCCGGAGCCGGCGCCGCCGCAAGTGATGACGCCGAGCGCGCCGGTGGTCGCCGCGCCGATCGTGGAGGTGCCGCCCGCCGTGCCGACGAGCGTGCTCAGCGGCGGGGCGGCGTCGGGGTTCGGGGAGGAGCCTGATGAGGGCGCGACCATCCCGAGCGAGCCGACCGTGATCGAAGGGATCGCTCCGGCGCTGCTCGAGGTCGACGTGTTCGGCGCCGAGCCGCTGGCGCCCTTGCCGCCGGCGCCGGTCGACCCGCTGGCCCCGGCGCCCGAGCCGCCGCCCAACCCGTGGAGCGACTCGCCGCTGGTGACGGTGGCGCGCACGGCTCCGCAGCTGCCGCCGGCGCCGCCGCCGATCTCGGCCACCGTCGGGATCGCCGAGCTGCTGGCGGGGGTCGGCCTGGGTGATGAGCCCGAGGCGGTAGCGCGCGCGGAGGACAAGGCGTTCGCGGGGCCGGGGTCGCGCGCCGAGCCGAGGCCGCAGGCGCTGACGACGCCGCCCTCGGGGGTGCCGATGGTCACGGCGCTGTCGGCGGCGGGGGCGTTGATCGACCAGCCGATCTCGCGTGGGCCGGTGACACGACCGAAGGAAGCGCGGCCGGACGCGGGCGCGGCGCGCACGCCGACGACACGCGACGAGCCGAGGATCCTGCGCGATCCGAGCGGCCCGCTGGCGGGGGCGTCGGCGAGCCTGGCGGGGATCCCGATCCGGCCGGCCGGGCACGTGCCGACGATCACGACCGGGCGCCCGATCGCGGACACCGCGCGCGGGAAGCGGCCGCGCACGGCGTTGTGGGCGGCGCTGGCGCTGGCGGTCGGGGTGGCGGTCGCGCTCGCGGTGATCGGGCTCGGCGGAGGCGGCAAGGGCACGGATCCGGGCGCCGGGCGCGAGCTGGCGTCGGTGGGGAACGGCGCGCTCGGAGGGGGCGCGCGGGGGGCGGACGAGCGCGAGGGCACGACGGGGCCCGGGGGCGTGGCGCTCATCCCCGGCGAGGCCGAGCCGGATGCGCAGGGCGGTGATGGCGGCGGCGCGGTCGGGGCGGTCGGCGGCGCGGACGCGGTCGGGGCGGCGGGGCTCGTGGCCGAGGTCGGGGAGGATACGGGTTCGACGGGCGTCGAGGCGGAGGGCGCGGCGGACGCGAGCGCGCTGGCGGGGGCGGCGGATGGGACGAGCGGCGGGCCGGAGGGCGAGGGCGCGGACGCGGCGCTGGCGGCCTCGGTGCTGCCGGGGCCGGGCGACGCGAGCGCGCAGACCGTGAGCGTCGACGCGGCGGACGCGATCGGGGATCGCGGGGACGCGGCGCGCGAGCAGGGGCCGGACACGTCGACGGTGCACGCGGCCGAGGTCGCCGAAGAGAGCGCGCCCGACGCGGTCGTCGCCGAGGTCGCGGACACGAAGGGGCCGGCCGAGACGGTCGACGCGGCCGAGCAGGTCGTCTTCGAGCCGAAGGATCCGAACAAGCTCAAGTGTCCGGACGGCATGTTGAAGCTCAAGCGCAAGATCACGGTCACGCTGGCAAACGGGCAGAAGGCCCAGGACTGGGACGTGGCGTGCATCGACCGCTTCGAGTTCCCGGGGGCGGGCGCGGTCCCGCGCACCGGCGTCGACCTCGGAGGGGCGCGCGCCGCGTGCGCGCAGAAGGGCAAGCGCCTGTGCACGCGCAGCGAGTGGCGGCGCGCCTGCGGCTTCACCTACCCGTACGGCAAGGAATACGACGCGACGCGCTGCAATACCGCGGGCGACGACGGCACGCCGCGGCCGCTCGTCGGCGCCGGCACGAAGAAGGGCTGCATGAGCCCGTCGGGCGCTTTCGACATGGTCGGCAACGCGGCGGAGTGGACCTCGGACGGCACGATCAATGGTGGCGCGGCGCAGCGCAACGCGGCGGACGCGACCTGCGGCTCGGCGAGCAAGCGCATCGGCGGTGCGCCGCACATCGGCTTCCGTTGCTGCGTCGACGCCAAGGAGTGAGGCCCCACCTCAGATGAGGATGCTCGAGGCGTGCAGCCAGGCGACGCCTCCCTGGCGGATCGGGTCCTTGAGCGGGTGCACGATCGCGCGCAGCAGCGAGGTGATGTGCTCGCACTCGAGCGGTACGCGTGGCTCGGCCGGTGGGCGGACCTCGGCGGGCTGGCCGCGCGGGACCTCGAAGGCGACCTCGTGGTCGGGATCGTCGCCGTCCTTCCACCGCGGCTTGCCGCCCCAGAGGACCTTCGCGCACGGCTCGAGGCCGGCGAAGCGGCGCCAGCCGACGATGACCTCGTCGGGGTGAGCGGCGGAGATCCACATCGCGAGGTCGAAGACGCGGGCGACGTCGGCCGGCACGACGGCGCTGTTGGGATAGCTGTCGCGGCCGCGTCGCACGGGGGGAAGCGGCAAGAGCACGGCGCCGACCCACTCGCCGGGAGCCGGGCGATAGCCGGCCGGTAGGGGGCGGGAGTAGGGCGAAAGCCCACGCTTGGCGAGCGCGCGGCTGAGGCGCTCGACGGCGCTGCCGGGGTCCCAGGGGACGATCAGCGCGGCGATGCTGGGGGCGTCGGTCATGATGGCGGACTATACAGTCGCCGTTCGCGAATCGGAACCGCGGCGGCGTTTCGATTGATAAGGGGCCGCCGGCGCCCTACCTTGCTTCGCGCCGCGGCCGGCGTGGATGGTCGGCGTGGCGGGGGCGCGACGTGACGAGGCGCGAAGGCATGGCGGGTGTGATGAAGGTGGCGGTTCTGCCGCTGATGGTGATCGCCGTGGGCTGCGGAGACTCCGGCGAGGGCGGGGCGGTCGCGCCCGACACGGTGGACGCGGTCGGCGACGAGGGCGGGGCGGACCCGGACGTCGAGACCGGCGACGAGGTCGAGGAGACCGCCGAGCCGACGCCCGAGGTGGTGGGACCGGCGGCGGGCTCGGTCGAGCTGCTCCTCGATCAGGAGCTCACGATGGTGCTCGGGATCTCGCAGGTGCTCGAGGTCGTGGTGCCGGACGGCGTCGTCTCGGTCACGATCAGCATCCTCGGCGATGACGCGACCTACTACGGGCTCGGCGAGTGGATCGGGCCCGGGGACTTCGCGCTCGTCGAGCGCGGCTGGGTCAACGGCGAAGAAGGGCAGGGCGGTCTCTGCCTGTCCTGCAAGAACCGGATCGCGCTCTCGGGGGCGGACTTCGCCACGCTCGCGCCGAACAACCCCGAGGCCGAGGTCACCGCGGGCACCCACCGCTTCTCGCTCTTCGGCTATCAGCCGCCCGAGGTCGTGCAGGCGCAGGGCCAGTGCGGCGATGGGATCTGCCACTTCGTCGATCAGTTCCAGTGTCAGCAGGACTGCCGCACGAGCCCGGCCGCCGGACCGGTGCGCGTGATGGTCCACGCCAAGGTGGCCGAGGGCGGCGTGCTGCCCGACACCGGCGTGCTCGACCTCAATCTGCATTTCACCGGGGCGCAGGGGCTCACCGCTGAGAGCGCGCAGGTCGACGCCTCGTTTCAGGGCATGCTCGAGTCGATGCGCACGATCTACCGGCAGGTCGGCATCGAGCTCGGCGCGATCACCTACCGCGACATCGACGGTGGCTATCGAACGATCGAGACCCTCGACGGCGCGAGCTCGGATCTGCAGGCGATGTTCTCCGAGTCCGACGGCAACCCGGACGCGCTGAACCTGTTCTTCGTCGACGAGCTGTCGGCGGGCGCGTTCGGCGGCTTCGGGGTGATCCTCGGGATCGCCGGCGGGATCCCGGGGCCGCTCGTGCAGGGGTCGGCGCGCTCGGGCGTGGCGATCGCGATCAAGCCGGTGCAAGGGGCGCCGGCGGGGATCGACACGACGATGGCGCACGAGACCGGGCACTTCCTCGGCCTCTTCCACACGTCGGAGCAGGCGTTCTTCGGCCCGCAGATCCACGACCCGTTGCCCGACACGCCGAACAACGACGAGACCTACTTGATGTTCAACACCGGGGCGGGCAACAAGTTGTCAGAGCAGCAGGGGCGGGTCATGCGCGCCAACCCCTGGGTGAAGCACCCGGCGGCCGGCCGCTGACGGCGAGGAGCGCGAGACATGGGAGGAATGGCGATGAGAAGCGCGGTGGGGATCCTCGCGATGGTCGTGGCGTTGCAGGTGGTGCTGGGGCGCGCGGCGTCCGCTGACGAGCCGACCGATCAGCGCTCGGACGACGCGCGCTTCGAAGAGCTCTTGCGCGCGATCGACGTGGTGCCGCCCGATCGCGGGGCGCTCGAGGCGATCTTCCCGGACGCGTGGGCACGGCTGGATCGCGCGGCGCGCCAGGACGAGCGCGACACCTGGTCGCGGATCCGCGCGGTGAGCCTGCTCTCGTACTTCCCGGAGGCGAGGACGCGCGCGACGCTCGAGGCGCTGGCGGGCGTGGCCGACAAGGAGGTGCGGCGCCAGGCGATCTACACGCTCGGGCGCGGCTTCGGGGCGGTCGCCGATCGAGCCCTGGTGCGCTTCATCGAGGCGCGCACGGGCGACGCCGAGCCCGAAGTCGCCGCGCACGCCGTGCGTTCGCTGCGCTTCGTCGATCACCCGGAGGCGAAGCTGGCGTTGGAGCGGATCGCCGACAAGGGTCCGGCGGGCCTGCGTACGCTGGCGCGCACGACCATCGACAAGCGCGAGCTACGCCTGAAGGAGCCCAAGCGCGGTCACTGATCCGCGGTGGAGCTCAGATGAGGTCGGCGAAGAGGCCGGCGTCCTCGGGGTGCGAGCTGGCGTAGTTGATGAAGAGCTCGTCGCCCGGGGCGATGGCGGCGATGGCGACGAACTCGATCACGCTCGCGGCGAGGCGCTTGCGGTACTCGAGGTTGGGTTGCCATGCGTGGTTGTAGAGCGAGCCGTAGCCGAGCGCGAGGGCGAGCCCGTCGCCCCAGCCGAAGACGTAGTCCCGCAACGTCTTGCTGGCGCGCGCGTCGTCGTCGCTGTGGGGGAGGACCAGGACCGGCGCGACCTCGACGAGCTCTCCGACGCTGAACGGGCGCGTCGCGAAGACGCCGCGGCCGCGCCCTGGCGATGGGCCGACGCGGAGTCCCGTGGGGGGCGTGAGCTCGGCCATGCGCCCCCCCCCTCCTCAGTTGATGTCCTGGTCGTCGACGGGCGCGGTGCGCGGCGCCGAGACCGGCAGGATGGGGGCCCAATGGAGGCGGTCGAGGAGGTCGTCCTCGATGACGCGTCCGCGCTCGGAGAAGCGCAGCACGTTGTCCGTCTCGGTGGCGTGGTCCTCGGCGATGAAGAGGATCCCGCGCGCGGCGCCGTTGTAGCCGAGCTGCACGATCGCGTTCTTCAGCCAGCGCCCGCCGTTGGCCAGCTCGATCGCCTCGGGCAGCGTGTAGAAGCCTTCGGGGGGCAGGCGCCGCAGGGTCCACATCCAGCCCGAGGGCGGCAGCGGGAGGGTGGGATCGGACCAGTACCAGCGGTTGCGCCGGTTCGAGCCCGGGCGCACGACGAAGCGCTCGCCGCCCGCGCGCTGCCCGACGAAGACCAGCACCCCCGCGGGGATCGCCGCCTCGTGCCCGGGCATCGGCAGCGTCGTGCGATACAGGCCGGCTGGGATGGGCTCACTCACGCCCGATCCGGTTAGCGTGACCGGGCCCGCCTTGGCAACGGCCAACCGCGTCTCGGCCACGGCTCCGGATGTGAACGCTGACCCCGACGGCGCCATTTGCTTGAGCTATGCCCCCGGCTTGTGGCATGCCATCGCGGCCCACTATGGCTCCCAGCCCGCGAGGGGAACGCGATGCGCGCAACGTCACTCTGTTCGGCCCTGGCCTCCGTCGCCATCACCCTCACCGCGGTCGCCAGTCCCGATCGAGCGCACGCGCAGCTCCAGATCACCCCGACGCGCGACGCCAACACGCTCGTCCAGAACCTGATCGGCGAAGGCATCAGCGTCATCACCGCGACGTACAGCGGCGGCCAGGTGCTCGACCCGCTCTTCGGCGCGCCGCTCGGCGAGGCCGCCGGTGTCTTCCGCAACGGACCGCAAGGGATCCGCGACGGCATCGTGATCACCAACGGCGACGCGACCCTGATGCTGCCACCCAACTACGCCGAGGACGCGACCGGCGTGCTCTCGCCCGAGGTCTTCCTCATGGGCGGGGTCGAGAGCGACCCCCTGTGCAAGAGCGTCATCGGATCGGACGCCTATGACATCTTCGATCCCGTGCGCCTCACGATCGACTTCACCGTCGACGCCGGCTACGACGGCCTGCAGATCGACTACCTCTTCGGCTCCGAGGAGTACCCGGAGTACGTCGGCGACATCTTCGCCGACGCGTTCGGCTTCTTCGTCGGCGAGCGCAGCCGACCCGAGAGCACCTACACGAACATCGGCCTCGACCTCGACGACGCGCCGATCAACATCAACGGCCCGTTCTTCTCGGGCAACGCCGTGGTGCGCGATGCGGCCGCGACGCAGTACGACGGCACGACGCCGCGCCTGACCTCGACCATTCGCCTGGCACCCGGCGTCGAGTATCGCATGGTCATCGTCGTGTGCGACGCGGGCGACGAGTACCTCGACTCGGGTGTCTTCCTCGCGGCGCTGGCCGGCTGTCAGGGGCAGTGCGACGGCACCTACGTGTGCGTCGAGGGCAAGGGCGAGGAGGCCTGCAACGAGGACGGCACCGGCGGCCCCCAGGTCCCGGTCGGCAATGTCGCGCCGGTGGTCGTGAACGACTCGGCCAGCGCGACCGCGGGCGTCGAGGTGCGCGTCGACGTGCTCGCCAACGATCACGAGCCCAACGGTGACGAGATGACGGTGCGCGCGGTCAGCATCGCCGATCACGGCACGGCGGCGGTCGCCGAAGGGCGCTACATCGCCTACACCCCCAACCTGTCGTTCAACGGGCAGGAGGTCTTGCAGGTCCAGGTCTGCGATCCCTGGGGCGCGTGCGCCGTCTCGGTGCTGCTCGTCGACGTGACCGGCGGCACGGGCGAACCGACGGATCCGACGGACCCGACCGACCCCACGGATCCGACGGACCCGACCGATCCCACGGACCCGACCGATCCCACGGACCCGACCGACCCGACCGATCCCACGGATCCGACCGACCCGGCCGACCCGGGTGATCCGGTCGTGCCGACGCCCGACGACCTCGACGGCGATGGGCTCTCCAACGACGAAGAGCTCGCGCTCGGGACCGATCCGAACGCGCGCGACACCGACGGCGACGGGCTCCTCGACGGCGACGAGATCGAGACCGAGACCGATCCGCTCGATGCCGACAGCGACGACGACGGGATCGCCGACGGCGCCGAGTCGATCTTCGGCACCGACCCGACGCTTGCCGACACCGACGGCGATGGCTTGCCCGACGGGCTCGAGACCGGCACGGCGCAGGGCGTTCCGGCCGGCACCAGCGCCGGAGGCCGCCCCTTCGATGGCACCGCCACCGAACGTTTCTCGCCCGACCAGGACCCGTCGTCGCGCACCGATCCGGCCCGGATCGACAGCGACGGTGACGGTCTCGCCGACGGCATCGAGGACGCCAACCGCAACGGCCGGGTCGACGCCGGCGAGCGCAACCCCGGTCTCGCTGACGGCGTGCTCGGCGCTGGATCGTCGCGACCCGGTTGTGCCGGCGGCGGGGCCGAGGGGCTCTTTGCGCTCGTCGCTCTCGGCGGGCTCCTGGCGCGCCGTCGCCGTCTGCGCTGACAGCGGACCCCTCGCGCCCGCGGGGGGGCGAGCCCTCGCTATGTCATCTGCTGGGCCTGCCGCGCGGCGTCGATCGCGTCGCTCGGCGTGGCATGGCCTTGTCGCCGGAGCGCCGATGACAGCGCGCTCAGGCAGAGTGCGACGTTTTCCCAGCGCGCCGCGTGACCCATGAGGCCGATCCGCCACACGCGCCCTTTGAGCGGCCCGAGCCCGCCGCCGATCTCGACGCCGAAGTCCGAGAGCAGCGCGCGCCGGACCTGGGCCTCGTCCACGCCGTCCGGCACCTTCACCGTCGTGAGCGGAGGTAGCCGCGCCGCGGGCGCGACCAGGAGCTCGAGCCCCAGCGCCTCGAGCCCGGCCCAGAGCGCTTCGGCCAGCGCCCGGTGCCGCGCCTCCCGCGCGGTGATCCCCTCGGTGAGCACCAGCCGCAGCGCCTCGTGTAGCGCATAGAGCATGTTGATCGGCGCAGTGTGGTGGTAGGCGCGCTCGCTCCCCCAGTAGCCGCGGATCAACGAGAGATCGAGATACCAGCTCCCGACGGGTGTCTTGCGCGCATCGAGCGCCGCGACCGCGCGCGGCGACAGCGAGATCGGCGCCAGCCCAGGCGGACACGACAGGCACTTCTGGGTCCCGCTGTAGGCGGCGTCCACGCCGTTGCGATCGAGCTCGACCGCGAGCCCGCCGAGCGATGTCACCATGTCGACGACGAGCAGCGCGCCGACCTCGTCGGCGATCGCGCGGAAGGGGCCGAGCGGCGTCAGGACGCCGGTCGAGGTCTCCGCGTGCACGAGCGCGATCACCTTCGGTGGCTGCGCCTTGGCCATGCGCCGCACGAGGTCGACATCGAGCTCCTCACCCCACGGGCTCTCGGCTGCTTCGACCCGTGCGCCCGCGCGCCGGGCCACCTCGGCCATGCGCCCGCCGAAGACGCCGTGCGCCCCGACGAGCACGCGGTCACCCGGCTCGATCAGGTCGACGAGGCACGTCTCCATGCCGGCCGAGCCCGTGCCCGAGATCGGCAGGGTCATCGCGTTGTCGGTGCCGAAGACCGCGCGCAGCATCTGGCGCGTCTCGTCCATCAGCCGCAGGAACGCCGGGTCGAGGTGCCCGATCGTCGGCGAGGCCATCGCCGTGAGCACGCTCGGCGCGACGTCGGAGGGGCCGGGGCCGAGCAGCGCGCGGCGCGGCGGCTCGAAGCGGGGAGGGAGGTTCGGGTGATCGTTCATCGCCCGGTTGTCGCGTCCCGGGCCCGATCGGGCAAGCGGCCCGCTCGAGCAGGGCCCGTCGGAGCTGGCGTCCGGCCTCGGGGTTGACTAGTCAGTTGCCTACGCATACATTGCTGCACCAATTATTTCGGATGATGACATTGCAGGAACACGGAAATCCCGAGCCCGAGCTTCGAAGCCCACGCGCCTCCGACGCCGCAGCCATCTGGCAGCTCGTCGAGCGCATGGGCGGCCTCGAGCTCAATAGCGGCTACGCCTACGTGCTGCTCTGTAGCCACTTCGCCGAGACCGGCGTCATCGCCGAGCAGCGCGGCTAGATCGTCGGCTTCGTGCTCGCCTACCTTCCACCGACCCAACCCGACGCGGTCTTCGTCTGGCAGGTCGGCGTCGCCCCCGAGCTCCGCGGCCAGGGCCTCGCCGCCCGCATGCTCAGCGCCCTCGTGCGCCGCCCCGCCGCCGCCCCCGCACGCTACCTCACCGCCACCGTGACCCCCGACAACGCCTCCTCGCTCGCCCTCTTCCGGGGCTTCGCCGCCCGCCACGACCTGCCGTTCAACCTCGGCCCGTGCTTCCCGGCGGCGCTCTTCCCCGGATCGCACGCCGACGAGGACCTCATCCAGATCGGCCCGCTCCGCCACGCGCAAGGCATCTCTGCCGAGGCGCGCTGACACCGCGGACCCTCCGACAAGGACCAGACCATGCAGACCATCGAACGACTCGAGTCCGAGGTGCGCAGCTATTGCCGCGCCTTCCCGACGATCTTCTCCCGCGCCCGCGGCGCCGAGCTCTTCGACCGCCGAGGCCGCGCCTACCTCGACTTCTTCGCCGGCGCCGGCGCGCTCAACTACGGACACAACCACCCGGTGCTCAAGCAGCGCCTGCTCGACTACCTCGTCGGTGATGGCATCGCGCACTCGCTCGACATGGCGACCGACGCCAAGACCCGCTTCCTCGCCGCCTTCGAGCGCTACGTGCTCGACCCGCGCCGCCTCCGATACAAGGTGATGTTCCCCGGCCCGACCGGCACCAACGCCGTCGAGGCCGCGCTCAAGCTCGCCCGCAAGATCACCGGTCGCACCGAGGTCGTGTCCTTCACCAACGCCTTCCACGGCATGACGCTCGGCGCGCTCGCCGCCACCGGCAACGCCGCCAAGCGCCGCGCCGCCGGCGTGCCGCTGACCCACATCGCGCGCGCGCCCTTCGACGGCTACTTCGGCCCTGACGTCGACACCCTCGAGCACCTCGAGCGCCGCCTCGCCGACCACTCCTCCGGCCTCGACCGCCCCGCCGCCTTCCTGCTCGAGACCGTGCAGGCCGAAGGCGGCATCAACGTCGCCTCGCCCGAGTGGCTGCGCGGCATCGCCGAGCTCGCTCGCCGCCACGACGCGCTCCTCATCGTCGACGACATCCAGGTCGGCTGCGGCCGCACCGGCCGCTTCTTCTCCTTCGAAGAGGCCGGCATCGTGCCCGACATCGTCTGCCTCTCGAAGTCGCTCTCCGGCTTCGGCCAACCCTTCGCCGTCACGCTGATGCGCCCCGACCTCGACGTGTGGAAGCCCGGCGAGCACAACGGCACCTTCCGCGGCAACAACCTCGCCTTCGTCACCGCCACCGCCGCGCTCGAGACCTTCTGGGCCGACGACGCCCTGAGCCGCCAGGTCGCCGAGCGCTCGGCCTATGCCCGCGCGCGCCTCGATCGCATCGCCCAGGAGCACGACGCCCTCGTCAAGGGCCGCGGCCTCATCCTCGGCCTCGCCTTCGCCGATCCCGAGCTCGCGCGCCGCGCCAGCCAACACGCCTTCGAGGCCGGCCTCGTCATCGAGACCGCCGGCCCCGACGACGAGGTGCTCAAGCTCCTGCCGCCGCTCACCCTCACCCACGCCGAGCTGGAGCGCGGCCTCGACATCATCACCGACGCCGTCGCCCGCGCCGTCAAGACCACGCCGCGCCGCACCTCGCCGCGCGCCGTGCTCGCCCCCAGCACGACCTACCCGCACCCCCAGCACCACGGAGTCCTGTCGTGATCGTCCGCGCCCTCCACGAGACCCTCGGCACCGATCGCGAGGTCAAGGCAGAGACCTGGACCAGCCGCCGCCTCTTCCTCGCCGACGATCGCATGGGCTTCTCGCTGCACGACACCCTCATCCACCCGGGCACCGAGACGCGCATGCACTACAAGAACCACCTCGAGGCGGTCTATTGCATCGCCGGCTCCGGCTCGATCGAGGTCGTCGCCACCGGCCACCGCATCCCGATCTGCGCGGGCACCGCCTACGCCCTCGATCAGCACGACGAGCACATCCTGCGCGCCGACACCGAGATGCGCATGGTCTGCGTCTTCAACCCGCCCGTCACCGGCCGCGAGGTGCACGACGAGACGGGGGCCTACCCCGCCGCGACCCCCACCGCGCCCTCGGTTCCGGGCTCCGCATCCCTGGGAGCCACCTCATGACCGGCGCCTCCGACGATCCCTATTATTCGCGCGTCGGCCAACGCTGGGAGCTCGCCGAGCGCCAGGACCCCGTCGTCTGGCCCGCGCCCGACGGCTCGCCCGCGCGCGGCCCACTCGACCCCTCCGCGCTCGCCGCCTTCCGCGATCACGGCTACCTCGTCATGCCCGCGCTCTTCTCGACGACGGAAGTCGCGACCCTCATGCGCGAGATCGAGCACCTCACGCGCACCGCCGACCCCACCCGCGACGACGTCATCAC
>WYBB01000034.1 GCA_011526585.1 Deltaproteobacteria bacterium
CGAGCGCGGCCTCGGTCTGCCCGATACCTCCTCGGACGGCAAGCGCATCAAGCTCGACCCGCGCTGCAAGCTCGACGAGCTCATTACCGACCCGAAGGAGGGCACGGTCGAGTACGTCATCTTCAAGCTCATCGAGGCGGCCGCCGCCACCGGCGACGACAAGGCCGCCTTCCAGAAGTTCTACAGCCACTTCCCCTCGGACACCGAGGAGCGCTGGGTCCGCGACCAGTACTTCACGCGCGCGCAGAAGTTCGTCGACAAGTACCTGCAGCAGGACCTGAGCCAGGGCGTCGCGTTCAAGATCTGCGAGCGGCGCGACGAGGGCAAGGACAAGGTCAAGGTCTTCATCCAGAGCCTCGACCCCAACAAGTCGAACCCGCCGATTACGCTACAAAAAGATGACGCCGGCGCCTGGAAGGTGATCTTCTACACGCCCTGACGCCCCTGGCCGGGCAGGATGACCGCAGTGAACCAAGCCTCGTTTCTCGTCGTCGGTCACGCGTTCGCGGCGCTGATGCTCGCGGGCTGCGACCAGGAGCTCGCGCCCCGCGAAGAGCCGATCGCGCTCGCCGTCACCGCGCTCACCGGGACCTCGTGCGGCGACCCCGACGCGCCCAACGCCAACCCCAACCCCTTCGCCGAGCTCTCGAGCGTGACCGTCGGCGTGCGTGCCTACGACGCCGAGAGCGGCCTCTGGGAGACCCTGGTCCGCGACTCGAAGAGCCTGCGCGAAGGCAGCGCGCTGCGCCTCGGGCGCGTGCCCGAAGGCGAGGATCGCGAGGTCATCGTCACCGCCACCGGCTCCTCCGGCACGTGGTACGGGCGTGACACCGGCGTCACCATCCGCCGCAACACCGACAACACCGCGGCGATGTTGCTCACGCGCATGGGCGGCCTGTCGTGCGCGCCCATGCCGACCGGCATCCAGAACACGATCTTTCCCGCCGCGGTGAGCCTCGGCGACGGCCGCGTGCTGGTCACCGGCGGCTTCACCGAGTTCACCGGCGCCGCGCTCAGCGGCGCGTCGAGCCAGGCCTTCCTCTTCGACCCGCGCACCGGCACCGTCGAGGGGCTGCCCAACATGGGCGCCAACCAGGGCCGCGCCGGGCACGCCGCCGTCTACCTCGCCTCGACCGACAAGGTCGTCCTGCTCGGCGGCATGACCGAGCTCGGCTTCGACGAGGCGCGCCCCTTCCCCTACGTGCTCGATCCCAACCGCGCGCGCGACGACTACGTGATCTTCGACGTCGCGAGCAAGACCTTCACCCCGGGCAACGATCGCATGATCGCGCGCCGCGCCTTCCCGCGCACCGCGGTCATGTCCGACGGCACCGTGCTCATCAGCGGCGGCGGCATGTGGCCCTTCGACCCGAGCGGCACCGATCAAATCGCCTGCGACTTCTTCGATCCCGAGGACGACGACGGCGCGGGCGGCCTCCTGGATATCCCGCCGCTGCGCAGCTTCTACTGGCGCGCCGGCCACAGCCTGACCTTCCTCGGCAGCTCGGCCGAGGGCCTGTCGACCTACCTCATCTGGGGCGGCACCACGCCGGACCGCTCGCTCGGCCACCCCGCCGAGATCTTCCGCCAGTCGGGCCGACAGCGCGAAGGCGTCAACGGCACCTTCGCCGAGGTCGCCATCAGCGGCGAGGTCCCGCCCTTTTCCTACTTCCACGAGACGACGCGCCTGTCGGGCGGTCGCTTCCTGGCGACCGGCGGCTCGCGCTTCGCCAACGGCAGCCTGCAGACGCCCGAGGCCGACGAAGCCTGGCTGCTCACGTTCAACAGCGAGCCGGCGCCGGTCCTGCAGACCCGCCGCATCCCGGGCCTCGGCGCCGGACGCGTGTTCCACAGCGCGCTCTCGAGCGATCTGGCCATCGTGTCGGTGGTCGGTGGCTGGGGCCCGAGCGACGCGGTGCAGGGCGTCATCCAGACCTTCGATCTCGCCGCGAGCGCGTGGCGCAGCGAAGACGGCGCCGCGGGCATGACGACCGGGCGCGGCGGGCACGCCGCCGTGCTGACCCCGGCGGGCTCCCTCCTGCTCGTCGGCGGCGAGGCCTCGGCGAAGACGGCCGCCGGCCAGAAGCGCCTCGCGGCCGAGATCTACACCCCGGCGACCTCGCCGGTCCCCTGAGCGGAGCGCTTCATGTCCCTTGGAGCACACATGGCGATGTCGAAGGTCAACAGGCGGAGCGCGACCGCGCGCGCCATCGCGTCGCTGACGGCGATCGCGTTCAGCGCGCTGGTCACGGCGGCTCCGCCGGTCGTGGCGGCGGCGCCGACGAAGATGAAGCGCGTCGGGCTCTTCGTCTTCCCGAAGACGCGTGCGGCTGCCGGTGACGCGCAGGTGCTGCAGGCGTTCATGCGCGCCGAGCTGCGCAAGCTGGTCAACGTCGTCTCGGTGGCCGGGCAGGCCGAGCCGCCGGCGGCGGTCAAGACGCTGGTGCTGCCGTCGATCGAGACCGGCTACCGCTCGCTCAACGAGCGCAACGCCGCGGCGGCGCTCGACGCGTTCGAGAAGGCCTATCGCGACGTGACCCAGTACAAGGGCGCGGTCGACAAGCGCCTGCTCGCGCGGGTCATGAAGGGGCTCGGCTGCGCGCAGGTGATGAACGGGCTGCCCGAGGGCTCGGACACGCTCGACACCGCGCTCAACGTCTGGCCGAACCAGCAGATGCAGGACTACGGCTGGACCCTCGACCTGCGCACCGCCTTCAACGAGCTCGTCAACCGGCGCGCGCAGCTCGCGCCGGGCTCGATCGAGGTCGACACCGACCCGCCGGGGGCCGCGGTGCGCATCGACGGCGAGCTCAAGGGCTTCTCGCCGGTCGAGGTGCGCGATCTCACCGCCGGCAAGCACTGGATCGAGACGGCGCTCGACGGCTACCGCTGGAGCGCGATGTTCGTCGAGGTGCCCGCCGGCGACTCGGCCATCCACTCGGTCGAGCTCGAGCCGGCGCCGAATCGGGGCGCCTTCGAGGCCGCGCTGCGCTCGCTCGATCGCGGGATCGGGCGCGGTCAGGTCGGCGCGATGGCCGACCTCGCGCGCGCGACCTCCGCCGACGCGATCGTCGCGCTCGAGGTCGCGGCGACCAGCGGGGGCTACGCGCTCTCGGGGTACGTGCGCGACGGCGGCAAGCTCGAGCGCATCTCGACCACGGTCGCGCAGGACGGCTCCATCGCCGACAACCTGCGGCGCTTCCTGGCGAACGCGCTCGGCGTGCAGACCGCCGCCGACGACAGCGAGCTGCCGCTCGACGGCCCGCCGCAGACGACGATCTTCACCGAGGGCGACATCATCATCGATCCCAACGATCCGATCTTCGCCGAGAAGAAGAAGAAGGAAGAGGACCCGGTCACCAGCGAGTGGTGGTTCTGGGCGCTCGTCGGCGGCGTCACCGCGGGCCTCGTCGTCGGCGGGATCGCGCTCTTCGGGTCACAGGACGAAGGCAGCGGCCCGGCGGGCAACCTCGTGATCGACGTGAACAACCTGCCGTGATGGCGCCGTCGCGTTGATGTTGCTACCCTCGGCGCGGCCTACCCCGAGGGAGCAAGAACTTGGCGATGCAGAGCGACAAGGCGGTCATCACCTGCGCCATCACCGGCGTGCTCACCGATCCGAAGCAGCACCCGGTGCCGGTCACGCCCGAGGAGCTCGCGGCCGAGGCGCGGCGCGCGCGCGACGCCGGCGCCAGCGTGATCCACATCCACTTCCGCCGGCAGGAGCCGGGCATGGGGCGCTTCCCGACCTGGGATCCCGCGGTGGCCAAGGCGTGCTGCGACGCCATCCGCGCCGAGTGCCCCGACCTGCTCCTGAACCTGTCGACCGGGGTCGTCGGCGACGACATCTCCGGCCCGCTCGCCTGCCTCGAGGCGGTGCGGCCCGAGCTCGCCGCGCTCAACTCCGGCTCGCTCAACTACCTGCGCACCAAGAAAGACGGCACCTGGGCGTGGCCGCCGATGCTCTTCGACAACCCCGTCTCGAAGATCCAGCGCTTCTTCGAGGCGATGAAGGCGCTGTCGGTCGTGCCGGAGTGCGAGTGCTTCGACACCGGGATCGTGCGCTCGATCTCGCTCTACATCGAGACCGGGCTCCTCTCGGGGCCGATCCACGTGTCCTTCGTCATGGGCGTCGCCTCGGGCATGCCGGCCAAGGCGAGCTGGCTGCCGCTGCTCATCGAGGAGCTGCCGGCCCACGCGGCCTGGCAGTCGATCGTCATCGGGCGCGAAGAGGTCTGGCCGGTGCATCGGCGCACGGCCGAGCTCGGCGGCCACCTGCGCACCGGGCTGGAGGACACCTTCTACCTGCCGGACGGGCGCCGCTCGGACTCCAACGGCCCGCTGATCGAGGCGCTGGCGAAGGTCGCACGCGAGGCCGGCCGCGAGGTGGCGACCCCCGCTGAGGCGCGCGCGCTCTACCTGCACGAGGTCGGCTGATGCGCGCCGCCTCGTGGTGCGTGGCCGCGCTCGCGCTCGTCGCCTGCGGCGACTCCGACGGCGGCGCCGACGGCGCGGCGGACGTCGCCGAAGAGACCTCGGAAACCATCGATCTGACAGGCAAATCCGTCTATCATCTCGAGTTCTCCGTCGATGACGAGCCCTACGTCGTCGACCGCGACCTCACCGGCCTCGACCAGTACTTCGCGTTCGGCTCGACCCACATCGCGCCCGCGGTCTCGTTCGGCATGACCGACTCGATCCAGTTCCCGCGCACGATGACGATCGGGATCAACTTCGGGATCGTCGTGCCCTCGGCCGACCACCCGATCCAGACCGAGGGCACGGGCACGCACCCGTTCTCCGCCGAGCCGCCCTCGGTCGAGCTCTTCGTCAAGGGCCTGCAATATCGCTCGACGCTGCCCGGCGCGAGCGGCTCGATCGAGGTCACTTCGTGGGGGGTCGAGGAGGGCGAGACCGTCGCGGGCACCTTCGCCGGCACGATCATCGCCGAGGGCCCGACCGGCCGCACCATCGACCTCAGCGGCAGCTTCCACTTCACGCTGCCCGCCAGGAACGCCGGCCAGCCGCAGTGAGCCTCAGGGCCCGAGGAGCCGCCGCCGCGCCTCGCGCTCCTTCTTGTCGGTCGCCTCGACGATGCGCAGGTGGTGGTGCGCGTCGTGACCGCCGACCAGCGTCAGGAGCCGCCAGGCCCGGCCCTTCTTCGCGGCCGCGAGCGAGCCGGGGCCCTTCTTCGGCAGCCGCTCCTGCAGGAGCCGCTTGATCTTCGCATCGACGAGGATGGCGTCGACCGGCGTGCCGAGCTCGCGCGCGGTGGCCTCGAGGATCTCGAGCCAGCGCCACGTCGCGGCCGCGTCGAAGACCTCCGGATCCACCGCGAAGTGGCGCGTGTCGCCGACGGTCACATAGCTGAGATCGGCGTCGATCCCCGACAGGTGTGAGATGTGGCCCGCCTCGTAGAGCAGCGCCCAGCGCGAGAAGCGCACCGCGCCGATCGGCGTCGGCGCCGGCTTGCGCCTGGTCGCCTTCTTGC
>WYBB01000194.1 GCA_011526585.1 Deltaproteobacteria bacterium
CGGAGGGGCGGCGGTCGCGCGCGGCGCGGTGGAAGCGCACGCTGGAGCGCGCGGGCCTCTTGCCGCCCAACGCGCACGAGGTGGTCGGGGACGTGGCGATCGCGCGGTCGATCGTGTCGCTGCAGGGCGCGGCGTATCAGGCGGCGCAGTATCTCGCGAAGATGATGGCGGCCGAGGCCATGCTGGCCGATGGGATCGCCGGGGCACCGGTGGCGGTCTCGGCCAACGTCGCCGGGATCACCGCGACGCGCTCGCTCTTGCATCCGCTCTTCCAGGCGGCGTTCCTCGGGGCGCCGCACTTCGGGATCGAGATCTACGAGCCGGCGACGACGCGGCTGGTCTCGGGTCTCTTGATGCTGCACGACGTGCTTCACGACGGGGCGCCGGGCGCGCCGCAGGCGGGGGACGTGGCGGCCTCGGAGCAGGCCGGGCGGGCGCGACGCCTGGCGGCGCAGACGGTGCACGGGGGCTGTCGCGCGCTGCCGTGGGTGCTCGAGCCGACGATCCGCGTCGGCGCCGTGCTGGGGCTCGGCAAGCGCCCGGGGTTGCTCAAGGGGCTCGTGCCGAAGGCGCGCGCGCGGCGGTGAGGGCGCCCGCGCGCAGGGTCATCGCGAGATGGAGGATCCCGTCGTAGAGGTAGGGCTCGCCGACGGGCTCGAAGCCGAAGCGCCGGTACCAACGGTCGAGGTGGGCCTGCGCGTTGATGTGGATCGGCGCGCCGGGGGCCAGGGTGGCGACCGCGTCGAGCGCGGCGGCGACGAGGTGCTTGCCGAGCCCGGTGCCGCGGACCTCGGGCGCGGTGACGATGCGGCCGAGCTCGACGTGGTCGCGGGCGGTGGACGGCAGGAAGAGGCGCGCGTAGGCGTCGACCTCGCCGGACCGGGTGCGATGCACGAGGTGCAGCGCCTCGGCGTCGCGGCCGTCGGCGTCGAGGAAGACGCAGTCCTGCTCGACGACGAAGACGCGCTGGCGCAGCGCGAGGATGGCGTAGAGCGCGTTGGGGTCGAGCTCGGTGAACGCGTGCAGGGAGAAGCCGGGTGGCAGGTCCGGCCAGGGCGGGGCGGCGGCGTCGGCGCGTGGGGGAGCGGGCGGGGGCGTCACAGCTTGCCGTAGTACCATGGGCCGCGGGGTGCGAAGCGCAGGAAGACCCAGGTCTCGGCGGTGTCTTCGACGCGACCGGCGCGCTGGCGCGAGAGCGAGACGCGCGAGCGATGCACGGTGAGCGGTTTGCGCACGGTGCACCCCTGGAAGACGTCGCCGGTGGCGAGGTCGATCGTGGCGCTGCCTTCGCCGTCGAAGGCGACGAGGCGCATGCGGAAGTTCGCCTGGCGGCGGGCCTCGAACTCGGCGCGCACCTCGTCGAGGCGACGCCGGAGCGCGGCGCGCAGGGTGTCCGCGCGCCCGCAATCGAAGGCCTCGCCGAGGGCCTCTTCGGGCGGCAGCACCTCGAGGAAGCGCGCGACGTCACCCTCGTCGAGGGCGGCGACGACCGCCTCGGTGACGGCGCGCGGGCTCGCGGTGGGGGGCTCACCCGCGCAGGCGCCGAGCGCGGAGAGCAGGATCCACGACGCGTGGGCGCCACCGCGGGGACTCAGGGTCATGGGCGCATGCTAGCAGCCCGTGAGGAAACCCGCCATCGCGGGCCCCGGTCGTCCCCTCGCTCGGGTCGCGGGTCGCCGACGCTGGTGTCGCGGGTCGCCGACGCTGGTGTCGCGCCGCTGGCCCGACACGAAGCCGGCATGGTAACTGTCGTGCCCGGAGGCACCATGCAATCCGACGAGGACCTCGCCGACACGGTCGCGGAGGGCAGCCGGCTCCCCGCCGGACTCCGCGAGAGGTTGTCCGAGGCGGCCGCCAGGACCGTCGCGGGCGACGACCGCGTCACCGTGACGAGCCCGCCCGAGGAGGGTGACGAGGCCTCGCTGGCCGTCACCCTCGAGCACCCCGGCCGCTACACCGGTCCGCGCCGCGGCGGACAGACCTCCGACGGCCCGGTCGAGCTCGGGCGTGGCGGGATTGGGCGCGTGCTCATCGCGCACGACGTGCACCTCGGGCGCGAGGTCGCCGTCAAGGAGCTCTTGCACCGCCCCGACGGCCCGGCCGGCCCGCGCACGCCGACCAACCCGCGCGAGTCGCTGGCGGCCGCGCGCTTCCTGCGCGAGGCGCGCCTGACCGGCCAGCTCGAGCACCCGAACATCGTGCCGGTCTACGAGCTCGGCACGCGCCCCGACGGCACGCTCTACTACACGATGAAGGTCGTGCGTGGGCGCAACCTCGCGTCGGCCCTGGAGGCGGTCAAGAACGACGGGCTCCAGGCGCGCCTCAAGCTCATCGGCCACTACGCCGACCTCTGCGACGCCATCGCCTATGCGCACAGTCGCGGCGTGATCCACCGCGACATCAAGCCCGAGAACGTCATGGTCGGCGAGTTCGGCGAGACCGTCGTGCTCGACTGGGGACTCGCCAAGCCCAAGCACGCCGAAGACCTGGCCGAGCGGGTGCCGGGCGCCCGCGTGACCCAGCCCTCGCTTCCGTCGCAGACCGCGCACACCGCGCCGGCCACGTCGCGCGTCGACGAGAGCGCCGTGCGCGGGCTGGCCGCGACCGACGACGGCACGCTGCTCGGCACGCCGATGTACATGAGCCCCGAGCAGGCCCAGGGCGACCTCGCCGCGATCGACGAGCGCTCGGACGTGTGGGCGCTCGGCGTCGTGCTCTACGAGATCCTGACGGGTGAACCGCCATTCACCGGCAAGACCGCGGTCGAGCTCCTGCTCAAGGTCGTGCAGGGCGGCTATGCCAAGGTCGCCGAGCGCTGCCCGCAGGCGCCGCCCGAGCTCGCCGCCATCGCCGAGAAGGCGCTCTCGCGCAACCCGGCCTACCGCTACCCCGACGCGCGCGCCATGGCCGAGGAGGTGCGCGCCTTCCTCACCGGCGGGCGCGTGCAGGCGTACAACTACCGCGCCTGGACGCTGGTCAAGCGCTGGGCCTCGCGCCACAAGGCCGCGCTGGTCGTCGCCGCGCTGGCGCTGGTCGCGCTGATCTCCCTCGGCGTCGTCTCCTACATCCAGATCGCCGACGAGCGCGACCGCGCCATGGCCGCCGAGTCCGACGCGATGAACGCGCTGGCGCTCGCGACCGAGGCCAGAGGGCGCGCCGAGTCCGCCGAGGCCGAGGCCGGGCGCGCGCGCGACAGCGCCGAGTCGCTGGTGCGCTACATGGTCTCCGATCTGAAGGATCGCCTCGAGCCCCTCGGTCAGCTCTCGCTCCTCGACGACGTCGCCGCCGCCGTCGAGAAGCACTACGACGACACCGCCGGTGTGCTCTCCGACACGCCCTCGACGGCGATGCTCGAGGCCCCGGCGCGTATGCGCAACCGTGCCTCGGTGACGGCGCTCATCGGCGACCTCGCGCGCGCGCGCGGCGACCTCGCCGCCGCCGGCCAGGCCTACGCCAAGGCCGAGATGTTGCGCGACGCGCTCATCGCCCAGTCCGACAAGCCCGAGCACCGCGCCGATCGCTCGGAGAGTCACCGCCAGCGTGGACTGCTGCTGCGCATGCAGGGCGACCTCGCCGGCGCTCAGCGCGAGCTCGCCAGGGCCCGCGAGATCCGCGCCGCGCTCTTCGCCGACGCACCCGACGCCTTCCCGGTCAGACGGGCCCTCGTCCAGAGCGAGCTCGATCGCGGTGACCTCGCCACGCTGCTCGGCGACCTGCGCCAGGCCGAGAGCGCCTACACCGTCGCGGTCGAGCTGGCGCGCGGTCTCGTCAGCGGCGCCGCCGACGAGACCCTCGGCGCGCGTGCGCGCTTCGATCTCTCGGTCGCGCTCGATGGCCTCGGCACCGCCTACCTCGATCTGAACCAGCTCGAGCGCGCGCGCGCCGCCTTCGACGAGGCGCTCGAGCTCCGCCGCGCGCTCCTCGACAAGCACCCCTCCAACCGCGACTGGCGCCACCGCGTCGCGATCTCGCACGCGCGCATGGGCGAGATCGACGAGCTGATGAACAAGCACGAGGACGCCGAGAAGCACTGGCAGCGCGCCGCCGGGATCACCGAGCGCCTCTTGCGCCAGGACCCGGACAACGCCCGTTGGGCCCGCGATCTCGCGGTCGCGCACAACCACCTCGGCGACCTGCACCTCGCCCAGGGGCGCCACCAGCCCGCGCGCGAGGCCTTCGCGAAGGCCCTCGAGCAGATCGGCGCGCTCGCCGCCAGGGACCCGAGCAACGCCGAGCTGCAGCGCGACGTCGAGGTCGGCGAGATCCGCCTCGGCGACACCGCGCTGGTGCTCGACGACGTTCCCGCGGCGCTGGCGGGCTACACCCGCGGCCTCGCCATCGCCGAGCGCCTGACCGCGCTCGACCCCCAGAACACCCAGTGGCAGCACGACCTCGCGCACGCCTCGAGCAAGGTCGCGCTCGCCCGCGCGCGCGGCGGTGACGTCGCCGGCGCCACGCCGCTGGCCGAGCGCGCCCGCGCGGTGATGCAGGCGCTGACCGCCAAGGACCCGAGCAACCCGGCGTGGGCGCAGGACCTGCAAGCCGCCGACAACCTCCTGGCGCGGCTGCGCGCGGGCGGCCCCTTCGACGGCGGCATGCGCCCCGATCTCACGCAGAAGCAGCGCAGCGGGCGCGGTGGCCAGACCCAGCGCCCCGAGGCGTTCAAGACCCAGCCGGTCCGCCCCACCGGTGACGCGAAGGAGATCGAGGCCCCGCCGCAACCGCAGCGCCAGCGGCCCGCGCCCGCGCCCGCCAAGGAGGTGGTCCCGCCTCCGGACGATTGAGGTCGTGCGTCGAATCCGCGCAGCGGGTCGCGATAGCGCGCGAGAGCGCGCCCCCCCTACGGCCGAGCGATCGACCGGGCCACCCCCATCGATTGCGGGATGCATCCCATTCTATTATCTAGCAATTGCATGAAGTTGCGTCGTCGTCCTCGGTGGCGCGACCGACCCGCGTTGCCCCGCTCGGGGCACATCGCTCCAGCCTCCACAACGACCTTGATCCGCTCCTCGGGCGATCGAGCGCTCCGTGTGATAAGAGTCTCGAAGTGGACTCGCTCCGATCGCTCCTCGACTCGCACCGGATCGCGCTCGCCGTCGTCTTCGGCTCGCGCGCGCGCGGTGATGCGCGTCCGGACAGCGACCTCGACCTCGGTGTCCTGCATCGTGACGAGCGCCCTCTGAGCTACCGCGAGCTCTCCGAGCTGGCGCTCGCACTCGAGGACTGGCGCCACGGCGCCACCGCCATCCCGACCCCGCTCGGCGCCGGGACGATCGATCTCGCCGATCTCTCGTCCCCGGACGCGCTCTTCCGATTCCAGATCGCGAAGGACGCGCTCGTCCTGCATGCCGACACGCACGCGCGCTGGGTCGAGTGGCTCACCCGCACGCTCATCGACTACGACGAGCTCGCCTACCATCTGCCGATGCTCATCGCGGGTGTCGAGCGCGCGGCCAAGGCTGGCCAGCCATGAGCGAGCCACCTGCGAGCGTGATCCGCGCCCGCAAGATCGCCGAGCTGCGCGCGCGCCTCGCGCGGGTGCGGGAGCTTTCACCGCCCGACCTCGAGACCTTCATCGCGCGGCGAACCGAGGCCGAGGCGCTGATCTTCAACCTCTACCTCGCGTTGCAGGCCAGCTCCGATTTGGCGCTCCGCCTCGTGTCCGAGCGTGGCCTGGCGATCCCGGGAAGTTCGCGCGAAGCCTTCGAGACCCTCGGTCGTTCCGGCCTCATCGAGCCGGCGTTGGCGCGTCGGCTCGCCGCCGCGGTCGGCCTGCGCAACCGTATCGCCCACCAGTACACGACCCTCGATCTCGCGCTCGTGCTCGCCGTCGTGCGCGACGACCTCGCCGACCTGGACGCGTTCGCGGCCAGCGCCGCCTCCGCCTGATGCGAGCGGTTGCGCAACCGCGCCCGCGATGGCAACTCTTGGGCATGTCCTCGTCGCTCGCCGCACCTCCTCGCGACGCGCTCGCCGCCGCGCTGGGTCCCGCCCCCGATCCGGCGCTCACCCCGCTCGACCACCTCGCGCCCGAGCGCCGCGCCGCCCTGTCCGCGCTCGTCGCCGAGGCGCGCGAGCGACACCGCCGCGAGGTCCAGACCGCGATCGACGCCGCGCTGACCCACGTGCCCGCGGTCTTGCGCGCCGCCGTGCGCAAGCTCCTCTTCTCATGAGCCGCCTCGAGCACCTCGCCGAGACGATCAAGCTCTCGCGCCTCCTCGGCGTGCCCGAGGGGCGCCTCGCGCTCCTGTCCGAGCTCGACCACACGACGCTGCGCGCGATGCGCGAGCGCCTCGGCGATACCTTCCTCGACGACACGCGCCCGCTCCTCCAGCGCGCCGTCAAGGCGAGCCGGCTCCTGCCGATCGCGCTCATCGCCAAGGTCGGCCAGCGCGTCTTCGGCCCGGTGCTCTGCGCCCACATGGCGAGCCTCATGGAGCCCACCCGCGCCGTCGAGATCGCGCTGCGCATGCCCGACGAGTTCCTCGCCGACGTCTCCGCCATCCTCGAGCCGCGCCGCGCCGAGGCCCTCATCCGCGCCATCCCGGCCGCGCGCGTCGTCGCCGCCGCCAGGATCCTCGCCGCGCGCGGCGACCACGTCACCCTCGCGCGCTTCGTCGGCTTCCTGCCCGACGCGACCATCCGCGCGGTGATCGAGGCCGTGCCCAGCGACGAGGCGCTCCTGCGCACTGCGTTCTTCCTCGAGTCCAAGTCCGCCCTCGATCGCCTGGTCGGCCTCGTGCCGCCCGACCGCCTGCGCGGCGTCGTCGCGCTCGTCGCCTCGGCCGGGGCCGAGCTCTGGACCGAGGCGCTCTCGCTCATGACCCACGTCGGCGAGCGCTGGCAGGGCCACATCGGCGACCTCACCGCCGCGCAGGGCGAGGCCGCGCTCGGCCAGATGCTCGACACCACCCATCGCCTGGAGCTGTGGCCGCAGGTGATCCCGCTCATCGCCGCGATGAGCGAGCCCTCCCAGCGTCGCCTGCTCGCCCTCGACGCCGTGCGCACCCCCGGCGTCGTGCGCGCCATCGTGCGCGCCGCCGACCGCGTCGCCGCCTGGCCGCGCCTCATGCCGATCGTGCTCCACATGGAGGAGGACCTGCGCCGCCACGTCGCCGCCGAGATCGAGGCCCTCGGCCCCGGCGTCTTCGAGCGCATCCTGCCGCTGAGATCGATGCTCGAGGCCGCGCCCACCCGCGTCCTTCCCGCGCTGGCCGCCATCGCGCTACACCTCTCCGACGCGATGCGCGCCGAGCTCGAAGCCACGCTGCGCGCACACCCCGTGTGACGCTCAGGCCCAATGCCACCCCCTCTGGACCACCTCACGGACCGCTGAAGCCTCGGTAGTTCGGGGTGATCACCGGCTCGGCGCCGATGCGACTCACCGCGCCCGACCCCGAGTCGAAGTAGTGGGAGTCCCACATGTCGTCGTTGGTGAGCTCCACGCCATCCCACTGGTCGACCAACGCACCGTCGACGTAGATCGCCACGGACGCGATGCTTGGTCCGTATCCCCAATCGTTCCAATAATGTACGCCGATCTGATAGCGCACCCCGTGCTCTGGCTCGCGGAGGCTGATCTGCTCTGGCCCAACCCCGTCCGCGTCGTCTCGGTCCAATGTTGGGTTGCCACCAGGACCGAAGATCCCCCATTCGGGGTTCACGTTGTCCCAATAACAGTCGTAGGTCCAGTCGAAGTATTGGCCGTAGGCCTTGGGGTGCAGGAGG
Source organism: Deltaproteobacteria bacterium (assembly GCA_011526585.1). Classification (GTDB taxonomy): domain Bacteria; phylum Myxococcota_A; class UBA9042; order PHBI01; family PHBI01; genus WYBB01. Next base: position 7,729 of record WYBB01000194.1, read on the forward strand.
TGCAAGTCCATGTCCGAGCCGACCGAGAAGTAGATCTGGTCGCCCCCGGTGTCGTTCTCGTTCGCGTCGCCTGGGGTCCGCCAGCTCAGCACGACGACGAGGCCGGTGACCCCGAGCTCCGAAGCGTCCACGCGTTCGCCCTCGACCCGACAGATGAGCGCGCCTTCGGCGGTCCACGTTTCGACGGCGAAGGCATGGGGACCGGGCTGGCGGACCAGATAGCTCGCAGACCATCCACTGTCGAAGACAACCTCGATCGCGTCGCCAGGGCCCCGGACGAGCCAATTCACTTCCCTCCCGTCGCTGGCTTCGAAACCGACGAGTTGCAACCGCAGCAGGTCGCCGACGCGCACCTCGGCTGCATCACTCTCGACCGCAATGCGCGCCTCGTTACAGGGTCCGGGCTCCGATGTCTCCGTGGCGGTGTCGACCGGTGTGGACTCCTCATCGCGGGCCGGGCCACCATCGGGCTCTCCGCCGGCGTCGACCAGCATGGAACCATCGCCGATCGGGCCGCCATCAGGGGCCTCTACGTCTGGGGGATCATATGCGCCACCCTCGGCCTCTGCAGCAACGTCTACAAGATCCGGTGCCGACGGACCGCTCGCGTCGGCCTCCGCGCACACACATGGCCCGAGCTGCGCTCCCCCCGACAGGCAGACCTGAGCCCCAGCCGCGCCGCTGGCGCACGTACACGCCGCCGACGCCCCGGGCACGCAGGTCGCGACCTCCTCAGGAACGCCGCAGGCGCCGAGCGCGCATGCAGTGACAATCGAAGATGCGCTCCGAAGCAATCGGGCTCGGAGACGAGAGCCAGGAAAGTTCATGCGCGCCCTCCTCGCGTGCCCATGGAATCATGCGTGGCAAGCTGAGCCTGCCTCAGAAGTGGATGAGGTAGACCCCGCCCGCGGCCGAGAACATGTCCATCTTGCGCAGCATGTCGGCGAGCCACTTGATCAGCATGCCGTGCTCGACGTGGCGCGCGAGCTGGTAGAACACCGAGACCGCCGCCTTCTCGACCGCGTCGACCAGCGCCGCCTCGGCGGCGGGGCGCGCCTCGTCGTCGGCCTTCTCCCAGGCGGTCACGAAGTCCTGCAGGTGCAGCTGTGAGTTCAGGAGGAACTTCATCGAGCACTGCTGCGCCAGCGTGCGCAGCGTGTACGTCATGATGTCCTGCTCCTCGATCGGCATCCGGTGGAACCAGGTGTGCAGCGAGTAGTTCCGGAAGAAGCCGTCGATGCGCCGCTTGACCGCCGGCACCGCATAGAGGCGGTCGCGCCGGCGCTTGTACTCGAGGTAGACCTCCAGCGTGGAGACCGGCACCGGCTGGCGCGCCGCGACGTCGGCGGCGCGATCGTGCTCGTCCGGATCGTCGGAGGTCGGCAACATCTCGCGCAAGCGCTCGTAGCTCGCGATCACGTCGCCGGTCAGCTTGTTCCAGTTCGGCCGCTGGATCCCCTTGGTCTTGGGGCGCACGATGCCGCGCACGATCATCGGCACCAGCGCGGCCGGCGTCTCCAGAGCCGCGTAACGCTTGACGATCTCGGCGCGCACCGCCGGCTTGTCGAGGATCGCCATCTCGCGCTCGACCAGCGAGGTGTCGGGATCGACGTTCTTCTTGCTCAGGACCTCGGTAGTGCGCTTGGCGAACCAGAGCATGAGGAACTGGCGCTCGTCCCAGGCCAAGCTCTCGTCGCGCAGGATCTTCATCACGTAGTCGCGCACCTGCACGAAGGTGCGGAAGAACGGGCGCGTGTCGCGCGGGTCCATGCCATCCTGGAGCACCTTGCGATAGACGCGCGAGAAGTCGATCGGCTCGAGGTCGACGCCGTCGTCGTGCAGGATGATCTGGCGCGTCACCTCGGGGCACGAGCCGGTCGCGCTGAGCTCCATCTGTTCGCCGACGTACTTGAGCTTGCGCGGGTAGAACGCGCACACGTGCGGCAGCGCCTCGTAGCCGAAGGTGCCGTGCAGGTCGCACCAGCCCTCGTTGAAGAGGCTGCAGCCCCCGCCATCGAGCTGCTTCAACAGGTAGCGCTCCGGATCCTTCTTCTTCTTGGGCGGCAGGATGATGAAGGTCGACTTGAAGCGCCGCGCGATCGGCTTGCCCGAGAACTGCGCCATCGCCATGAGCTTTTCGTAATGCGCCTTGTCGACGTCGATGCGCCAGCCGTCGAGGCAGCAGTTCTCCTCGCAGGCGTCACCGATGCACCCGAAGCGGTTCATGTACTTCATGGTGACGTTTGGCTCGACCTCGCCGCTCATCGCTCGTCCTCGCGCTCCCTCCGGGTCCGACCCGGCCGCCGCCGACCCAACACGGTTCCCACGGCGCCCATGACCATAGGCGCGTCAGCGTGCACAATCCACTGGCGGTCATCTTGCGGACCATCCGGCTTTGCGCGATAGCTAGGCGCGCTGTTGTCGGCCGCCATCAGCGCGGTCGCGCGGGCATGATCGAAAAAAATTCCGGACGAGCTTGTCTATTCCTTCCCTTTCGCGCTCGTTTCTTGGAAGTATCCGCGCCACGCCAGGCGACGTAGGAGGTTGGCTCTTGAGGAACTTGATCGTGACGGCTGTGGTGGGAACGTTGGCGACGACGTTCATTGCGTGCGGGGACGGCGGCATCAAGGACGCCGCGATCGCCAAGCTCGAGGTCCGGGAAGGCCAACGCGCGGTGACCGCGGGTGGCACCGTGACGGCGCGCGCCGATCTGCCCGCGCGCATCCAGGTCGCCAACTCGGGCACCGGCGTGCTCCTCATCAAGGAGATCGTCGTCGAGAGCGTGCCGCCCGGCGCGTTCACGGTGACCTCGCTGCCCTCGCCGAGCGAAGCGGTCCCGGTCGAGGTCTACCCCGAGGCCCTCTCGCACCAGTTCTCGGTCGAGTTCAACCCCTCCGCGGCGACCGACGGATCGCGCCCCAAGGCGACCGTGCGCATCCGCACCAACACCACGATCAACAGCGGCTCGGAGTTCACCTTCTATGTGGCCCCCGAGATCGCCGTCGCCCGGCTCGTCGTGAGCCCGGCCCTGCTCGACTTCGCCACCGTCTCGGCGAACGCGACCTCGACCAAGCCAGCCAACCTTCTCAACACCGGCGCCGCGCCGCTGTCGATCACGCGCATCATCTTCGCCGGCCACCTCGGCTACACCGCGACCATCGCCGGCGTCACCTACAACGTCACCGCCGAGAGCGCGTCCAACGGCATCACCCTGAACCCGCCGCTGGTCGTCGCCGCCGGCAGCGCCGAGAAGGTCGACGTCACCTACGCGGCTTCGGGTGCGGAGGCGGCCGAGGGCTCGATGGTCTTCTTCACCGAGAGCTCGCCCGACGGGGTCGAGCTCAAGCTCTACGCCAACCTCCAGGGCCCGTGCATCAAGACCAACCCGACGCGCGTGTCGTTCGGCGGCAAGCTCGTCGGCCAGCTCGCCGAGGTCCCGCTCGAGATCCAGTCCTGCGGCGACGTCGATCTGGTGATCGACGACGTCGAGATGATCGAGGACGGCAACGGCGTCTTCGCGGTGCGCGAGGCGGCGCTCGGCACCTTCCCGGTCGCGATCCCGGCGGGCTCGTCGGTCTACGTGCCGGTCACCTACTTCCCGGCTTCGGTCGCCCAGCTCGGCGGCGACGGCCAGTTCGTGCAGGACGTCGGCAAGATCCGCGTCAACTCCAACGCCTACCTCTCCGAGCTCGAGGTCCCCGTCGACGGCTTCGGCACCGACGGCAGCTGCCCGACGGCGGCGATCGTCGTGCGCGAGGGTCAGGAGGTCCTGCCGCAGACGGTGCTGCACCTGTCGGGCCTCGGCTCGACTGCGAGCAACGGCGCCATCGCCAGCTACGAGTGGTCGGTCGTGCAGCCGGGCGGCTCGGTCTCGACCTTCAGCCCGAGCCCGTACGTGGCCGAGCCCACCTTCGAGGCCAACATCGTCGGCGAGTACATCTTCCGCCTCAACGTGCGCGACACCCTCGGCACCGTCAGCTGCTCGGCGGCGGAGTACACGGTCGTCGTCACCTCGGACGACGCGATCCACGTCGAGCTCCTCTGGCGCACCCCGGGCGACATCAACGAGTCGGACACCGGCGGCGATCAGATCTACTTCTCGGTCGGCTCCGACGTCGACCTGCACTTCCTGCACTCCAAGGCCTACGGCAACTACTTCGATTGGACCTACGACTGCTACTGGGACAACGTGAACCCGGAGTGGGGGATCTTCAGCCCGTCGGACAACCCGCGCCTCGATCGCGACGACACCGACGGCGCCGGCCCGGAGAACCTCAACATCGCCGTGCCCGAGCCGGGCGTGCGCTACCAGGTCGGCGTGCACTACTGGAACGACTGGGGCTACGGCGACGCGTTCGCGACCGTGCGCGTGTACATCTACGGCGTGCTCCGCGACCAGTGGGCCGACGTGCAGATCACCAACGACGACATGTGGGACAGCCACTACATCGACTGGCCCAGCGGCACCGTGACCCGGATCGGCTCGTCCCCGGTCATCATGCCGAACTATCGCGGGGGCTTCTCGTTCCCGTGATCCTTCGATAATCGCACCGTGAACGGAGGAAGGCGGCCGGGGTGACTCGACCGCCTTCGCCGTTTAAGCGATCCACGTGACGTTCCCAAACCGGAGGGTTGCATGAAGATCGGAGTCCTGGGCACGGGCATGGTGGGGCAGACGCTGGCGAGCAAGCTCGCCGCCCTCGGGCACGAGGTCGTGATGGGCGCGCGCGAGGCCGACAACGAGCGCGCCAGGAACTGGGTCGCCAAGACCGGCGGCAGCGCTCGCGGTGGCACCTTCGCGGATGCGGCCGAGCACGGCGAAGTGATCGTCAACTGCACGCTCGGCGCCGGCTCGATCGAGGCCCTTCAGCGCGCCAAGGCCGAAAACCTCGAGGGCAAGGTCATCGTCGACGTCTCGAACCCGCTCGACTTCTCCAAGGGCATGCCGCCGACGCTCTTCGTCGACAACGACGACTCCCTGGCCGAGCGGATCCAGCGCGCCTTTCCCAAGGCGCGCGTCGTCAAGGCGCTCAACACGATCAACGCCAACGTGATGGTCGATCCAGGCAAGCTCGGCGACGGCGAGCACGCGACCTTCCTCTCGGGCAACGATCACGAAGCCAAGGAGATCGTGCGCGGGATCCTCGGCAGCTTCGGCTGGAAGCAGATCATCGATCTCGGCGACATCACCACCGCGCGCGGCCCCGAGATGTACCTGCCGCTGTGGATCCGCATGTGGGGCGCGCTCGGCTCCGCGGACTTCAACGTCAAGATCGTGCGCTGATCCGCTCGAGCGCGACCCGGATCAGCTTGGTCGTCACCTCGGCCTCTTCGATCGCCGAGAGGTGACCCGTGCGCGGCAGGAGGCGCAGCTCCGCGCCAGGGATCGTCTCGGCGATCTTCTGGCCCAGCGCGGGTGGCGTCGCCACGTCCTGATCGCCGGTGACGACCAGCGTCGGCACCCGGAGCTCGGCCAGCCGCGGGCCGACGGCCGGGCGCGACATCACCATCGTCACCGCGCGGTAGAGCCCCTTGCGATCGAGGCGCGCGATGCGATCCATCCACGCGGCGACGACCTCGGGGCGCTCGGCGCGGAAGCGCTCGCCGAACATGAGCGGCGCCACCTGCTTCTTGATGAAGGCGCCGACGCCGAAGAGCCGTGCCATCACCGCCAGCGCCATGTCCTTGGCGCGCGCGGCGGGCGGCTCGGGCTCGGCGCTGGTGTTCATCAGGACGAGGCCGCTGACGCGACCCGGGTGCGCGACCGCGAAGTGCATCGCCGCCATCGCGCCCATCGACAGACCGACGATCGCGGCGCGCTCGATCCCGAGGTGGTCGAGCACCTTGCGATAGTCGTCGGCCTGGTCGGTCATCGCGAAGCGGCGCGGCGGCCGCGCGCTCTCGCCGTGGCCGCGGAAGTCGATGTTGATGCACCTGAAGTCGCGCGACAGCTCGGCCACCTGCGCCGAGAACATCGTGCGATCGAGGAGCAGGCTGTGTCCGAAGAGGACCGGCGGCGCGTCCGCCGTAACCGTTCAGGCCCCTAAAAAGTCGGATCGTTCCGATCACTTGTGAGAACGCGATCGACAAATCTCGGCGGGCATGATCGACAGGCGCGTGTGGACGCCGAGCGCCGGATCGCTGACCTCGAAG
>WYBB01000195.1 GCA_011526585.1 Deltaproteobacteria bacterium
AGACCGCCGCCGACTACCGCGACCCCTATCTCCGCAAGCTGATCGCCGAGAAGGGCGGCAGCATCCACTGGCCGCCGATCCGCTACTCCTACGACACCCACAATCTCGACCTGCCGACGCCGGCGCCTTCCAAGCCCACCTGGATGCTCACCGAGGAGGAATGCCGCCCGGTGGTGGAGCGCAAGCGGCTCACGGGCTGCGCCGACCTCGAGTACAACTGGTTCGGCACCGACGACCAGGGCCGCGACGTGCTGGCGCGCCTGATCTACGGCTTCCGCATCTCCGTGCTGTTCGGGCTGATCCTGACCCTGGTGTCCTCGGTGATCGGCGTCGCGGCCGGCGCCGTGCAGGGCTATTTCGGCGGCTGGGTCGACCTCGTCTTCCAGCGCGTGATCGAGATCTGGACCTCGATCCCCTCGCTCTATCTCCTGCTGATCATCTCCTCGGTGCTGGTGCCGGGCTTCTTCGTGCTGCTCGGGATCCTGCTCCTGTTCTCCTGGGTCTCGCTCGTCGGCCTGGTGCGCGCGGAGTTCCTGCGCGGGCGCAATTTCGAGTACATCCAGGCCGCCCGCGCGCTCGGCGTCTCCAACGCCACCATCATGTTCCGCCACCTCCTGCCCAACGCCATGGTGGCGACCATGACCATGCTGCCCTTCGTACTCTCCTCCTCGGTGATGACGCTCACGGCTCTCGACTTCCTCGGCTTCGGCCTGCCGCCCGGCTCGCCTTCGCTCGGCGAGCTGCTCGCCCAGGGCAAGGCCAACATCCAGGCGCCCTGGCTCGGGCTCACCGGCTTCTTCACGCTCGCGATCATGCTCTCGCTGCTGATCTTCATCGGCGAGGCGGCGCGCGACGCCTTCGATCCGCGCAAGACCTTCAGGTGACCCGGATGGACGCGAGCGCCGAGCCCCTCCTCACGGTCCGCGACCTCTCGGTGGCCTTCGGCCAGGGCGCGCGCGAGGTCGTCGCCGTCGACCGCGTCTCCTTCGAGATCCGACGCGGCGAGACGGTCGCGCTGGTCGGCGAGTCGGGCTCCGGCAAGTCGGTGACCGCGCTCTCGATCATGAAGCTCCTGCCCTATACCTCGGCGCGTCATCCCTCGGGCCGGATCCACTTCAAGGGCCGCGAGCTGCTCGCGCTCCCCGAGGACGAGATCCGGCGGGTGCGCGGCGACGACATCACGATCATCTTCCAGGAGCCGATGACCTCGCTCAATCCGCTCCACACCATCGAGAAGCAGATCGGCGAGATCCTGCTGCTGCATCGCGGCCTCGTCGGCGCCGAGGCGCGCGCGCGCATCGTCGACCTGCTCGGCCAGGTCGGCATCCCGGACCCCGAGAGCCGGCTGCAGAGCTATCCGCACCAGCTCTCCGGCGGCCAGCGCCAGCGCGTGATGATCGCCATGGCGCTCGCCAACGAGCCCGACCTGCTGATCGCCGACGAGCCGACGACCGCGCTCGACGTCACCGTGCAGGCGCAGATCCTCAAGCTCCTGAAGCAGCTGCAGGCGCGCCTCGGCATGGCCATGCTGTTCATCACCCACGATCTCGGCATCGTGCGCAAGATCGCGGACCGGGTCTGCGTCATGAAGGAGGGCCGCATCGTCGAGCACGGCGAGGTCGCCCGCGTGTTCCAGGCCCCCGCCCATCCCTATACCCGGGCGCTGCTCGCCGCCGAGCCGAAGCCCGATCCGGCGCCGCTCGCGCCCGACCAGCCGATGGTGATCGAGACCCGCGACCTCAAGGTCTGGTTCCCGATCCGGCGCGGCGTGCTGCGCAAGACCGTCGGCCACATCAAGGCCGTGGACGGGGTCAGCATCGCGGTGCGCAAGGGCGAGACCCTCGGCATCGTCGGCGAGTCCGGGTCGGGCAAGACCACGCTGGGCCTCGCGATCCTCAGGCTCATCTCCTCCGAGGGGCCGATCGTCTTCATGGGCAACAGCCTCGCCGGGCTCCGCTTCAAGGAGATGCGGCCGTTCCGGCGCGACATGCAGATCGTGTTCCAGGACCCCTACGGCTCGCTCAGCCCGCGCATGTCGGTTTCCGACGTGATCGAGGAGGGCCTCTGGGTGCACCATCCCGACATGTCGGAGGACGAGCGGCAGGCGCGGGTGGTGCGCGCGCTGAACGACGTCGGGCTCGATCCCGAGACCCGCTTTCGCTATCCGCACGAGTTCTCGGGCGGCCAGCGCCAGCGCATCGCGGTCGCCCGCGCCATCGTGCTCGCGCCGAGCTTCATCGTGCTCGACGAGCCGACCAGCGCCCTCGACATGCTGTTCCAGTCGCAGATGGTGGATCTCCTGCGCGACCTGCAGAAGCGGCGCAACCTGACCTACCTGTTCATCTCGCACGACCTGCGGGTCGTGGCCGCGCTGGCGAGCCGGCTGGTCGTGATGCGCCACGGCAAGGTGGTCGAGGAGGGACCGGCCGCGGAGCTGTTCGCCGATCCGAAGACCGGCTACACGCGCGCGCTGTTCGCGGCCGCCTTCGATCTCGAGACCGCCCCCGAGGGGGTGGTGAGCCAGTGAGCAAGGGCGCGCTCGCTCTCCTGATCTCGGGAGGGACCGAGAACTGGGCGCCCGAGCGCTGGCGCGAGCGCTTCCGCCGCGGCTGCCCGGGACGGCGCGTGGCCCTGCTGCCGGACGACCGCGTCGATCCCGCCGAGGTGCGCTACGCCGCCGTGTGGAAGCCGCCGCCCGGCCGGCTCGCGGCCTTCCCGCACCTCCAGGCGATCTTCAATCTCGGCGCCGGCGTCGACGCCGTGCTCGGCGACCCGAGCCTGCCGGCCGTGCCCCTGGTGCGGGTCGCCGACGACGACCTCACCCGCCGCATGACCGAATACGTCACGCTGCACGTGCTCATGCACCACCGCCAGCAGCGCTACCTCGACGAGGCGCAGCGCCAGGCCTTCTGGGCGCCGAAGCTGCAATGGGCCGCGGACGCCGTGCGCGTCGGCATCATGGGGCTCGGCGTGCTCGG
>WYBB01000035.1 GCA_011526585.1 Deltaproteobacteria bacterium
AACACCTCGACCGAGATGCTGGCGACCTACCTCGCGCGCCGCATCGTCGCCGCGCTGCCGAGCCGCATCCCCGACGCGCGCGTGCGCCGCCTCAGCGTCTCGGTGGAGGAGAGCCCGGGCCAGGCCGGCATTTACACGATCCACCTCCCCCCCACCTGATCGCCCCCCGCACCCGCCCCCGTGCCCGTGCCCGTGCCCGCACCCGTGCCCGTGCCCGCACCCACCCCCGCACCCGCACTCCTACCAAGTGGCGCAACGCCTTCCCACCTGGCCACCACCTTTACACCCAGCGCGACCCCGGCTCGCCGAGCCCGCCTCGCAACCCGTTGAAACTCCACGGCGCACTGGCGCCCACCCGCCAGGCACGGACCTTGCCACGCTCTCGACCCGAGCCCTGCATGGAGCTCCGGCTCGGGACCCGGCGTTGACTCGACACGCCGCGGACCCCTACCCTCGATCCCGCTCGTCCCGCATGGAGGCTTCGCGATGAAGACCCTCGCCCGTCTCGGCCTTGTCCTCGCCGTGTCCTCGCTCGCCGCCCTGCCGGCCTGCGGCAAGGAGGAAAACCTCCACGACCCGGTGCTCCTCGAGTTCCCGCACGCCTTCCCCGAGGCGCCGCGGCCGCTCCTCGTGCAGCGTGCGCCCGCCTGGACCACCGGCCACCCGATCGCCGCCACCGCCGACCACCTCTTCGTCACCGACCGCGACAACCGCGAGCTGGTGCGCCTCGACCGCCGGACGCTCGCCCGCGACGGCGCCGTCGCGCTCGGCGCCAGGCCCGAGGTGCTCGTCGTCGCCGACGACGGCGCGATCTTCGTCACCCTCCGCAACGGCGAGGTGCTGCGCGTCTCGCCCACGCTCGCCATCGAGGCGCGCAGAAAGCTCGGCACCGAGGCCTTCGGTCTCGCGCTCTCCCCCGACGCCACCACGCTCTACGTCACCCTCCCGCTCGAGCGCGAGCTCCACACCCTCGACGTCGCCGACCTCTCCGAGGTCGCCACCCCGGTCACGCTCCTCGACACGCCGCGCGGCGTCGCCGCCAGCCCCAACGGCTTCCTCCTCGTCGTGCACCAGTTCGCCGGCGCGCTGAAGGTCGACGTCGACGACGACAACCTCCCGCTCGAGGTCGTCTCCGAGAGCCACCTGCGCATCGGCAACCCCGCCGACCACCTCGAGGGCTTCCGCCTGCGCGGCCTCCGCTCCGCGCGCGCGCTCAGCGCCGCGATCTCGCCCGAGGACGGCTCGGCCTTCATCGCGCACATCACCGCCGCGCCCGGCACCGAGGACGACTTCCTCAACAGCACGCTCAACGTGACGACCCCCGACGGCACCACCACGAGCAGCGACGGCTACGGCTCCTCGGTCCCGTCGGCGAGCTTCCCCATCCCGACCCGCCCGGTCGAGGTGACGGTCACCGCCACCGACGACCTCGGCGTGCCGCACCTCGTCGAGAGCGAGTTCCCCGTACAGGACGTGCTCACCGGCGAGCCGCTCCACCACCTCGTCGACCAGCCCTCCGATGTCTCCCACCACCCGAGCTGGAGCCTGCTCTTCATCACCGGCTACGGCACCGACAACGTGCTCGTGCTCTCGACCGCCGAGGGCGATCCCATGCGCTCGCCGCTCGCGCTCGTCGACGTCGGCCGGGCCCCGCGCGGCATCGCCTTCTCGCCCGACGGCGAGACCGCCTACGTGCTCAACGAGCACGACCTCAGCGTGAGCCCGATCGACCTCACGCCGTTCTTCTCGCTCACGCCCATGGCCGACGGCCGCACCGTCTTCGGCTCCGGCGCGACCGACTCGATGCCGCGCCCCGCCGCGGCCTTCCCGGAAGGCGCCAGCATGGACGCCGCTGGCATGCCCTTCATGGCCGGCTCCGACCCGACTCCCGAATCGCCGCGCGTGCGGCCCTTCCGCCTCCAGGCTTCCAAGGCCAAGGCCTACGGCGTCGACCCCCTGCCCGCCGCCGTGCGCAACGGCGCGCGCACCTTCACCTTCGCCCGCAACGAAAACCTGAGCCACGCCGGGCAGTTCGCCTGCGGGACCTGCCACTTCGAGGGCACCGAGGACAAGCTCGTGTGGTTCATCACCGACGGCCCGCGCCAGACCCCGGCGCTCGCCGGGCGCCTCGCCGGCACCGCGCCCTTCAACTGGGCGGGCAGCGAGGACGCGCTCCAGGACAACATGTCCCAGACGATCGAGCGCATGGGCGGCAAGGGCCTCGACCGCGCGACGCTCGCCGACCTCGAGCAGTTCCTGCTCTACGGCCTCGAGGCGCCGAAGAACCCCAACCTCGCCCCCGACGGCCGCCTCACGCCGGAGCAGGCCGCGGGCAAGGCGATCTTCGAGGATCGGACCGTCGGCTGCTCGAGCTGCCACCGCCCCGAGCAGAGCTTCACCGACGGCATGAAGCACGACGTCGGCACGGCCAGCAAGGTCGAGCTCGCGCGCTTCGAGTTCGAGCGCGCGATGAACCCCGAGGCGGTCCCGCCCTGGCGCCTCAACACCCCGACCCTCAAGGGCCTCTTCTACACCGCGCCCTACCTGCACGACGGCAGCGCCGCCACCCTGCACGAGGTCCTCGAGCGCACCGCCGAGACGATGGGCAAGACCTCCCACCTCACCGAGGTGCAGAAGGACCAGCTCATCGCCTACCTCCTCACCCTCTGAGGTCCGCGACTGCACTTGAATTGTGGCGACCGCCGGGCGAGTCTCGGCGGGTGCTCCGCCTCTCCCAGCGCGCCCGCGCGACCTCGATCGCGCTCCTCGTCGGCCTCGTGACGAGCCTCGCGGCGAGCCTCCCGCTGAGCGGCTGCGGCGCCGACGATCGGCTCGCGCCCTACACCGCGCCGCCACCCGCCTGCCCCGAGGCCGACGACTACCTCCAGCCGCTCTACCAGCTCGAGGCCGAAGGCCGGATCGCCAACCTCGCCTTCGCGATCCGCGAGCGCATCCCCGACACCGCGCGCCGCGACATGATCGACGCGCTCTTGCGCCTGCTCGGCTCCTTCGAGGACGGCGACTTCGGCGCGCTCGCCGCCGACAAGGCCGCGCCCGACGACCCCGCGCCCGCCGGCGACGGCCTCCAGGTGACGCTCGGCCGCCTCCTGCGCTGGCTCGCGCAGTCCGGCCCGAGCGCACCGAACCTGCCGCTCCTCGGCGTGCTCCGCCGCGCGCTCACGACCTGCGAAGGCGCGCCGCTCTTCTCGCTCCTCGCCGAGGCCCTGGCCGATCCCGCGCTCGTCGACGCCCTCCTCGAGACCCTCTCGAGCGACGCGCTCCAGGACGGCCTCGCCGGCCTCGACTTCGAGGGTGAAGGCGGGCGCGAGGCGCTGCGCTACCTCGTGCGCAACCTCCTCGTCTCCGCCACCGCCGAGAGCTTCGACGTCGCCGCCATCCTCGATCTGCTCGGCCTCCTGGTCGACCTCGACGCCCCCCCGTTCCGCGCGCTCGCCGACGGCGTGGTCCGCCTCCTCGACGCCGACGGCCTCGACCGCCTCCAGGGCCTCCTCCTCTGC
>WYBB01000196.1 GCA_011526585.1 Deltaproteobacteria bacterium
GCGGTGGAGCTGAGCGCGGCGCAGGTGAGCTTGCCGGCGACGACCTGGGCGGTGCCGGAGAGCGCGAGCGTCGCGCCGTCGAGCGCGAGCTTGCCGTCGTGCAGGGTGACCTCGAAGGTGTCGGCGGCGGCCGGGGTGGGGCTCCAGGGGCAGGTCTGGCCGGCCCCGGCGAAGCGCGCGCCGACGGTGAAGGCGACGCCGCCGACGCTGGCCTTGGCCGAGCCGGACGACGCGAGCTCGACGCAGGCGAGCTTGCCGCCGAGCAGCGTGCCGCTACCGGAGAGGCGGAGGTCGACCCCGCCGAGCGCGAGGCTGCCGTCGTGGAGCGTGAGGTCCATGCGCGCCAGGGCGGAGGTCGTGCTGCTGCCGTCCAGCCAGGGGCAGGTCGCGCCGGCGGCGGTGTAGCGCGCGCCGGTCGCGAAGGTGATGCCGCCGACGTCGACGCTGGCGGCGCTCGAGAGCTCGGCGCAGGTGAGCTGGCCGGCCTCGATCCGCGCGGCGCCGGAGAGCTCGAGCGTGCTGTTGGCGATCGTCAGGCGGCCGTTCCTGAGGGTGAGCTCGAGCGCCTGGGGCCCGGCCGGGCGGGTCGTGCCGTCGGCCCAGGTGCAGGCGTGCCCGGTGCCGGCGTAGCGCGCGCCGGCGTCGAAGGAGACCCCCGCGAGGGCGATCGGCGCGGCGCCGACGGCGTCGAGCTCGGCGCAGGCGACCTGGCCGCCGAAGATCCGGCCGCTGCCGGCGAGGTTCAGGGTGGCGCCGCCGACGCTCAGCTGGCCGTTCTGGAGGCCCAGGAGGAGCTCGTTGCTCGTCGGATCGGAGGTCGTGCCGTCCTTCCATTCGCAGTGCGCGCCGGCCATGGCGAGGCGCACGCTGGCGTCGAAGGAGACGCCGCCGAGCGCGACCGAGGCGCCGCCGGCGGCCTCGAGCTCGGCGCAGGTGAGGCGGCCGCCAGCGACCTCGGCGGTGCCGGCGAGGCTCAGCGTCGTCGGACCGAGCGCGAGGCGGCCGTCGTCGAGGGTGAGCACGAAGGTGTCGACCAGGGGGGCCGGGTTGGTGCCGCAGGTCGCGCCGGCCTTGGCGTAGCGGCCGCCGAGCGTGAAGCTCACGCCGCCGAAACCGGCGGTGGCCCCGCTCGTCGAGCGCAGCTCGGCGCAGGTCAGCGCGCCGCCGGCCAACGTCGCCGAGCCCTCGAGCAGGACGCTCACGCCGCCGACGTCGAGCGCGCCCTTGCCGAGCGTGAGCTCGAGGGTGTTCGCCGCGCCGTCGGACCAGCCGCAGCTCTGCCCGGCCGCGGCGTAGCGCGCGCCGGCCTCGAAGGCGATCCCGCCGAGCGAGAGGCCGGCCCCGCCGCCGACCTCGAAGGATGCGCAGGTGAGCTTGTTGCCGGCGATCTCGCCCGTGCCCGAGAGCGTGACCTGGGCCGGGCCGACGGCGACCTTGCCCTCCTTCAGGGTGAGCACGAGCGTGCTGCTCGTCGCCGTGGTCGCGCTGCCGTCGCGCCACGTGCAGGTGCGTCCCGCCGCCGCGAAGCGCGCCCCGGCGGCAAACGAGATCCCGCCGACCTGGAGGCCGGCGCCGCCGCCCGCGTCGAGCTCGGCACAGGTGAGGGCGCCGCCGCTGAGCGTCGCAGCGCCGGAGAGCTTGAGCGTGGCCGGGCCGACTGCGAGCGAGCCGTTCAGGAGCGCGAAGGTGAAGGTGTTGGCGGTCGCGGTGGTGCTCGTGCCGTCGGCCCACGCGCAAGTCGATCCCGCTTTGACGAAGCGCGCGCCGAGCTCGAACTCGACCCCGCCGACGTCGATCTGGCCGCTGGCGCCGAGCTCTGCGCAGGTCAGCGCGCTGCCCTCGATTCGGCCGGCGCCGCTCAACGTAAGCGCGCCGACCCCGTCGACCGTGACGCTGGCCCCGCCGAGCGTCACCTCGAAGGTGTTGACCGCGACCGCGCCGTCGGTCCACTCGCAGGTCGCGCCGGCCGCCGCGAAGCGCGCGCCGACGTCGAAGGTGAGCCCGCCGAGGCTCGCCTGCCCGGCGGCGGCGAACTGCACGCAGCTCACCCGGCCGGCGACGATCTCGCCCGAGCCGGTCAGCGCCACCCGCGTGGTGCCGACGGTTATCGACGCCCCGCCGAGCGCCAGCTCGAGCCGGTCGGCGCTCGCGTCGGACCAGCCGCAGCTCGAGCCGGCGGCGGCGAAGCGCGCGCGCGCGTCGAAGCTCACGCCGCCGAAGGCCAGCGCCGCGTCGCTGTCGACCGCGAGGTCCGCGCAGGTCACCTTGCCGCCGGCGATCTCGGCCGCGCCCGAGAGGCTCAGCGTCACGCCGCCCGCGCTCACCGTGCCGTCGCGCAGGGTCAGCTCGAGCGTGTTCTCGGCGACGACCCCGTCGGTCCACGCGCACGCGTGCCCACCCGCCGCGAAGCGCGCGCCCGCATCGAAGCTGAGCCCGCCGACGCTCACGCTCGCCGCGCCGACCGCGTCGAGCTCCGCGCAGGCGACCGTCTTGCCGACCAGCGTCGCGGTGCCCGACAGCGTCAGGCTCTGCCCGCCGACCGCGAGCGTGCCGTTCTTCAACGCCAGCAGGAGCTTGCTCTGCGCCGCCGTCGTCTCCGAGCCGTCCGCCCACTGACACGTCTCACCCGAGGCCGCGTAGCGCGCGCCGAGATCGAAGGAGATCCCGCCGACCGCCGCCGAGGCCCCGCCCGCGGCAGCCAGCTCCGCGCAGGTCAGGCGCCCGCCGGCCACCTTGCCGGCCCCGCTCAACGCCAGGTTCGCGCTGCCGACCGAGAGGCGCCCGTCGCTCAGCGCGAGCTCGAAGGTGTTCACGGTCGCCGGCCCGCTCGTCCACGCGCAGCTGTGGCCGGCCGCGGCGAAGCGCCCGCTGACCGTGAACGCCAGCCCGCCGACCGGCGTCGCGCCCGCCGCGCTCGAGGTCAGGGTCGCGCACCCGAGCTTGCCGCCGCTGACCACGCCGCCGCCAGAGAGCCGCACCGACGCCCCGCCGACGTCGATCGCGCCGTCCCTCAAGAGGATCTCGAGCTTGTTGGCCGCCCCGTCGGACCAGCCGCAGGTCTCGCCCGCGGCCGCAAAGCGCGCGCCCGCGTCGAAGCTCACCCCGCCGAACGCCACGTCCGCGCCGGCGGTCACGTCGAAGTCCGCGCAGCTCAGCTTGCCGCCCCCGATCTTCGCCGCCCCGCTCAGCCCGAGCCGCGCCCCGCCGGCCTCGACCGAGCCGTCCTCGAGCGTCAGCTCGAGCACGCTCTCGGCCCCATCGGACCAACCGCAGGCGTGCCCCGCGGCCGCGAAGCGCGCGCCCGCCGCGAAGCTCACCCCGCCGACGTCGAGCCGCGCCCCACCGCCCGCCTTGAGCGCCGCGCACGTGACCCCGCCCGCCGTGATCTCCGCCGAGCCCGACAAGGTCAGCGTCGCCGGCCCGACCGTCAACTTGCCGTCGCGCAGCTCCAGGCTGAACGTGTCGACGCTCGCGCTCGTCGTCGTGCCGTCGAACCACTCGCAGGTCTCGCCGCCCGCGACGAAACGCGCCCCGCCCATGCCGAAGGACACGCCCGCGACGTCCATCTCCAGCCTCGCCGACGCCTCGAGCGACGCGCACGCCAGCCGCCCGCCGCGCACGACCCCGAGCCCGGACAGCCCCAACGTCTGCCCGGCGACCGTCACGCTGCCCTCGCTCAGATACACGCTCAGCGTGTTCACGCTCGCCGTGCCGCGCGTGCCGTCCGACCAGCCGCAGGTCGCGTTCGCCGCGACGAAGCGCCCGCCCACCTTGAAGGTCGTGCCGCCCAGCGCGATCGAGCCCGACGACTCGAGCTCGGCGCACGCGATCGCCCCGCCCTCGAGGCGCGCACTGCCCGCGAGCGTGAACGTGTTCTCGCCGATCGTCAGCGCGCCGTCCTCGAGCGTCAGCTCGAAGCGCTCGGTCTGCCCATCCGACCACCCACACGCCTCGCCCGCCGCCGCATAGCGCGCGCCCACCGCGAAGCTCACGCCGCCGAGGTCCACCCCGACGCTCGCCTGGCTCTCGAAGCTCGCGCACGCGAGCTTCCTGCCGGCGATCTCCGCGCTGCCGCTCAACGTCACCTCGGTCGGTCCGACCGCGATCCGCCCGTCGTGCAGCGTCAGCTGGAGCCGCGCCTGGCCCCCGTCCGACCAGCCGCAGGTGCTGCCCTCGGCCGCGTAGCGCGCCCCGGCGGAGAAGTCGATCCCGCCGACGTCGATCGCCAGCGCCCCGAGCGCCTCCAACGACGCGCAGGTGATCGCGCCGCCGACGATCTCGCCCTCACCCGCCAGCGCGAGCGTCTGGCCGCCGACCGCCAGCGTGCCGTTCTTCAAGGTCGCCATGAAGACGTACTCGCCCTCCGCGCTCGTCTCGCTGCCGTCGAGCCAGGTGCAGGTCCGCCCCGCCGCCGTAAAGCGCCCGCCGACATCGAAGCTCACCCCCGCGAGCTCGCTCCCGCCGCCGCTCGCGTTCAGCTCGGCGCACGCCAACGCCCCGCCCTCGATCCGCCCGAGCCCGCTCATCGCGAACGGCCCTACGCTCAGCCCGAGCGTCAGCGCGAACGTGTCCTCGGACACCGCGGCCGCGCCCTCGCAGCTCGCCCCCGCCGCCGCATAGAACCCCGCGACCTCCACCTCGGCGCCCGCCAGCACCGGGCTCGTCCCCTCGGCCGAAAACGCGATGCACTGCACCGCGCCGCCCGCCACCTCGCCGCTGCCGCTCAAGGTCACGCGCGTGCCCGCCACCTCGACCGCGCCCTCCTCGAGCGTCAGCCGCAGCGTGTCCCGCTCCGCGCTCACCCCGTCGCAGGTCGCGCCCGCGCCGATGAAGCGCCCCGCCCCGGAGAACGCGATGCCCCCGAACGCCAGGTCCGCCCCGGCCGCGATCGTCAGATCGGCGCAGCGCACCGCCCCGCCCGCCACCTCCGCCGCCCCCGAGAGCACGAGCTCCGCCCCCGCCACCGCGACGGCCCCTTCGTGCAGCGTCGCCTCCAGCGTGTCGGCGGCCGCCGGCCCGTCCATCCACGCGCACGTCGCCCCTTCGGCCGCGTAGCGCGCGCCCGCCGCGAAGCGCACCCCCGCGACCTCGAAGCTCGCCTGCCCGCCGGCTTTCAGCTCGACGCACGTCAGCTCGCCGCCCTCGAGCTCGCCCGTACCCGACAAGGTCAGCTCCGCCCCGCCGAGCGCGAGCCGCCCGTCCGTCAGCGCCGCCAGCAAGGTCGGCGCATCCGCGTTCGTCTCGGTGCCGTCGGCCCACGCGCAGGTCGCGCCCGCCGCCGCGTAGCGGATCCCGATGTCGAAGCGCGCCTCGCCGATCGCCAGCGCCACGTCCCCGTCCGCCCGCAGCTCCGCGCACCTCAGCGACCCGCCCTCGACGCGCCCGGCCCCCGCGAACGAAAACGTCGCGCCGCCGACGACCACCTCACCCGCCAGCGTGACCTCGAAGGTGTGCGCCGCCGCCGCCTCGTTCATCCACTCGCACTGCGCGCCCGCCATCGCGAAGCGCCCGCCGACCTCGAAGCTCGCCTCGCCGATCACCGCCAGCGCCCCGGTCGACCGCAGGCTCACGCACGCGACCTGCCCGGCCACGATCGCCGCCGCCCCCTCGAGCGTCACGGTCGCCCCCGCGACCTCGATCTCCCCTCCGCTCAGCGACAGCTCGAAGGTGCTCGTCGCTGCCACGTACGTCGCGCCGACCGTGAACGCCGCCGTGCTGCCCGGCAGCGACAATGCCGCCGCCCCGACCAGCCTCGCCGACTCGACCCCGCCCGCCGCGATCACCGCCGCGCCCGACAGCGACACGACCTGATCGCCGACCTGCACGAGCCCGCGGTTCAGCGTCAGCTCCAGCTCGCCCGCCGACGCCCCCTCGCTCCACGGACACGTCTGCCCCGCCGCCGCGTAGCGCGCGCCGATCCCGAAGCTCACCCCGCCGATCGGCAGCGTCGCGCCCGCGCCCGCCTCCAGCTCCGCGCACGCCAGCGTGCCCCCGACCAGCGTCGCGTTCCCGGCCAGCGTCACCGTGACCGGCCCCGCCGTCAGCTCGCCTCCCGAGAGCGACGCCAGGAACTGGCTCTCGCCGCTCGTCGTCGTCGTGCCATCGCTCCACACACAGGTCCTGTCCGCCGCCGCGTAGCGGATCCCGACCTCGAACGACACCCCGCCGATCGTCGTCGACGCCGCGCTCGCCGTCTCGAGCTCCCCGCACGTCAGCGTGCCGCCCTCGATCTTCAGCGCCCCGCCGACCGTCAGCACCGCGCCCGCGACGCTCACCTCGCCGCCCGCCAGCTCGAGCGCCAGCCCGTCCGCCCGTGACCAGCTCACCGACGCCTCGCCCGCGAACTGGATCGGCCCCAGCTTCAGATCGTGGCCCGCCGAGAACAACGCCGACTCGACCTGCCCATCGGCGATCTCCACCGCGCCCGCCAGCGTCAGCTCCCCGAGCCCCGTCAGCGCGATCCTGCCACCGCTCAAGCCCAGGCTCAGCGAATGCCCGACGCTGTTGCCGAGCTCGTCGCGCGTCACCTGATACGATGCCGTCGCCGCGCCCTCGAAGCTCAGCCCCGCGAACGAGACCTCCGCCCCCGCCGCGAAGCTCCCCGACTCGACCCGCCCCTCGATGACCGAGAGCGCCCCGGCCAGCGTCACCTCCTGCCCACCGGGCAACGCGACCTTGCCGTCCTCGAGCCCGATCGCCCAACTCCCGCCGCCCGACCACTCGGCGCTTATCGCGCCCCCGAAGCGCACCCCGGCCAGCGCGACCTCGCCCGCGCCCTCGAAGGTCGCGCTCGCCAAGGCCCCGTCTTCCAACACGATCTCACCCGCCAACCCGACCTCCCCGCCCTCGGGCAGGCCGACCACGCCGGCCGCCAGCGCCACCGTCAGCGTGTGCTCCTCGAAGCTCACGCCCGCCTCGCCCGAAAAGCCCACGCCGGCGATCACCAGATCGTTGCCCGCGCTCAGCTCCCCGCCGACGACCACGCCCTCGACGATCTCGACCGCGCCCCCGACCGTCAGCTCCGGCCCGCCCGGCCCGAGCGCCCCGTCCATCAGCGTCACCGCGAAGCGTTCCTGCGACCAGCGCACCTCGATCCCGCCCTCGAACGTCACCCCGGCGAAGCTGACCGCGCCACCGCCCGCGCCGGCTACCGTCGCGTCGAGCACCGCCTCCTTCAAGCGGCCCCCGGCGACCTCCACCGCCCCCGCCAAGGTCAGCTCGACCCCGCCCGGCAGCGTCAGCTCGCCTCCCGAGAGCCCCAGCGCCCATGCCCCGTCGCTCAGGATGAGCCGCATCTCGCCCGCGAAGACCACGCCCCCGAGCGCCGCCCCGGCCCCGGCCGACAGCCTCGCCGCCACCACGCTCGTGCCGTCGAGCTCGAACGCCCCGCGCACCTCCAGCGGCCCGACGCCCTCGAAGCTCACCTCACCCTCGAACGCCAGCGACTCGTCCGCCCCGCTCATCGTCAGCGTGCCCGAAAACGACACCCCACGGATCACCAGCTCCGGCAGCGGCACCTCGAGCTTCAGGTTCGTCACGTCCGCGCCCTCGCCGCTGACGAAGGTGCTGACCTCGGCCCCTTCGAACGCGTACGCCACCCCGTCGAGCTCCAGGTCCCCGCTCAGCGTCGCCTTCGTGCCGCCGGCCCCGTCGCTCTCGACCGTCAGGGTCAGCCCCGTCAGCGGCAGCGAGGTCGCCGGCGGCCCGAGGTCCGGCGCCTCGCCGCTCATCCTCCACCCGCCGTCCTCCGTCGGCCCGCCCACCAGCGCGACCTCACCCAGACCCGGCAGCGACGCCACCGCCTCCATCGTCGGCGGCTCCCTGAGCGACCCGTCCTCGTTGAAGCACGCGACGATGTCGACCGCGCACACCACGTCCGGCACGCACTCCGGCAGGGCGTTGTCCGCCCCCTTCCAGCAGCCGTCCCCGAGCGGCTCGCTCAGCGCCACGTCCCCGAGGTCCCCGCCGAGCGAGACCCCGGTCGTGCCGAGCATCACCACACCGCTCACGCCTGGCCGCGACTCCGCCTGCCCGTCGCTCGCGACCACCTGGCACGCCAGCGCATCCCCCACCGCCGCAGGCGCCCCCGCCGCGTTGACCAGATCGGTCGCCGGCACCACGCTCCACGCCTCGCCGCTCGGGTTCAGGTGCCCCGCGACCGACCACGCAACCCTATACGAGATCGCGTCCCCCTGCGCATCGACCGCCGGCACGAGCACCTCACACTGATACGTGTGCTCGGGCTGCCCGAAGCTCGGCGCGATCCCGACCCCCGGCGGCACCGGCGCCGAGTTGCCGTTCGCGTCCGCGATCACGAACGGCGTCGCCGCCACCGGCTCGCCCTCCTCCTCGCCGTCGTACGGCACCAGCGTGCACTCATAGACCGCCCCCGGCGCCGCCCCGGCCGGGTCGATCCGGCAGTCCCCGGCCTGCGCACCCACCGCGACCCCGTCGATCGCCCACTGACACACATCGGCCACCGGATCCGCCGCGTCGAGGTCCTCGCGCAGGTCACACGCGCAGCTCAGCGCGCCATCCGATCCGAGCCCGATCGACGCACCCCCCGGACACCCGGGCAGCGCATTCAACACGACGACCTGCGCCACGCCCGGCGGCGTCGTGCGCACGCCGTCGCTCACGACCGCCAGGACCCGCCACGTCTCACCCTTGGTGGTCGACGCGGCCTCGACCGTATCACCATCGACCGCGACCGCCTCCGCCCCCCGAAACCACGACCACGTCACCACGAGCGGCCCCGCCGCCCCCTCGAGCCCGTAGTCCTCGACGCGCGCGACGAGGTCCTCGGACGTGACCGGATCGAGCGGCGCGATCTCGATCCGCGGCGCGCCCTCGTCCGCCAGCACCTCGATCATCAGGTACGCCTTCGCCTCGGCGCCCTCGCCGTCGACCGCGCGCAGGACCAGCAGGTGCTCTCCCAGCGCCAGCTCGCTCGCCGTCACCTCGACCACGCCATCGTCGCTCGGCGCGCCCTCGAAGAGCACGCCCTGGATCGGCGAGGACCAGCGCACCTGCAGCTCCTCCGGCGCGGTGAGGTCATCGCTCACCCGCGCGCGCAGCACCACGCGCTCGCCCCACGACAACGCCGTACCGTCCGCGGGCACTTCGATCGCGATGACCGGCGCGCTGTTGGCGGGCCCGCCGTCCTCGGGTGGCGAAGGCGTGTCGACGACGTCCTCCGGCGCGGGCGTATCGACGATCTCGAGCGCGTCGGCGTCGGCGTCCTCCGCATCCCCGTCGGCGTCTCGCGACGGGCCGTCGCCCTGGCCGCAGCTCGTGCTCGGCGCGGCGACGAACGACAGGAGGAACAGGGGGAGAGCCACGCGGCCGAGCTCGAGGCGAAGGCGT
Organism: Deltaproteobacteria bacterium; assembly: GCA_011526585.1. Lineage (GTDB taxonomy): Bacteria > Myxococcota_A > UBA9042 > PHBI01 > PHBI01 > WYBB01. Next base: position 9,367 of record WYBB01000196.1, read on the forward strand.
TTCATAGGGTCCCACTGGCGTTGGGGATAGCGACGGTCCGTCCACACTAGCGGACCACGCCTCCCGGGCCAATGGACATGTGTCGCACCCGCCCCCGACGATCGTCCTGGCACCTCCCCAGGCCAGGTCAGCCGCCGCGCGCCTGATCAGGTGGCGCGCCCTTCGTAGGTCTCGTTGAAGATCATGTCCGACAGCCAGCGCCGGAAGCTCGGGTTGTCGCTGAACTGGCGAAACAGTTCCGTATCATCGTTCATGAGCGCAATCAGCACGCGCCCGAGCGCCTTGTCGTGCTCGATGCGCGCGTTCTGCGGGTCCGAGTTCTTGCGCGCGTTCTGGTAGGCCTTGTCGTCCGAGACCATTGCCGGGATCTCGACCGTGATGAGTCGCCGCACGCGGTCGGCATCGCGCCACTCGATATTGCCGAAGTGCTCGTTGAAGACCTTGATGATGTTCGAGAGCCGGTCGAGCTCCGGCTCGGGCTTGTGGCCACCGCCCGAGACCGCCGCGGGCGCGACCTCCGCCTCGGCGTCGGCCAGTTGGATGCTGCGCGCTGCTTGTTTCTCGACGCGGTAGCTGTCCATGTCGATCGACTCGAGGATGCCCTTGGATAGATCCTCCTCCTTCGGCGCCGGGAGCTTCGGCACGAGGAAGGTCAGGAACGTCGCGAGCCGCTCCCAGTCCGCCTTCGCATACGGAAGGATGCTGGCGAGGAAGCCATGGGTCCGTACGAACGCCTTCGCGTCACCCTTGAACGCGACCTGCCCATCCTCATCGAGCCCTTTGTACTCGGCCACGCACGCATCGAGGATCGGATCGAGCTGATCCCGGTCGGCGCCGGCCAGGTACCGATCGACCAGCGTCACGACCTGCTCGTCCGTGTAGACCTCGGCGCCGTCGAGCTCCGCCTTGAGGTCGTGCAGCTTGTTCGGATCGGTCTCGCCGCTGAGGATGGTCGTGCGGTAGAACTCCGCGAACGACGCTTCGATCGTCTTGGCGTCGTTCATGAAATCGAGCACGAACGCATCGTACTTGGCAGGGTGCGCGCGATTGAGGCGCGACAAGGTCTGCACGGCCTTGATCCCCGACAGCGTCTTGTCCACGTACATCGTGTGCAGGAGCGGCTCGTCGTAGCCCGTTTGGAACTTGTCCGCGCAGATCAGGAAGCGATACGGATCCTCCTTGATCCGATCCGGGATGTCGCTCGACGGGAAGCCGTTCAGGGTCGCCTCGGTCTCCACCTTGCCACCGAATGCGCGCTCCCCCGAGAAGGCGACGATGGCGCGATAGGGGCTCTTGCGCTCTTCGAGGTAGGCGCGGAAGGCCATGAGGTACTGGATCGCCCGCTCGATCCCGTTCGTGACGACCATCGCGCGCGCCTTGCCGCCGATCTTCTGCTTGGCGATCACCTGCTCGTGGAAATGGTCGATCATGATCTCGGCCTTCAGCCGAATCGCGTGAACATTGCCCTCGACATAGCGCCGCAGCTTCTTGCCGGCCTTCTTGGTGTCGAACTCCGGGTCGTCCTCCACCGTCTTCACGAGCTTGTACCAGCTGTCGACCGGCGTGTAGCTCGCCAGCACGTCGAGGATGAATCCTTCCTGGATCGCCTGCTTCATCGTGTAGCTGTGGAACGCCCGCCGCTTCGGGTCGCCGGCGCCGCCGCTCACGACCTCGCCGAACGTCTCCAGTGTCTTGGCCTTCGGCGTCGCCGTGAACGCGAAGTAGCTCGCGTTCGTGAGCAGCTTCCGATTCTCCATGATCCGGTTGATGCGGTCCTCCGGAGTCTCGTCCTCCTGCTCTGCACCGCCCTCGGACAGGGCCAGCGACACCGCCGCCGACGCCTTGCCGCCCTGGCTGGAATGGGCTTCGTCGATGAGGATGGCGAAGCCCCGCCCGCGGTGCTCGCTACCGATCTCGTCGAGGATGAACGGGAACTTCTGGATCGTCGAGATGATGATCTTCTTCCCGGCGGCGATGAGCTTGCGCAGGTCGCCCGAGTGCTCCGCGTGCCCGACCGTCGCTCCGACCTGCGCGTACTGCCTGATGGTGTCCCGGATCTGCTTGTCGAGGATGCGCCGGTCCGTCACCACGATGATCGACTCGAAGACCGGCTTGTCCTCGCGACTCAGGCCGATCAGCTGATGCGCCAGCCAGGCGATCGAGTTCGACTTGCCGCTCCCGGCCGAGTGCTGGATGAGGTAGCGCTTGCCGACTCCGTGCGCGCGCACATCCGCCAGCAGCCTCCTCACGACGTCGATCTGGTGATAGCGCGGGAAGACCTGGGTGCGCTTCTCCTTCTTGGTCTTCGGATCCTTGGTGACCACGACCTGCGCGTAGTTCTCGAGGATGTCGGTGAGCCCAGCCGGCGTGAGGATGCGCTTCCACAGGTAGTCCGTCGCGAGGCCCTCGGGGTTCGGCGGATTGCCGGCTCCGTCGTTCCACCCTTGATCGAACGGCAGGAACCACGAGATCTTGCCCGAGAGCGCCGTACAGAATCGGACCGACTGGTCATCGACCGCGAAATGCGCCACGCATCGGCCGAGCCCGAACAGCTTCTCGCGCGGATCACGGTCGCGCCGGTACTGTTCGATGGCGTCGGCCACCGTCTGCTTGGTCAGGCTGTTCTTGAGCTCGAACGTGAAGACCGGAAGTCCGTTGATGAACAGCGCGAGGTCGAGCGCCAGCGCCTTCTGGTCCCGGCTGTAGCGGAGCTGTCGCGTGACGCTGAAGCGGTTGTTCGCATATCGCTCGACCGCCTTGGCGTTGCCCGGCGTCGGCGTGCCGTAGAACAGGACGACCGTGCGCGCACCGTGCTCGATGCCGTGGCGCAGCACGTTGATGGTCCCGCGCTTGCTGATCTCACCTTGCAACCGCGCCAGGAACTTGAGACGCGTCGGTCCCTCGGTCTCGAGGGAGAGCGCCTCCACCAGCTTGGGCTGGGTGGCCGCGATGAACCCGCGGAGCTGCACGAGGTCCACGCAGTGCTCGCGGTCGTAGTGCGCCGCGTCGCCGAGGAGCCACCCCGTGCCACCCGCCACCGGGGCGCCGCCAGGGCCAGGCACGAACTGCGGGCTGAGCAGGTCCGTGCGCCCGGTCATGGCTCGAACGATCAACGACTCGAGGGCCTTCTCGCTGGTGTCGGTGGTCATCGTCCTCGGCATCGTCGCCGAGATCGACGGCGGCGTCGAGTCAGGCGCGACTTTCCCTCGGCGTCCCCGCGCCGATCGCCCAGTGGTAATTCGGTGGCAGCATGGGCGGGGCCCGCGGCGGGCGTGCCGGGGGCAAGCCTGCGAGCTGCGCGGACCGGAGCGGGATGACGATGGGCGTGCCGTCGGGCCGCACGAATCGGGGTCGCGTCGCCGTCCCGGAGAGTCGGAAGCCGCCCTCGTGCACCAGCCGATGGTGGGTCGCGCACAGGAGGATCAGATTGTCGACTCGCGTCGTGCCGCCGTCGGCCCAGTGCTCGATGTGGTGCGCGTCGACCCAGCGTCGGTTGGTGCAACCCGGGAAGCGGCAGCCCCGGTCGCGCGCCAGGAGCGCGCGGCGCATGGCGGGCGGCACGGTGCGCGTCTTGCGCCCGACGTCGAGCGGCGTGCCCTGGTCGTCGACGGTCACGCGCGTCAGGCTCGCGTCGCAGGCGAGCCGGCGCAACGTCTCCGGCACCACCTGACCGGCGTCCTCCGCTTCCGCGGAAACGTTTCCGGGTACGAGCGGGTCCTCCCGCACGCACACGATGATCTGATGCCGCTCACCCCCGGGCCGGGCGTCGGGCCGCTGGCCGGCGAGGAACGCCTCGGCGACGCGGACCAGCCCATCGGGCCGCGCCTCGGACGGCGGAAGCGCTTCCGCGGACGCGTCGGGAGCAGGCGCTTCCTCGACCGCGGCATCGACCGCCTTCATGACGAGCGCGGCCTCGTCGGGGTGCAGGCGCGCCTCGAGACGCACCATGCCGTCCGAGCAGCGGCGCAGCTTCACCCACCGCGAATGGCCTTCCCGCGTGCGGTTGGTCACCTGCTCGACCCCGCGGCAGATCGTCTCGAGCTGGGCCGCGCTGGCGTTCTTCGCCATGTGCAGGAGACGCCCCTCGCTCTCGGGGGTGGCGATGCGGGTCATCGCGCGCACTTTCGAGTAGCTCACCTCCGCCTTGGCAAATGCCGCGTCGATCTCGGGGAGCTCCCCGAGCGCCTTGGCCACCCGCACCTTCTCACGCGCCGCCACCGGGCCGAGGCCGACGCGCCAGTTGAGCCAGGCGGCCATCGAAGGCAGGCCGTGGTCGCGGTGGCGCTGGCGGGCGTCGAGCTCGCGCACCAGCGTCAGGAGGCGGTGCTCGGCGGTGTCGATCTGGGCCGAGAGGATGGCGATCTCGGACTCGATCGCCTCGTTCGAGAGGGCGTTGAGGTCGGATGTGAGCATGGGGCGAATATGCCATATTGGCAGGGTGGGTGCAATATGGAATTTCGATATTCGTGGGGGAGGGAGAAGCGTGGGGGCGTGGTGGTGGGGGGCGCTGTGGACGGTGACGGGCTGTGGAAAACGCGGCGCGTTTTCCACGAGCCGCTTGGAAAATGCTGCGCATTTTCCACACCGCCCACAGCGCTGGCTGCTGCTGGGTATCGCTCGGGAAGAGGGTGGGGTCAGTCGTCGGATGCGATGGCCTCGGCATCCGGATTGGCCTCGCTGTCGGGATCGGCGTCGTCCTCGGATTCGGTGAGGTCGGTGTCGTCGAGCGGCGTGGGGTCGTCGGGCTCGTCGGGGAGCGCGGCGGCGGCGGCGCGGACGTCGAGCTGGCCGGTGACGACGTCGGCGATGAGGCGGGTGCGGTATTCGCGGAGGAGGCGTACATCCGTCCTCGTAGCATCAATGGCCTTCGATGCTGTCCGTGTCTCTGAGGCAATCGCAGATTCGATTCTTATTTGCTCACCAATCGGGGGATGCCATAGCCACGCGTCACCCAATGCCTCTCGATTCACCTTGGGCATCGCGACACGGAGCGAGCAATCAACGGCGTACCTAGTGAAGGGCTCGGAGAGTAGTAGCTGCAGGAAAAACTCCCGTCTAACCTGCGTCTCGTCAATTGTCAGGGGGTACATATCAGCACTGCAAAGACAGTCTGTCGGAGCAATTGCTGCCTTTCTCAACATCGGACGAATCTTACTGTACACGACCTGACCGGCACGCACTTCGTACTTACCACTGTCAGCTCCCTGAGCTTCGGCGCTTTCGAGTGCGATTATCGCACCATCACCCCGGCGGATGTGATTTGGGGCAAGGAGGATCTTTCCTCGTTGCTCCTCTGTGCGGGGATCGACTTGGCCGCGGGTAATTCGGACCACTCTCTTGAAACGCCTCAGTGACCATCCGGATGGGATTTCACCAAGCCATGGGATTCCTGATGGCTTCAGGTCAACGTTCGGGTCGAGGCCGCGGGTCACGGCCTGGTGGATGATGGCCTGCTTCTGCTCCTCGAGAAGGGTGATGAGGCGCTGTTTGGCGCGGATGTAGCGGCGGATGCGGTGGTCGGCGTGGGCGAGGAAGCGGACGATGGCGGTTTGCTCCGCGCTTGCCGGCACGGGAAGGACCATGGCCCCGAAGTTCGGATAACGGAGTCGCGGTGCCCGCTCACGGACGGCGTTGCATGAGACCTCGATGTAGCGCTGCCATGCCGCGAGCCTCAGAGCTTGAGCGAAATAGGCCGGCTCGATGTTCGGGTGACGGGGCTCGCATACGATGTACTCTGGAGTGCATTTCCCATCGCTATCCGAGATTCCGATGGCGCCGGCAAATGCGTCCATTGCGTGAATGACGAGCTGCCCCTTGCGGACGCCCTGATAGCCGGCCTCCTTGAGCGCGATCATGAAGCCGGTCGTGCGACGGTTTCGACGCAGCGTCACCTGCCCGTCACGGAAACAGGTCACGATCTCGTCGGATTCGCGCACTGGTAGTTGGCTCTCGCCAAATAGAGCCTTCCCGCGCTTGAGTTGCCAGTGCGCCGGCACTCTGCCCAGCCACGACACGCCCGAATCTCGATACTCCGGATAGGGTCCGAGGCCGTCGATCACGAGGGGGCTCCGATGATCTCCTGCAAGAGCCCTTCGGTCTCGCGCTCGAGGGCGCGGATGTCGGCGCGGATGGCGTCGAGGGTGCGCATCGGCTGCGGCTTGTAGAAGTAGCGGGTGAAGCTGATCTCGTAGCCGATCTTGACGCTTCCGGGGGTGTACCAGGCGTCGGGGGCGTGGGGGAGGACTTCGCGGGTGAGGAAGCCTTCGATGCCGCCGGGCTCGAGGAGGGGGATTTGCTCGGTGTCGCGGAGGTCGGGGTCGGGCTCGTACTCGACGACGAGGGTCTTGCCGTTGAGGGTGGTCTGGAAGAGGCCCTGGAGGGGGAGGGGTTTGGTGCCCTTCTTGTGGATCTTGCGGATGATGGGGGGTGCGGTGGGGTCGGGCCGGGTGGAGGCTTTGAGGGCCTTGAGGGCCTTGGCGTCGTAGGCGATGGAGGGGTCGGCGCCGGGGAGGCGGAGGGGGCGCTCGACGGTGACCTTGTGGTAGCCGAAGGCCTGATTGGGGAAGAGCTTGGATTGGTCGGTCTCGGAGAATGACAGGAAAGTATCGCAGATGCGGGTGATGTCGTCGTCGGAGAGCTCGCAGTTCTTCTTGCCGAGGTTCTTGCGCAGGGGCTTGTACCAGGAGGTCGCGTCGATGAGCTGGACGTGGCCCTGGCGGTGGGCGGGCTTGCGGTTGGTGAGGAGCCAGATGTAGGTCGCGATGCCGGTGTTGTAGAACATGTTGAGCGGCAGGGCGATGATGGCCTCGAGCCAGTCGTTCTCGATGATCCAGCGGCGGATGTTGGACTCGCCCTGGCCGGCGTCGCCGGTGAAGAGCGAGCTGCCGTTGTGGACCTCGGCGATGCGGGAGCCGAGGGGGGTGTGGCGCTTCATCTTGGAGAGCATGTTGGCGAGGAAGAGCATCTGCCCGTCGCTCGAGCGCGTGACGAGGGAGTAGTCGGGGTCGCCGGCGTGCTGGATGACGAAGCGCGGGTCGCGGAGCTCCTTCTTGCCGCCCATGCGCTCCTGGTCGCTCTTCCAGCTCTTGCCGTACGGCGGGTTGGAGAGCATGAAGTCGAACTCCTTGGAGGGGAAGGCGTCGTTGGCGAGCGTCGAGTGCTCGGGCCCGCCGACGAGGTTGTCGGCCTCGTCGCCCTCGCCCTTGAGCAGGAAGTCGGCCTTGGCGATGGCATAGGTCTCGGCGTTGATCTCCTGGCCGTAGAGGTGGGTCGCGACCTGCTTGCCGCGCTCGGCGGCGAGCTGCTTGAGGGTGTCCTCGGCGACCGTGAGCATGCCGCCGGTGCCGCAGGCGCCGTCGTAGAGGAGGTAGGTGCCCGACTCGATGGCGTCGGCGACCGGGAGGAAGATGAGGCGCGCCATGAGCTTGACGGCGTCGCGCGGCGTCCAGTGCTCGCCGGCCTCTTCGTTGTTCTCCTCGTTGAAGCGGCGCACCAGCTCCTCGAAGATGGTGCCCATGGCGTGATTGTCGAGGCCGGGCTGGCGCACGCTGCCGTCCTCATTGAGGACCGGCTTGGGGCTGAGGTTGATGCTCGGGTCGAGGAGCTTCTCGATGAGGGTGCCCAGGGCATCGGCCTTGGAGAGGCGCGCGAGCTGGTTGCGGAACTCGAAGTTGTCGATGATCTCCTGCACGTTGGGCGAGAAGCCGTCGAGCCAGGCCTCGAAGTCGGCCTTGAGCGCCTGTTGGCTGGCGCGGTTGCGGAGGTCGCGCAGAGTGAACTTCGAGGTGTTGTAGAAGGCTTGGCCGGCGGCCTGGCGCAGCGCCTGGTCCTGATTGGCGATGCGGGCCTTGTCGAGGGTGGCCTTCATGTCGAGCACCTGCTGCTTGGTGTCGACCAGCACCGCGTCGAGGCGGCGCAGCACAGTCATCGGCAGGATGACATCGCGGTACTTGCCACGCACGTAGAGGTCGCGCAGGCAGTCGTCGGCGATGCCCCAGATGAAGCTCACGATTCGGCTGTAGGTCGCATCGTTCAAGAGGCTCGTTCCTCCTCGGGCATGCCGCGCGGTCGCAGGCCTGCGACGTGGCCGACGTGCTTAGCACGCAGCGACGTCGTGGGTCGAGGTACCCTACTTCGTCCAAGAGACTGCGATACACGCGGTCGATGGTCTTCTGGTTCGCGTCGATCTTGCGGATCGCGGTGTGAGGTGGAAGATCCACGCATGACCGACCCGCTCCTCGCCCAGCTGAAGTCCACGTTCGGCTACGACACCTTCCGCCCGCTCCAGCGCGAGATCATCGAGACCACGCTCGCCGGCCGCGACGTCGTCGCCATCCTGCCTACGGGCGCCGGCAAGTCGATCTGTTATCAGCTGCCGGCGCTCATGCGCTCCGGCCTCACGCTCGTCGTCTCGCCGCTCATCGCGCTGATGAAGGATCAGGTCGACGCGCTCGTCGCCGCGGGCGTGCCGGCGACCTTCCTCAACTCCTCGATCGCGCCCGAGGAAGCCACACGTCGCCGCGCCGGCCTCGACGCCGGCGCGTTCCGGCTCCTCTACGCCGCCCCCGAGCGCGTCATGCTCGGCGGCTTCCTGGCCGACCTCCGACGCTGGGGTGTGTCGGCCATCGCCATCGACGAGGCCCACTGCATCAGCGAGTGGGGCCACGACTTCCGCCCCGAGTACCGCCAGCTCGCCGCGCTGCGCCGGGCGCTGCCCGACGTGCCCTTCATCGCGATGACCGCCACCGCGACGCCCGAGGTCAGACGCGACATCGCCGATCAGCTCGCGCTCGCCGCGCCCACGATCTTCCAAGCGAGCTTCAACCGCCCGAATCTCCGCTACCTCGTCACCCCGAAGAAGAGCGGGACCTCGCAGATCCTCGAGGTCGTCGCCGCGCGCCCCGACGCCGCCGGGATCATCTACTGCCGCTCGCGCCAGCGCACCGAGGACCTCGCCGCCGCGCTCGCCGGCGCCGGGATCTCCGCGCTCGCCTACCACGCCGGCCTCGACGCCCGCACGCGCTCCGCGACCCAGGAGGCCTTCATCCGCGACGAGGTGCGCGTCGTCTGCGCGACGGTCGCCTTCGGCATGGGCATCGACAAGCCCGACGTGCGCTTCGTCCTGCACGCCGACCTGCCCAAGCACCTCGAGGGCTACTACCAGGAGACGGGCCGCGCCGGTCGCGACGGCCTCCCGTCAGACTGCATCCTGCTCTTCGCCCCGGGCGACATCGCGCAGAACCTGCGCTTCCTCGACGAGCTGCCCGAGGACGCCGCGGCCACCGCGCGCCGCCAGCTCCAGGCGATGGCCGACTTCGCCGAGAGCGACGCGTGCCGGAGGAAGGCGCTGCTCGAGTGGTTCGGCGAGGACTGGCCCCACGCGTCCTGCGGCGCGTGCGACAACTGCGCCGCGCCGCGCGAGCGCTTCGACGCGACGGTGCACGCCCAGAAGATGCTGAGCTGCATCATCCGGATCCACCAGCACTCGCGCCGCAGTGTCGGTCTCCGCCACGTCGTCGACGTCTTGCGCGGCTCGAAGAGTCAGAAGCTCATCGACCTCGGCCACGCCGAGCTGACGACCTACGGGATCGGCGCCGACACCTCGGCCCAGGCGTGGATGTCGATCGGGCGGCAGCTCATCCGCAGCGGGCACATCGCGACCAGCGACGACCGCTGGCAGACCGTGTCGGTGAGCGCGCTCGGACGCGAGGCGCTCGCGGCACGCACGCCGTTTTCCCTGACGCGCCCGCTGCTCGTCGAGCCCGCCAGGGCGAGCTCGGCCACCTCGGAGCTCGCCTGCGACGAGGGGCTCTTCCAGGCGCTGCGCGCGCTGCGCAAGTCCGAGGCGGACGCGCGCTCGCTCGCGCCCTACATGGTGTTCGGCGACCAGGCGCTGCGTCACATGGCGCGGACCTATCCACTCGACGAGGCGAGCTTTCTCGCCGTGCCGGGCGTCGGCCGCCAGAAGCTCGCCGACTACGGCGCCGCCTTCACCGCGGCCGTCGCGACCTGGCTCGCCGCGAACCCGCGCCTCGACTTCGGCCCGCCACCTTCGCCCAAGCCCGAGCGCTCCGCGCCCGAGGAGACGCCGTCGACGGTCCTCGAGAGCGTCGCCCTCTTCGGAGCGCTGCGCGACCTCGAAGCCGTCGCGACCGCGCGCGGGCTCAAGGTGGCCACGATCACCCAGCACCTCGTGACGGCGATCGAGCGCGGCGAGCTCGATCCGGACCCGCGAGACTTCTACGCGGCCGAGGCCGAGGTCGAGCTCCGCCAGGCGGCGGACGAGCACGGGCTCGCGGCCCTCGGTCCGCTGCACGGCGCGCTGGGCGGGCGCTACCCCTACGAGACGCTGCACCTCTTCCGCGCCTTGCAGCGACGCGCCCAGCGATCCGCCTCGAGCACGATGCCATGAGTGAAGCGCGAGCCGCGCGCGATCTTCAGGGGCCCGCTTGCCACGTCGCTTCGATGGCCGCGAGGATCGCGTCGAGGTCGGGCGCGGCCTCGCCGATGTACTGCATGAGGCCTTCGCGGAACGCAGCCTCGACCGCCGGCGGCAAGAGGTCGGAGCCGTCGAAGCGCGCCGCGCCCGAACGCATCGCGCCCTTGTAGATCTGCGCGAGCTCCCGCGTGAGGCCGGCGATCGGATCGTCGTCGGCCTCGGGATAGGCGTCGAAGGACAGGTTGGCGATGACCACGCCGTTGAGCAGCGCCGCCACCGCGTGGCCGTAGTGCTCGCTCATCAGGAACCGACGAGGGTCGCGGCCTCGGGCGCGTCGCTCACGACGAAGGCGAGATCGCCCGCGATCACCGCCGCATCGGGATAGGCCGATCCGGCGGCGGCCGGCGTCGGGAACCAGACGAGGCCTGGTGGTGGAGGCGCGCCGGCGCGGGCGTGACGCCCGCGTACGCGTAGTCCGGGTAGGACTCCTCGAGGTAGGAGTTCAAGGCCGGCGGGCGCGCGAGCCCGCCGACGTCATTGAACCAGCGCTCCAGCGTCGCCGTCGTCGACTCGGCGAGGTAGCTCGGCTCGCGCGCGATCGCGCCGAAGGTGAGCCACGCGTCCTTCATGCAGGGGTCATCGAACGGGCGCGCGTGCGAGAAGATGTCGTCGTAGACATCGGGGATCGCCATGCCGAGGCCCGCCTCCGTGAAGGTGTCCGCGCGCGCCCAGACGATGCTCTTGACGGTCGCGCCCGTGGGCACGGCGAGGAGCTCGCCCAACGCGCCCCTGCCGAGCCCCAGCGCGGCCGGGCCGTAGGTCGCGGCGACCGCGTCGGCGCTCGCGGGCAGGGGCTTCACCAGGCCCTGTCGGTCGAGCGCGGCGAGCACACCCGGTTGCGGCGTGAGCAGCACGTCGAACGGCGGCTCGTCGGACGCGAGCGCGGCGAACGGGTCGGACACGTGCACGAGGGTGGCGCGCACGCAGGCCACCTCGCTGAAGCGCTCGAGCTCGGCCTGCCACGCCACCCACTCGATGGTGTCGACGGTGTTGGAGATCGCGAGCCGCACCTCGGACATCTCGCCGGGGCACGGTGGCACCACCACCTCGAGGAGCGTCTTGCGCAGGATCCCGTGCTCGTTGTCGTGCTGGATCACCCCGAGGTAGGTGTCCGGCGCGCGCAGGTGCCGGGCATCGAGATCGGCGAACCGTCCGGGTAGCCGAACGACAGGATGTTGCGGTTCCACCACGGCAGGCCCCAGAAGATCGCCGGGTCGGGCGCGCCCTCGAGGCCCTCGCTCGGGACCGCCTCGAGGGTGAGGTCCTCCAGCACGAGGTCGACGCCCAGGGCGTCGTCGGTCGGGTGCGGGAAACAGAGCAGGCTCGGCAGGCGCACGATGTGGCACTGCGCGGCGTCCTCGGCGCTCGGCAGATCCGTCGCCTCGTCGAGCGCGCGCTGGAGGTTGTCGCCGTCGTCGGCGCCGCCGCCGAGCGGGTGGACCACCCACAGGTGGCTGCCGGGCTCGTGCTCGACCACCGGCTCGATCACCTCGGTGTCGTCGCCGGTGTCCTCGGGGGTCGCATCGGGAACGACCTCGGCGTCGTCCCCGACCTCGTCGACCTCACGGGTCTCGGCGCCGTCTGAGCCCTTCGTCGAGTCATCACCGCAGCCGGGCACGAGGGCAAGCAGCAGCCAAACGATCGATGCACGCATTTGACCTTCTTGTCGTGGGTGACGGGACGACCAGGGATGTTCTTGGGAACCCAAGAATCTCACGTTTTCATTGGTTTGTAAGTCGAGCCTGCCCGGCCGACCGGCGCGAGGGCGGGACATGGACAGTTACGAAGGGCTGCCCCATCCTCGTACCTCCGAGCCACGCAGAAGCGCCGGCCGGTCGTCCGATCCGTCCCTCTCCCCGAGACCCCCATGCGCACATCCGCCCTCCGTCCGCACCTGGCGGCGCAGGTCCTCCTGCTGTCGCTCACCGTCGCCTGCGCTTGCGACGCGACCAAAGTCGCCAGCGAGTGCGTCGCCGCCGATCTGATCGGACAGTGCCCGGTCGGTTCGAACCCCGTCCTCGGCGCCGCCGCGGAGACCGCCTGCGGCGGGAGCTTCGAGACGAAGCTTGTCACCGACGGCGACGCCGCGACCGGTCAGTGCGGCGCGAGCGGGAGCTGCGAGTTCCTGTGTCAGTTCGAAGTGCCGTGCACCTGCGGGGTCGCGACCCTGACGAAGGAGTCGATCGTCTGCAGCGAGTGCCCCGATCAGAGCTGCGGCGACGGGCGCTGCGAGGGCACCGAGCGCGCGACCTGCGCTCCCGGTCAGGCCGGGTGCTTCGCGTGCGGCGAGGACTGCGCCGGCCCGACCTGCGGCGACGGAGACTGCACCGGCGACGAGAGCCCCGACACCTGCCCCCAGGACTGCGCCGCGGTGTGCGAGCCCAACGCGAGCGTGTGCATCGGCACCCGCGTCTCGAAGTGCACCGCCGACGGGCGCAGCTCGGTCGAGTTCGACTGCGCCACCGGGGGCCTGGTGTGCAGCGGCGGCGAGTGCGTCGCCTCCGGGGTCTGCGGCAACGGGCTCTGTGACGGCGGCGAGTCGCCCGCGAGCTGTGCCGAGGACTGCAGCACGCTCTGTCCCCCCTCGAGCCGGAGCTGCGAAGGTGACACGCTGGTCGTGTGCGCGGCGGACGGACAGTCGACCAACCGGACGGACTGTCGGGCGGACGCCAAGATCTGCGTCAACGGCCAGTGCCGCGAGCCGAACGTGTGCGGCAACGGGCTCTGCGAGGCCGGCGAGAGCGAAGGCTGCCCCGCGGATTGCGCCGCCGTCTGCGGCAACCGCGTGTGCGAGAACAACGAGGCGACGACCTGCCCGGCGGACTGCACCGTGTGCGGTGACGCGACCTGCGGCGCCGGCGAGATCGAGAGCTGCCCGCAGGATTGCGGGGTCTGCGTGCCGAGCGAGAAGGAGTGCATCGCCCGGACCCTGCGCGTCTGCAACGCCAACGGCACCGCCTACGAGGACATCGCCTGCGACGCCCTCGGGCTCACCTGCGGGCGCGGGGACTGCGTCGAGGCGGGCGTCTGCGGCAACGGCCTGTGCGAAGGCGACGAGTCCCGGGCGACGTGCATGGGCGACTGCGCCGAGGTCTGCGGCGACGGGGTGTGCGCCGGGGCCGAGGTCTTCCTCACCTGCGCGGTCGACTGCGACCCGGTCTGCGGCGACGGCACCTGCGAAGGCGACGAGTCACACGCGACCTGCTCGTTCGACTGCCTCGCGAGCTGCGGTGACGGCGCGTGCGCCGCGCCCGAGGATCGCGCGAACTGTCCGCGCGACTGCGGCAGCTGCGGCGACGGGGTGTGCCAGGACGGCTTCGAGTCGGCGAGCCTGAACCCACCCGGCGCGCTGGAGTCATGCGTCGCCGACTGCGTCGTCACCGGCTGCGACGCCGACGGCGACTGCGACGACGACGTCGACTGCACGACGAACCAGTGCCTGAACGGGTCGTGCATCTATGCGCCCGACGACGACCGCTGCACGGGCACGGACAAGTGCATTCGCTTCAACGGCTGCTGCCCCGACGGCGACGGCGACGGCTACGCCGACATCGCGTGCGGCGGCAGCGACTGCGACGACCGCGATCCGGACGTGCACCCCGGCGCGGTCGAGGTGTGCGGCGGCGGGGACAAGAACTGCGACGGACAGCATCGGCCCGCGCTCCTGCCGGCCAAGAGGCTCACCAATACCGCCGCCGCGAAGTCCGACATGACCGCGATGGATCTCGGCGACGCGGTCCTGCTCGGCTGGACCGGCCGGCCGGCGCTCGGGCGTCATCCGCAGCTGCTCGAGGTCGGCTGGGATCTCCTGCCGCGTGGCAGCGTCGTGACGCAGGACGAGATCGAGGTCCTCGACCGCACCCCGGCGATCGCGATGGCCTGGAACGCGACCCGCAACCGCGTCGGCATGTGGTGGGTCGGCACCGACTACCAGGCGGGCGTCGCCTGGCTCGGCAAGGACGGCGCGTTGGAGGTCGCGCCGGCATCGCTCGGCACCGCCGACTGCTTCAACCACAGCGTCGGCGGCACCTTCAACCTGTACCGGCACGCCGCGGGCGCCTTCGCGACCGGCGACGCGGTCCTCTTCTTCTCGAACCTGCACCCGTCCAACGAAGGCTTCGACCGTCAGGGCTACTTCGTCGCCGGAGGGGTCTGGCGCCTGGCGCCGACCGGCAACGTCGCCCTCGTCACCCCCGATCCGGGCTGCGCCTGGGTCGGGGCCTGGTACGTCGACACCGGGATGGTGAGGCCGAGCCTCACGGCCGGGTTGATCTCGGGGGCGGGCACGGGCCGGCCCGACCTCGTCGAGCCTCCGGCCGGCGGGATCACGAGCTTCGATCCGACCGACACGGTGTTGCCGCTGCACGCGCAGCTCGACCACCCGAGCGCCGCCGCGAACACCTGCGCGATGGGCTCGGACGGCGAGCTCCTCGCCGTCGCGTGCGCGTCGGACGACACGCTCCACTACCATCGCGCGACGCAGGCGGGCGGCGTCTTCTACAGTGCCGAGATCCTGACCGGCACCTACGAGCCGGTCGCCGTCGGCACCTCCAAGCCAGGCCTCGGAGCGTCGCCGGTGGTCGGCGTCGCCGTGCGCGACGGCGGCGGGAGCCTCTGGTTCTTCGCGCGCGACCAGGCCGGCGAGGAGGTCCTCGAGCCGGCGATCATCGGCGGCGGCGAGGCGGTCCGCTCGACCTGGGTGCTGCACGACGGCCACGACTTCATCGTGGTCTGGCTCGCGAAGAGCGGCGGCTTCGAGCAGGCCTTCGGCCAGCGCATCATCTGCGAGTGAGCCCGGCGTGCTTCGAGTTGCACCCTCAGCGACCATCCTCCAAGCGTACGCGGCGGCCGTCGACGGCGATGAGGCCTCGATCGGCGAGGCGGTGGAGCGCGCGCGAGACGGTCTCGAAGGTGAGGCCGAGCACGGCGCCGAGCTGCTCGCGCGTGGCCGGCAGCTCGACCCAGGTGCCGGGCTGGGCGCGCGCGGCGAAGTCCTTGACGAGCTCGAGCACGCGCTCGTCGGCGCCGAGCGAGGCGTTCATGACCATGCGCCGCTGCAGGGTGGCGAGGTCCTCGACGCCGAGCGCGGTGAGCGCCATGGCGTCGTCGGGGTTTTCCTGAAACCAGGTGCGCATCTCGCTCGGGCTGACGGCGCAGGCGCGCGAGGTGCGGAGCGCCGTGGTGGTGGCGAGGTAGGTCGGGGTCTTCGGCGAGAGCGCCTCGAGGCCGATGACGTCGCCGGGGCCGACGAAGCGCGCGGCGGCGTGCTTGCCGTCGGGCGTCGTGACGAAGACCTGGAGCCAGCCGCCGGTGACGGCGAAGACGTGGCGCGCCTCGTCGCCCTGGCGATAGAGGAAGTCGCCCTTGGCGAGCTGCATGCCGCCGGGCGGGGTGCCGGCGCAGGAGACGCAGTGGGCGCGCAGGCGAACGCCGCGACGCACGATGGGGCAGAGGATCGGCAGGGTCATGAGACGGGTCCTCCGAGGCGCTTGATGATGCGGTGCAGCGCGGCGCGGGTGATCCCGGCGGCGGACGCGGCGGCGGAGATGTTGCCGCGGTGGGCGGCGAGCAGGTCCTCGACGTAGCGGCGCTGGAACTGCTCGAGCGCATGGCGCTTCTTGGCTTCGTAGTCGTGCTCGCCGGGGAGGGCGTCGAGGGGCGCGGGCTCCTCGCCGTCGAGCACGATGTCGCGCGCGCCGATCTCGCGCTCGGTCGCGAGCAGGGTGGCGCGCTCGATGACGTTGGCGAGCTCGCGCACGTTGCCGGGCCAGTCGTGGGAGAGCAGCGCGCGCAGGCCGTCGGGGCTCAGGCTGCGGGCGGGCAGGCGCCCGTCGTCGTGGGTGACGAGGAAGGTCTCGGCCAGGAGCGCGATGTCGTCGGGGCGCTCACGCAGCGGCGGGATGCAGATCGAGACGACGGCGAGGCGATAGTAGATGTCGCGGCGCAGGCGACCTTCCTTGACGAGGCGCTGCGGATCTTCGTTCAGCGCGGAGATCACGCGCACGTCGACCGGCACCGGGCGGTCGCTGCCGAGCGGTTGGATCTCGTGCTCCTGGAGGGCGCGCAGGAGCTTGCCCTGCAGCGGCAGCGGCATGGCCGCGACTTCGTCGATGAAGAGGGTGCCGCCGTGCGCGGTGAGGAAGAGACCCTTGCGGTCGGCCTGGGCGCCGGTGTAGGCGCCCTTCCTGGCGCCGAAGAGCTCGGCCTCGGCGAGGGTCTCGGGCACGGCGGCGGCGTTGAAGGCGACGAAGCGTTGGTCCTTGCGCGGGCTGGCGAGGTGGATGGCGCGCGCGACGAGCTCCTTGCCGGTGCCGCTCTCGCCGCGGATGAGGACCGAGGCGTTCGAGTCGGCCACGCGCTCGATGGTGTCGAAGAGCGCGCGCATCTTGCGGTCGCGCCCGACGAGGCCGTGGAAGTGGTTCCGGCGACCGAGCTCGGCGCGCAAGGAACGCAGCTCGTCTTCGCGGGCGACCTCCTCGAGGGCGCGGCGCGCGAGGACGAGCAGCGCGTCGTTGTCGAAGGGTTTGGTGAGGTAGTGGAAGGCGCCGTCCTTCATCGCCTGCACGGCGCTGTCGATCGTGCCGAAGCCGGTGAAGAGGATGACGCGGCAGCGCGGCAGGCGCGCGCGCACCTCGGCGAGCAGCGCGAGGCCGTCCATGCCGGGCAGGCGGATGTCGGTGACGAGCAGATCGGCCGGGCGCTCGGCGAGGATCGTCAGGGCCTCCTCGGCGGAGTGAGCGATCGAGATCGCGCTCGAGAGCTCGGAGAGCACGAGCGCGACGCCCTGGGCGAGGTCGCGCTTGTCGTCGACGACGAGGATGTGCGGGGAGGGCGCGCAGCTCATGCGGCCTCCGAGGTGTGCGGGAGGGGGGCGGGCGCGGGCAGGATCAAGCTGAAGGTGGTGCCGCCGCCGGGCGCGCTCTCGAGCTCGAGGCGGCCGCCGTGCGCACTGGCGATGTCGCGCGCGACGGCGAGGCCGAGGCCGGTGCCTTCGGCCTTGGTGGTGAAGAAGGGCTCGAAGACGAGCTCGCGCTGGGCGGGCGCGATCCCCGGGCCGCTGTCGGTCACGCAGAGCGCGAGCTCGTCGGAGGTGCGGCGCGCGAGCGCGAGCTCGAGCCTGGCGGCAGGTGCGGGATCGAGCGGGGTGAGCTTGGCGCGCGCCTCGGCGATCGCCTCGATGCCATTCATGCCGAGGTTGACGAGGACCTGGATCACCTGGTCGGGATCGGCCAGAATCTCGATGTCGTCGGCGGGCGCGGCGCGCACGTGGAGCGTGACCCGCATGCGATCGGCGTGGGGCTGGAGCGTGCGTGCGGCCTGCACGAGGAGCTGGCCAGGACGCACCGGACGGGCCTCGGGCGGGCGCTGGCGCGCGTACTCGAGGAGGTCGCGCACGATGCGCTTGCAGACGTCGGCGTTGCGCAAGATCGTCGCGAGGTGCTCGCTCGTGACGTCGGCGGGGGCGCGCTTGAGCAGGTGCTGCGCGTAGAGCTGGATCGTGCCGAGCGGATTGTTGATCTCGTGGGCGAGGGCGGCGGCGAGCTTGCCGATCGTCGCCATGCGCTCGCGCTCGGCGCGGAGCTCTTCGTCGCGCAGGCGCTCGGTGACGTCGCGCGCGACCATGACGGCGCCGAGCGAGTCGGTGCCGTCGCGGCTGACGCGGCCGTAGGTCGCCTCGTAGGCGCGACCGGCGACGCGCAGGATCGGGTGGTGCTCGTGCTCGCCGGGGTCGTGCAGCTTGGCGAGCATCTGCGACCAGCGCTCGCGGGTGTGGCAGACGCGCAGGTCGCGACCGGCGGGTGTGGGTGACGCGGGCTCGTGGCGCGGCGCGGGGTGGGGCTCGGCGGCGGCGGTGAAGAGGGCCGAGGCGGCGCGGTTGGCGAGCTGGATGCGGCCGTCGGGGGCGGCGAAGAGCACGGCGTCGGCGATGCAGTTGACGACGGTCTCGAGGCGGGTCCGCTCGGCGTGCATGGCGCTGACCAGCGAGTGCACGACGAGACCCGAGCCGAGGGTGGCGAGCGCGATGGCGGCACCGCTGCCGGCGAGCGTCGGGCGATCGAGCGGGCGGCAGAGACCGGCGTCGAGCACGCAGCCGGGGGGCAGGACGGTGATCTCGATGGCGGCGAGCAGGACGACGACGGCGGCGATGGCGAGCACGATCTTGCGGGCGAGGCGCTCGGGCAAGAGCAGAGCGGCGAGCACGGCGTGAAAGACGTAGAGCGGCGCGAACGGGTTGGCGAGGCCGCCGCTGGTGTGCAGGAGCGCGGTGATGAGCGCGACGTCGAAGGCGATCTCGCTCGCGACGATGCGCGGATCGAGCGAGTGTGCGGGACCGACCAGTGACAGTGCGATATTGACCAGCGCCAGCAGCGCGAGGCCCGACCACAGCGCGACCATGGCCGCGGGCAGGACGCGCGGGCTGATGAGGGTCGTGTGCGCGACGACGAGCAGGAGGCCGGCGAAGGCGAGCCAGCGCAAGGTGAGGAGCCGTTCGCCGAGCTTGAGCGGCGCGGCCGACGGGGTCGCGACGACGGAGGCGTGCATCAGTGCCAGGAAAAACCGGTGAGGCGATCGAAGAGCACGACGCGACGCGAGTGCAAGCGGAAGTCCAACTCGCGCTCCGCGGTGAGGGCGGCGGGCGGCGAGCCGATGGAGATCGTGACCGGGTGGCGGCCGGGCGGCACGGTGAGCGTCTCGACTGCGACGCTGGCGCCGTCGCCGAAGGCGCCCGAGGGGGCGTAGTCGCGATCGAGCAGCACGCGATCGCCGAGCGCGACGCGCAGGTGCACGGGCGCGCGGCCGCGCTCGCAGACCTGGGGCGTGCGCTTGTGCGCGGGCAGGGCGGCGAGCTCTTCGGGGGTGCGGGTGCGGCAGCGCTCGGTCACCTCGCCGGCGATCTTGAAGGAGACGACGAGCTGCGGGTCGGGGTCGGTCGGCGTCTGGTAGGGCAGATCGCTCGGCAGCCAGGTGAGCGCGGCGAAGGCGGCGGCGCTGACGAGGCCGACGAGGATGGCGCGGGCGCGGGGGCGGCGCGGCGAGCCGGGGGGCGATGGGGGAGGTGGCGCCGGGGGCGGTGGATTCGCGCGGGCGCGGAAGGCGGCGGCCGCGGACAGGAGCGCGGCGCGCTCGTGGGCGTCGTGCTCGAGCAAGAGCACGCGTGAGGGGTCGACGTGGTCCTTGCGCAGGACCGGCTCGCGGCGGCCGGCGAGGCGCTCGGCGGTCCAGGTCGCGCCTTCGCGGTAGGTGCACGAGCCCGGGCGGCAGGCGACGATGAGCACGCCGGCGGCGCCGCGGCGGAGCGCGCGCTCGACGCTGAGCGGGTGCACCCAGCCGGCGCAGGGGACCGCGCAGACGCGGTAGCCGGGCAGCGCGGACGAGCGGCCGTCGGGGTCGAGGGGCAGGGTCTCGGCGGCCGAGCGTGCGCAGGCGAAGGCGACCATGCGATCGGGGTCGTCGGGGGTGAGCGAGGCGAGCCACTGATCGATCTTGCGGCGCTCGGCCGGGACCGGCAGCCAGTCGAGCCCGATCCCGGACGAGTCGCAGGAGCCGGCGCAGATCCCACAGCCGATGCAGCGCGCCGGATCGACGAGAGCGACCGAGGGGAAGTTCTTGCCGTCGCTGCGCGCCACCATGCTGATCGCGTCGTAGGGGCAGTCGTGAAAGCACTTCTGGCAGGCGTTGCACTTGGCGGGGTCGACCTCGGCGGCGAGCGCGCGGCGCGTCGGTGGGGCGGCGGGAGCGGGTAGGGGCGGCCCTTGTGGCCGCCCGGGGTCTGTCGAGGTGTGTAGGGCCGGCCCTCGTGGCCGCCCGTTGGAATCGGACGCGGCGACCGGACGACGCTTCGCGACGAGGTACCACGGGGCGCCGAGCGCGATGACGCCGAGCACGAAGGTGACGAGCCAGAGCAGGCCGCCGGAGAGGCGATCGGTGAGCGCGACCGGCAGGAGGTACCACCAGTCCATGGTCAGCGTGTCGGGGATCGCGCTCATGTCGGCGGCCGGGGCGCTCTGCGCGGGCAAGAGCAGCGAGAGCGCGATCAGCGTGCCGATGACCCAGGCGGTGAGCGGCCAGCGCGTGAGGAAGCGGGGGCGCGCGAGGCGCGAGAGGTGGAGCCAGAGGAGGATGCCGATGATGAGCGGCAGGAGCATGTGCACGAAGAAGACGACGAAGAAGAGGAGCGAGCTGACGCTCTCGTTGGTGATGAAAGAGCGCGAGAGCGGATCGGTGAAGATCGGGAGCACGTCGAGCGCTTGCGCGGTGCCGACGGCGACGAGCTGCGCGCGCTGATCCCAGACGAGCCAGTAGCCGAGCCAGCCGATGATCCAGATCAGGCCGACGGCGAGCATGCCGGTGACCCAGGCGACCCAACGCGGGCCGGCCAGGCGGCGCGAGGCGAGGGTCTGCAGGCCGTGCAGCAGCGAAAAGAGCAGCGTGGCGTCGGAGGCGTAGCGGTGCAGGGAGCGCATGAGCCCGGCGGTGAGCGGGGCCTCGTGCATCGCCTCGACCGAGGCCCACGCGCCGGTGTGGCTCGGGGTGTACCAGATGAGGAGCAGCACGCCGGAGACGATGGCGGCGATGAGCGCGATGTTGGCGATGGCGCCGAGCTGCAGCAGCGGGTTGAGCGAGTCGGGCAGCGCGGCGCGCAGGCCCTGGGTCAGGCGCAGGAGCAGGCGGTCGAGCCCGCGGAGGAGGCGCGCGCCACGCACCGGCGGCTGGGCGTCGGCGGACGCGACCAGGCGGGGCAGCGGCGCGAGGCGGTCG
Organism: Deltaproteobacteria bacterium; assembly: GCA_011526585.1. Classification (GTDB taxonomy): domain Bacteria; phylum Myxococcota_A; class UBA9042; order PHBI01; family PHBI01; genus WYBB01. Next base: position 30,626 of record WYBB01000196.1, read on the forward strand.
GCCTTCATGGGCTCGCGGCGGGGCCGGAGGCGGCGAGGCGCGACTCGGCGATGAGGAGCCGCAGCGCGTCGGCGAGCCAGGCCTCGCGCTCGGTCGAGAGCGTCAGCCGGAAGGCGATCCTGCCGTGGCGATCGAGCAGGACGAAGAGGTTGGCGTGATCGATCTGCCCGGTCTCGGGGTTCTTGCGGCGCGCGAAGTCCCAGCGATCGAGGGTCGCCTCGACCTCGGCGGGCGGGCCGGTGAGGAAGCGCCAGGTCGGCGACGAGAGCGACTGGGCGGAGGCGAGCTGGCGCAGGACCTCCGGGGTGTCGTGGTGGGGATCGAGAGTGAGCGCGAGCACGACGAGATCGGCGCGCTCGGCGGCGGTGAGCGAGGCGACGGCGCGCCTGGCCTGCGCCATGATCATCGGGCAGGTGTAGCCGCAGGTCGCGTAGATGGCGGTGACGAGCACGACCTTGTCGTCGAGCTCGGCGAGATCGACGGGGCGCTCGTCTTGATCGACGAGCCGCAGCGCGGGGGCGGTGTGCGCGGTGCGGAGCGCGCCGAGCGTGGGCTCGGCGGCGTCGGCGCGGGGATCGGCGAGCACCACGAGCAGGACGGAGAGCGCGAGGGCGAGGAGCAGGCCGGAGCCCGACCAGCGGAAGAGGGCGCGGCGCTGTCGGCGCCAGGCGCGACGGAGCGGGCCCCACCAGAAGAAGACGACGACCGAGGCGAAGAGCGCGAGCTCGGAGACCATCATGGCGGCGAGCATGATCGGCATCTCGCCGGTGGCCGGGTCGTAGGACAGACACCAGACCTTGAAGTCACGCGCGAAGGCGCCGAAGACGCCGGCGTCCTCGGGCACGATCAGGACGAGGCCGATGAGGAGCGAGAAGCCGGCCAGGAGCGCGATGACGAGCGCGGCGAAGCGGAAGCCGCCGAGCACGTCGGCGAGGCCGGCGAGGCGGGGGTGCGACGCGTCGTCGGGGGGGAGCGCGGTGGGCTCGAGGCCCTGGTCAGCGGACATGCCAGACATCCGAGAGCGCCTTCCAGTTGGCGAAGTAGTAGACGGCGAAGCTCGCGAGCAGGACGATGACCAGGACCAGGGTGCCGGGCACGCGGTGGGCGACGGCGCGGGCGCGTGCGCCGAGCGGCTGGGGCGCGGGCGCGGGCGCGTGCTCGGGGGTGGGCACGAGCGAGCGCGGCGTGTGCCACGGGGTCATGGCGCGGCCGATGATCTTGTCGCCGAAGAAGACGGCGTGCACGGTGTTGAGGATGAAGATGAGCAGGCCGAGGAAGGCGAGGGTGCCGCCGATGCCGACGAGGCCGAGCCAGAGGTAGGCGTCGGAGGCGAAGCCGGCGGGCAGGAGGGCGCCGGTGAACTCGGTGTCCCAGTGGCGGCGGGGCACGCCGGAGGAGCCGGCGAAGGACATGCCGAAGGACATGAGCGTGATGCCGATGGCGAAGAGCCATGGCTGGATCTTGGCGAGGGTGCGGAAGCGATACTCGCGCTGGAAGATGAGCGGCACGACGTAATAGGCGAGGCCCATGAAGGCGAGCGAGGTGCCGCCGACGACGGTCGCGTGGAAGTGACCGGGGATGCGGAGCGTGTTGTGCGCGATGATGTTGATCTGCTGGGTGCCGAGCGTGACGCCGGTGATGCCGCCGATGAAGCCGAAGATCACGAGTGAGAGCAGGAAGGCGGAGAACGCCGGGTTCGACCATGGCGCGGCGCGGAGCCAGCCGAAGAGGCCGCGGGTGTAGCCCTTGCCGCGCATGGCGACCTCGACGCTGGCAGGTACGGTGAAGCCGTGGATCATCGAGGCGAGCACGGCGAGGTACATCGCGTAGGAGGTGTTCCAGATCTTCCACTCGGCGCCGACGCCGGGATCGACGAGCAGGTGGTGGGCGGAGGCGAGGTTGATGAAGAGGATGTAGAGCACGAAGGCGCCGCGGCAGACCGCCTCGTTGAGGGGGCGGGCGCCGGTGGTCATGTGCGCGAGGAAGTACCAGCAGGCGACCATGGCGCAGACGTTGATCTGCTGGGTCTGGTGGCCGAGGCCCCACCAGATGAGGCGATACCAGCCGGCGTCGGGCTGGTCGACGAGGCCGATCGAATGGAGGAAGGTCGGGACCATGGCGATGGCGCCGTGCAGGAGGGCGACGACGGCGATGATGGCGGCGGCGAGGGCGCCGAAGGTCACGAGCGGCATCGAGCCCTGGTAGGTCTTGTCGCGGCGGGCGATGTAGATCGTGGCGAAGAAGACGATGACCCCGATGAGCGCGCCCACGGCAAACAGGATGATGCCCAGATAGAAGATCGGATGCGCGAGCAGCGGCAGATACGAGGTCATCAGGACGTCGGCCTGACCGGCAAATACGATGGCATTCACCATCAGGGCGCCGACGAGCATGAGCGCGAAGCTGGCGAAGGCCCATCTGGGCGCGGCCAGTCGGCATTTGAGGAGCGAGGTCGCGGTGAAATAGAGGATCGCGATCTCGAAGAAGATGATCCAGAAGATCAGCATGTTGAGGCCGTGCAGCGTGAGGAAGCGGTAGTAGTACTCCGCGTCCAGGAGGTGCACGGCGGGCCAGCGGGTGAGCGCGAGCAGGATGGCCATGATGGCGCCGACCAACAGGAAGACGACGGCCATCACGGCGTTGAGGCGGATGAATTTCTGCGCGTTCAGGCAGACCGGCAAGCCGGTGGTGTCGCAGGTCCGCATCATGCCGGAGAGGAAGTTCATGGGCGGCTCCGAGGGCGTCGGGGTACGAGGCGCGGTGGGAGGAGGGACGTCATTCGACGATGATGCGGCCGGTCATGGCGTGGTGCAGCGCGCCGCAATATTCGTTGCAGATGAGCGGAAATTCGCCGGCGCTGGTCGGGGTGATCGTCAGCACGTGGTCGTAGCCGGGCAGCACGTGGAAGTTCATGTTGAGCGGGAGCAGCGAGAAGCCGTGCTGGAAGTCGCCGGACGAGACGTGCAGGCGATAGGTTTGGTCCTTCTTGAGCTTGATGATCGGGTGCCAGCGCCAGGACTGGCCGATGAGATAGGCGTCGCCGCCGGGCGGGGGCTCGACGATGGGGATGCCGCTCTGCTCGCCGACCTGGTAGGTCTGCACGAAGCGGTCGACGCGGTCGCGGAAGGCCTGGATCTCGACGCGATAGGCCTCGCCGGTGCTGTTCTGTTTCCCCTTGAAGTGCCAGTACGGCATCATGATCGTCAGGACGAGGCACCAGGTGAGGGCGAGCCCGAGCCAGACGCGCTCGGCGCCGCTCGGCTTGTGGAACCAGTGGGCATCGGGGGTGCTGATCGGCATGGCGCGGGGTCCTTCAGGGCAGGGGGGCCGGCGGGGTCTGCGCGAGCTCGATCCAACCCCAGAGCGTGTAGCTGAGGAGCGGCACGAGCAGGCCGAGCGCGAGCAGGAGCCAGGGGTTGTCCATGAGGCGCTGCAGCCAGTGCGGGCGCTCGGGCGGGTGGGCGTCGCTGGGAGGGGCGAGCGGCGGGTCGGGCGGCGTGCTCATCGAGCGCTCCTGGATGGGGTGGCGTGGGGTGAGGGGGGCTCTGGCGAGGGCGCAAGGGGTGAGGGGCCGGTGCGCTCGCGGCGGCGCCAGGCGGAGGTGCAGGCGGCGAGGTAGGTGAGGCCGGCGGCGACGGCGACGAGACCGCCCACGCCCATGACGACGAGGCCGAGGGTGTGGCCGGTGGCGTCGGCGACCTGCTCGCTGCCGTAGGTCTTGCGGGCGAGGCCGTGGGCGCCGGCGATGGCGAAGCCGAGGGCGAAGACGAGCTGGCCGAAGCCGAAGGCGAGCGGCTGCCAGTGGGAGATGGCGCGGGTGCGAGGGCCGGGCGCGCCGAGGCCGAGCGGGGCGAAGAGCTCGTAGGTGAGCGTCATGAAGGCGGCGGTGACCGCGCCGATGCTGGCGTGGTAGTGCGCGGGGATCATGGTGTTGGAGCCGTCGATGGCGGCGCCGAGGCCAAAGCCTAGGAGCGTGAGCGCGGCGGAGGCGAAGAAGCCGAGCACGCGACGATCGCGGAGGATCGTGCGGTCGTGGCGTGCCCGGCGGACGATTGCGACGACGGAGGCGACGAGGAAGAACGAGACGGCCGGGAAGATGGCGAGCTCCATGAGGCGCGTGAAGAAGGCGCGCGAGCCGGGGAGCTGGGTGTCGGCCATGAGCGGGGCGGCCATGAGCGGGGCGACCAGGAGGCCGAAGGCGATGGCGGCGGCCTTGCGTGAGACCGGGGAGACGCCGAGCGCGCGGGTGAGCAGCGTCAGCCAGACGGCGCACATGGCGGCGGAGGAGGCGAACTGCAGGACGTGGCCGCCGCCCCAGACGAGCGCTTCGAAGTAGGGCTCGGGCGGGAGGGTGCGGGGGGTGGTGAGGTAGCTCGCGAAGAAGGTGAGCGCGGCGACGAGCACGGCGACGGCGGCGGCGCGCAGGCCGGGGCGGGCGGCCGGCGGGATGAGCGCGCGGTCGAGGTGCGGCGAGGACTCGGAGGTGGTCGCGAGGCGGTGATCGAGGAACGAGAGCACGAGGCCGAGGCCGAAGGCGACGACGCCGAGCGAGAAGAGCGGGTGGTCGATCATCGGGACGTAGTTCGAGAGGACCGGGGTGGCGCCGGGCCAGGCGGCGGCGGCGACGATGGCGACCAGGCCGGCGACGGCGAGGGCGTGGCCGAGGCGGGTCGCGAGGGTGGGGCGGCGGGCGCTCGGCACGAGCCGGAAGAGGCCGCCGACGTAGGCGAAGAACCAGACGACCAGGGCGAGCACGACGTGCACGACGAGGGCGCGCTTGAAGAGGAGGGGATCGTCGAAGAGGCCGTCGAGCGGAGGCACGCGCCCGATGACGAGGAAGAGCGCGAGCGCGCCGGCGAGGATGAGGCTCGTGACCGCGATGGCGAGCCAGCGGCGTGCACCTCGTCGATCTTCGAGCGTGGCTTCGAGCGCGGCCTCGAGGCGCTCATCGGCGCGGCCCGTGAGGGCGACGCTCGAAGGGATCATGACGGGGGACGAGGTGGTCACGCGCTGGCCTCCGCGAGGAACGACGCCGGTGGGGCGTCGTGGCGGCGGCAGGGCAAGTTGTGTGCCGTGCTCGCACAAGCGCACGGGCGTGTGCTCGTCACTGTCGGCCGGGTCCGGCGAGGCTCGAAGGTGAGTACGCAGGTATACAGGGGTGAATGCTCGAGTATGCGATCGGCGCCGCCCGGGTGCGCGGGTGCGCGGTCGCGCGCTTGGCCTGCTTATCGCAGTCGCCGGCGGCGATGATGACGACCGCGACATGGCCTCTCTCGATCGCGCGTGACCTCGTGGCGCTGACCAAGCCCGGCGTCACCTTCGGCAACGGTCTCGTCGCCGCGGCCGGGCTGGTGATCGCGCCACGCGTGCCCGCGCTGAGCGAGGTCGTCGCGCTGATCGTCGGCACCTGGCTCGTCGTCGCGTCGGCCAACACCTTTAACATGGTCATCGAGCGCGAGCGCGACGCGCGCATGGAGCGCACGCGCGAGCGGCCGTGCGCGGCCGGGCGGGTGAGCGCACAGGTCGGCTGGCTCTGGGCGACGGTGCTGGCGCTCCTGGGAGGCGGCGTGCTCTTCGCGGGGACGAACGCGCTCACCGCGGCGCTCGGCGTCGGCGCCATCGTCGCCTACGCCTTCGTGTACACGCCGCTCAAGCCCGTCACTCCCTGGGCGCTGCCGATCGGCGCGCTCCCGGGCGCGGTGCCGCCCCTGCTCGGCGTCGTCGCCGTCACACCCGAGTCACCCGCGCTCGGGCTGGCGCTGGCGGCGGCGGTCTTCCTCTGGCAGTTCCCGCACTTCCTGGCGATCGCCGTACGCCGCCGCGAGGACTACGCGCGCGCCGGGATCCGCGCGTGGTCGGTCGTGCGCGGTGAGCGCGCCTCGCGCTCGCTCTCGCGCATGACCGCGCTCCTGCTCGTGCCGGTCGGGCTCCTGCCGACCCTGCTCGGCGGCGCCGGCGCGCTCGCCGCGCTCGGCCTGGTCGGCCTCGGCGCCTGGCTCGCGTGGGCGGCGTGGCGCTCCGAGGCCTGGGTCAAGCCGACCTTCCTCGTCTCGCTCATCTACTTGCCGGCGCTGCCGATCGTGCTCGCGCTCGATCGGATCGTCACCTGAATCGCGCCAGCGGATCGGCGCGCAGTCGGCGCCGGGCCGAGCGCGCTCGGCCCCACGCGTGGAGGTCCTCAGGGACCCAGGCTCCGGATCTTGGCGACGAGCTGATCGACCACCTCGGGCTTGCCCTCGAGATCCGCGTTGGGCGGCATCAGGTTGCTCAGCTTCACCGCCGCACCTCCTCCGACGATCACCTTCTTCAGGTGCTCGTCGGTCACCGAGGTCTGCCACGCCCCGTCCCCGAACGAGCGCGGCTTCGGGTTCAGCGCCGCGGCGCCCGGCCCGTCACCGTGACCGCTCTTGCCATGACACGTCACGCAGAGCGTGTCCCACTTGGCCGCGGCCTCGCCGCTCAGGGTGACCGCGGGCCGCGTGCTCGCCGGCGCCTCCTTGCCACCACAGGCCATTCCGATCGCGACGGTCGCGCCGAGCGCGCACACCGTCAGGAGCCACATTCTCATCTTCAACCTCCGCTGGACGCCGCACGACGCTGCGCGTCACGATGTGCCGGGCATCGAGCAAGACCAGTGCCACCGCCGGCGCCCGGCACGCGGCTGGCATCGCGAGGAACTCATGACGAACGACGACCAGACCTCGATCACGCTCGGCCACGCGCTCGCCGACGCGCTCGTCGCGCACGGCGCCCGCGAGGTCTTCGGCCTCCCCGGCGACTTCGCCTTGCCTCTCTTCTCCGCCTTGTCCGCGCATGGCGGCCTGCCGCTGCATCGCCTCCTGCACGAGCCGGCCGTCGCCTTCGCCGCCGACGCCGCCGCGCGCATGCGCTCCGGGATCGGGGTCGCGCTCGTCACCTGGGGTGCGGGCGCGCTCAACATGGTCAACGCCGTCGCCAACGCCTACGCCGAGCGGAGCCCGGTCGTCGTGATCTCCGGCGCGCCGGGTCTCGCCGAACGCCGCCGTGGCCTGCGACTTCACCATCAGGTCAAATCGCTCGACTCGCAGCGCCTCGTGTATCGCGAGGTCACTTGCGATCATGCCGTGCTCGACTCCGCCGAGCGCGCGCCGCTCGAGATCGCGCGCGTCCTGCGCAGCGCCCGCGAGCACTCGCGCCCCGTCTATCTCGAGGTGCCGCGCGACGTCGTCGGCCATCCCTGTGCGCGCGTCACGCCGCTCGCGCCGACCCCCTGGGACGCGGCCGCCGCGCTCGCCTGCGCCGACGAGATCCTCGCGCGCCTCGCCACCGCCCTCCGCCCGGTCATCCTCGTCGACATCGAGGTGCGCCGCTTCGGCCTCGAGGACAAGGTCGCCGAGCTCGCGCGTCGCCTCCGCCTCCCGGTCGTCACCACCTTCCTCGGCGCGGGTCTCATGGCCGCGCACCCCGAGCTCGTGCGCGGCGTCTACCTCGGCGCCGCCGGTGAGGCCGCGATCACTGCGCTCGTCGAAGACGCCGACGTGGTCCTCGGGCTCGGCCTCATCCCGAGCGACGTCAACCTCGGCATCGCCGTCAACGCGCTCGACTGGCGCCGCATCATCGACGCCACCGAGCGCTCGGTGCGCATCGCCTATCACGCCTACGACAACCTCCCGCTCGCCGCCCTCATCGACGCGCTCTTGCTGCGCACCACAGGCACTCCCGCTCCCGCTCCCGCTCCCGCTCCCCCTCCCGCACCCGCTCTCACCCACCCAGCCACCCCCAGCGCGTCCTCCGGCGTCACCCCGCACGACCTCGTCGTGGCCCTCGACGAGCTCCGCCGCCGCGCCCCGTACCCCCTCGCCGTCGACGTCGGCGACGCCCTCTTCGCCGCCGTCGATCTCGCGCCCGGCCCGCTCGTCGCCTCCGCCTACTACGCGACCATGGGCATGGCCATCCCCGCCACCCTCGGCATCCAGACCGCCACCGGCCAGCGCCCGATCGCGCTCGTCGGCGACGGCGCCTTCTACATGACCGGCGCCGAACTCGCCCTCGCGACCCACCCCGGCTGGGATCCGATCGTCGTCGTCATGAACAACGCCGAGTGGACCATGCTGCGCGCGCTCGACGGCGGCCCCTCGCCGCACTACGCCCTGCCGTGCCTCGACTTCGCCGCGCTCGCCCGTGCGCTGGGCGGCGACGGCTTCACCGTCACCCATCGCGCCGAGCTCGACGCCGCCCTCGCACGCGCCCACGAGACCCGCGGCCGCTTCCAGCTCCTCGACGTGCGCCTCGCCCCCGGCTCGCTCTCCCCGCGCCTGTCGCGCTTCGCCGCCGCCCTCGCCCACGCGCGCGACCGCGGCCGCACTCCCGCGGCCGCCGCCCCCGATCGCGCCGATCGCCCCGCGCCCACTGTCGGTAGCACCTATACAAGTCCGCATCCGTAGCACTTATAGATGTCCGCATATCACGACCGAGCCGACGGCGCCTTGCCGCCAGTTCTTGCTCTCTTGTGCTTGGTGCCGGCCGCAGCCGTCC
>WYBB01000197.1 GCA_011526585.1 Deltaproteobacteria bacterium
CCGACACAGGCGCGCGCCGGCCGCTGGAGCGCGTTCATCAAGCGGCTCGCCCGCCTGACGGAGGTGAGCTTCGCCGAGGTCGCGCCCGTCGGCGCGGTGCAGCTCGTCGTGCGCGGCGAGGTCGCGGCCCTGCCGCTCGCCGGGATCATCGACGTCGCGGCCGAGCGCGCGCGCCTCGCAAAGGAGCTCGCCCGCGCGAGGGCCGACATCGCCCGCGTCGACGCCAAGCTCGCCAATCCGGACTTCGTCGCGCGCGCCCCCGAGGAGGTCGTCGAGGGCGAGCGCGAGAAGCGGGAGGACGCCGAGGCCCGCGTCGCCAAGATCGGCGAGGCGCTCGACCGGCTCGCCGGGCTCTGACACGCGCTCGCCCGGCCTTGACCGGGCCGGGGCGCGCTGCCACATCGCTCCCATGACTCTCCCGATCCGCGCCAACGACGCCGCCGTCCGCTCGCCGCTGGCCGACGAGGTGGCGCGCCGGCGCACCTTCGCGATCATCTCGCATCCCGACGCGGGCAAGACCACGCTCACCGAGAAGCTGCTGCTGTTCGGCGGCGCGATCCAGCTCGCCGGCGAGGTGAAGGCGAAGAAGAACCGCCGCGACACCCGCTCGGACTGGATGTCGATCGAGCGCGAGCGCGGCATCTCGGTGGTCACCTCGGTGATGACCTTCGAGTATCGCGACCGGGTGTTCAACCTGCTCGACACGCCCGGCCACGAGGACTTCTCCGAGGACACCTACCGGACGCTCACCGCGGTCGACGCCGCCGTGATGGTGATCGATGCCGCCAAGGGCATCGAGGCGCGCACCCGCAAGCTGTTCGAGGTCTGCCGCCTGCGCGACATCCCGATCGTCACCTTCATCAACAAGATGGACCGCGAGAGCCGCGATCCCTTCGATCTCCTGGACGAGATCGAGAAGACGCTCGCCCTCGACACCGCGCCGATCACCTGGCCGGTCGGGCGCGGCCGCGATTTCGTCGGCACCATCGATCTCGCGACCGGCGGCGTGCGCCTGCTCGACGGCGATGCCGGCCGCACGGGCCCCTTGCGCGAGATGTCGGTCGCGGCGCTCGCCGCGCTCAATCCCAATCTCGACGCGGCGGCGCTCGGCGAGGAGATCGCGCTGGCGCGCGAGGGCTGCAACGCTTTCGACCTGCAGGCCTTCCTCGGCGGCCACCTGACGCCGGTCTTCTTCGGCTCGGCGCTCAAGAACTTCGGCGTCAGCGACCTGCTCGACGCGCTCGCCGACCATGCGCCGCCGCCGCGCGCCCAGGACGCCGACCGCCGGCGGGTGGAGGCGCCGGAGGAGCGCATGACCGCCTTCGTGTTCAAGATCCAGGCCAACATGGATCCGAACCACCGCGACCGCATCGCCTTCGCGCGCCTGTGCTCGGGCCGGCTCACGCGCGGCATGAAGGTCAAGCACGTGCGCACCGGCAAGACCATCGGCCTGCACACGCCGCAGTTCTTCTTCGCCCAGACCCGCGCGCTCGCCGAGGAGGCCTTTGCGGGCGACGTGGTGGGCATCCCCAACCACGGCGCGCTGCGCATCGGCGACACGCTCACCGAGGGCGAGGACCTGAACTTCGTCGGCGTGCCGAGCTTCGCGCCCGAGATCCTGCGCCGGGTCCGGCTCGGCGACGCCATGAAGGCGAAGAAGCTGCGCCAGGCGCTGCAGGAGCTGGCCGAGGAGGGCGTGGTCCAGGTGTTCCGCCCGACCGACGGCTCGCCGCCGCTGGTCGGCGTGGTCGGCCCGCTGCAGCTCGACGTGCTGGTCGACCGGCTCGACCGCGAATACGGCATCGCGATCGCCTTCGAGACGAGCGAATGGCAGCTCGCGCGCTGGATCCACTGTCCCGACAAGGCGCGCCTCGCCGAGTTCATGGCGGCGCACCGATCGGCGCTCGCCGAGGACCTGGACGGGGACGCGGTCTGCCTGTTCCGCTCCGCCTTCTACGTGGACTACACCCTGCAGAACTGGCCCGGCGTGACCTTCACGGACATCAAGGACATCCACGCCCACAACAAGATCGCCTGAACGGGGGGCTCTGAACCGGAGGGCGCCGGCGGGCGACCAAGGCAGGGGACCGACCGAGGTTGAGCCATGTCCAAGGTGCTGATCTTCCTCCTGAGCCTGGGCGTTCTCGTCGCCATCGCGACGGCCGGGGCGGCGCTGGTCTTCGGCTACACGGCCATGATCGTGATGGGCTTTGCGGCGTTCCTGGTGCTCGGCGTGGTCGGCTGGCTGGTCAGCGAGTTCGGCTGAGTGTCCGGCGGGCCCGCCCGAACGGCCTGCTGAGAAAGCGCGATCCTTTCAGTCCGTAGCGCCACGGCTGGTCGACCGCCTTGCTGATGCCGATGCGCGGTCCCGTCACGATCTCGACGTCCGTTTGGGGCGCGCCGAGCCAGAACGGCGGCCGGTCCAGCGCCAGGCCGTCATGCGCCCGCGTGATCGCGAGCGCCTCGCACAGCCGCCCGGGCCCCGCGCAGAACAGGCGCGCGTCCTCGAGCCCGCGTCGCTTCCGCATGACCTCGAGCCCCGCCGTCGGCGCCAGCGCCCGGATCAGCACCGCCGAGGCGTCGCCTTCCGGTCCGCACACGAAATTCACGCACCAATGGAGGCCATAGGAGCGATAGACATAGGCCCGTCCCGGCGGGCCGAACATGGCGGCATTGCGCGGCGTCCGCCCGCGATATCCGTGCGCGGCCGGGTCCTCGTGGTCATAGGCCTCGACCTCGACGACCGTGCCGCCGACACCGTCCACCAGGAAGGTCGCGCCGATCAGGGCGGGCGCCACCTCGTGGACGCTTCGGTCGAAGAAGGAGCGGTGCAGCTGGCGCGGACGCGGCATCGGGCGGACCCACTCAAGGACCTGCGGGGGCCCCGCCCCGGGCCCCCGCCCCCGGGCCCCCGGGGGGGGGGCGGGTTTGAAACCACGCGGTGAAAATAAGGATAATCTAAAAATTTTTTTGGTTTGGGGTAGCAAAAAAATTAAATGGACCCACAC
>WYBB01000198.1 GCA_011526585.1 Deltaproteobacteria bacterium
ATGTACATCACCTTCACGTCCGAAGTAGAATCCATCTCCCGAGCCGTCCAGAACACCGTTCGCATGGCACCCTCCTGGTTAGAAGAGTGAGGATGCCAGGACGGCTCGGTCTTCATAGGATCTACGAGGGTAGGAGCTTGTCGATGTTCACGCGGTCGCCGACGCGCGCGAGGTAGCGGTCGACCTCCTCGCCCGCGATCGGGCGCGCGAAGAGGTAGCCCTGCGCGGCCTGGCAGCCCATGGCGCGCAGGCGCAACGCGTGCTCGGTCGTCTCGACGCCCTCGACGACGACGCCGATCCCGAGGATCCGGGCGAGTGAGCGGATGGTCTCGATGATCGCCCACGAGTCCTCGGCGTCGGCGTCCTTGGCGAGGAAGGCGCGATCGATCTTGAGGGTCTCGATCGGGAAGCGCCGCAGGTAGGCGAGCGACGAATAGCCGGTGCCGAAGTCGTCGATCGACAGGCCGACGCCGGTCGCGCGCAGCGCGGCGAGGATCTCGCGCGAGGCCTCGGCGTTCTCCATGAGCACGCTCTCGGTGATCTCGAGGTGCAGGCGATTGGGCGGCATGCCGGTGTCGCGCAGCACGTGGCGCACCTCGTCGACGAAGCTCGGGTGGGAGAGCTGGCGGCCGCTGACGTTGACCGCGACCCACTGGTGGCACGGCGTGTGCGCGCGTGGGCACCACGCCAGCGCGTCCTCGCACGCGGTCTGCAGGGCCCAGCGGCCGATCGGCACGATGAGGCCGCTCTCCTCGGCGAGCGGGATGAACTCCGAGGGGCCGATGAGGCCGTGCTTGTTGTGGTGCCAGCGGCAGAGCGCCTCGAAGCCGAGCACCTCGCCGGTCTGGAGCGAGATCACCGGCTGGTAGTCGAGGCGCAGCTCGGCGCGCTCGAGCGCGCGGCGCAGGTCGGTCTCGAGGAGCAGGCGGCGGATCGTCTCGGCGCGCATGCTCTGGTCGAAGACCACGCGCTTGGCGCGCCCCATCTTCTTGGCGCGCACGAGCGCGATGTTGGCGTCGCGCAGGACCTCCTCGGGCTCGCCGTAGGTCTCGGAGCCGGGCACGATGCCCAACGAGACCGAGGTGTAGACGGCGTAGCCGCGCAGGTCGAAGGGCTGGGAGATCTCGCGCGAGATGCGATCGGCGATGAGCGAGACCTGCTCGGGGGACTCGAGGCCGTCGAGCAGCACGCAGAACTCGTCGCCGGAGATGCGCGCGACGGTGTCGGCGGAGCGCACCGAGCGGGCGATGCGGGCGGCGATGGCGCGCAGCAGCATGTCGCCGAGCGAGGGGCCGAAGGAGTCGTTGATCAGCTTGAAGCCGTCGACGCCGATGAGCGCGATGGCGAAGTAGTCGTGCTCGTGCGCGGCGCGCGCCTCGAGGGTCGGCAGCTCGGCCTGCGGGCCGAGGCCCTCGTGGGCGTGAGTGTGCTGTAGCGTGTCCTGCAGGCGGTGGATGAGCCAGGCGCGGTTGGCGAGGCCGGTGAGCGGGTCGTGGAAAGCCTCGTAACGCAAGCGCTCTTCGGCGTTCTTGCGGTGCGTGATGTCGGTGGTCGAGCCGGCGACGCGCACGAGGTTGCCGTCGCCGTTGCGCTCGGCCAGGGCGCGCACCAGGACCCAGCGCCAGTTGCCGCTCTTGTGCTCGACGCGGTGCTCGGACTCGAAGACCTCCGAGAGGCCGTCGAGGTGGAAGCCGAGCGCCTCGTCGACCGTGGGGCGGTCGGCGGGGTGGATGTGCTCGAGCCACATGTCGATCGTGCCGATGAGGCGCGCCTCTGAGAGGCCCATGAGCGCGGTCCAGCGCGGCGAGTACTCGACCTCGCCGCTGGCGAGATCCCAGAGCCAGAGGCCGCACTCCGCGGCCTGCGCGATGAGATCGAAGCGGGCCTGCAGCTCTTCGTTGGCGGAGCGCAGCGAGCGCTCGGTGCGCACGTCGCGCAGCAGGTGCAGCACGTAGGTCTTGCCGGCGAGCTCGCGCAGCGCGGCGGCGACCTCGACCTCGATCATCGTGCCGTTGCTCTTGGAGAGACGCGTGAAGAAGCGGAACGAGCCCTCGCCGAGGCGCCGCACACGCTCGACCCAGGCCTGGCTCGAGAGGCCGAGCTCGAGCTCGACGAGCCAGCTCGAGGTCCAGGCGTTGTGCCCGAGATCGAGGAGGCGCTGGCCGGCGCCATCGAGGTGCACGACGTCGCCGTGGGTGCCGACCCAGAGGGCCGCCGACAGGGTGAAGCCGGGCTCGGACGCGCGCACCGCGTCCGCCGCCTCCTCGAAGAGGGTCGGCAGGTGGTCTGCGTCGACGCGCGCGCTGCGCGGGATGGATCCGGGGTTGGCGGTCACGGGGGTCCTCGTCGTCGAGCTTAGGCCAGGTGGACCGACGATGCGAGTTCCCAACGGATCTTTGGGTTGACCGCGAGTGAGCAGCGCGCACGCAGGGGGCGCGTCGTATTCTCAGAAGTGGGCGAGCTCGACCATCAGGTTGATCGGCATGCCGAAGAGCGCGCCGCCCTTGCCCTTGTCGCCGAAGGTGCCGCCGTAGCCCACGTTGAGCCCGAGCTCGAGCGAGACCGGCGCGATCTCGTTGACCCAGCGGAGCTGCAGCTTGCCGATCACGTCGAAGTTGAGTCCACCCCCATCGGACACGCGCACGTCGAGCTGGCCGAGCACGGCGCCGCGCAGCTCGAGCGGCTCGTCCTCGAAGCGGTGGATGAGCGCGCCGGCCCCGCCGGTGAACGACAGGAAGGTGGAGAAGCCGTCGCCGCCCGCGCCGATGCCGCCCTCGAAGCCCCAGCCCGAGTCGAGCAGGCGCTGGAGATAGAGCGAAATCACCCAGCCGTGGTCCTTGGGGCGCACGAAGGAGATGCGCGCGCCGGGCCCGAGCGTGAGCGCCCAGCTCGGCTCGTCCTCGGTGATGACGGCGCCCGCGCGGTAAAACCAGGGGCGCTCGCGGCGAAGCTCGAAGAGGCCGGTCGTGCGATCGCGCAGATCGGCCTGGCGGATCCCGAGGAAGGTGCCGGCGTAGCGCACGAGCACGAAGCGATCGGTCTCGCGGCCCTGGGCGCCGCCGACGATGATCGGCTCGCACGCGGGCATGCCGGGCATGGTCTTGCCGCCGACCTGGGCGCCGTCCTGGCAGAGCTCGAGCACGTGCGTGCCCATCGGGACCTCGAGCCAGAGGCCGGCGAGCTCGGCGCCGGGCGTGTCCTGCGAGACCTTGAAGGCCTGGGCGTTGGCCTTGAGCGCCTTCCACTGGCCGCGCGTGACCGGGCAGAGGCCACCGTCGAGCTCGATGGCGGCAGGGCCGGGGCCCGATGGCATCGCGACCGACGACGCCGGCACGGCGAGGGTGCGCGGCCGCCCGTCGAGCTCGACGCGCACCAGCGCCCAGGTCTCGCGGTAATCGAGCAGGCTCGCGCCCTGGCCGCCGTCGAGCTGCCCGATGGCGCCGGGATCGCCGGGCAGGTTCTGGTGCCACTGGCCGCTCGGCAGGAGCTCCCACAGACCGGAGAGCGGCACGTCGGCGAGCAGCGAGGTCGTCCAGGTGGGCTGGCGGCAGACGTGGTAGCCGCCGAGCGGGCGCTGCACGGTGTAGGCGCGGGGCGGGGCGCCGTCGGGGGCCGGGGCGCTGTCGGGGGGCGGGTCGAGGGGGCGGAGCGCGGTCGTGCGCGGCACGAGGTACCAGTTGACGCGGGTCTCGTCGGGGAGATCGCTGGCCGGGCGGGCGACGGCGAGCGTCATCGTGTCGAGCGCGAGGTCGTCGCAGCGCGTGACCTTCGTGCCCGCCTCGAGGCGGAAGGGCTCGATGCCGCGCGCGACGACCTTGCCGCTGCGCGCGTCGAGGTTGCCGAAGTTGGCGATGGCGGCTTCGGCGAGCTCGGCGGGCCGGCACGGCTCGGAGAAGCGCTGGGCGGCGGCCATGGCGACGAAGACGTCGGGCGGCGCGGGGCCCTCGCCATCGCCGACGAGGCCGCGCGAGACGCGCTCGGGGAACGTGACCGGGCGCAGCGACTGGAAGGTGAGGGTGCCGTCGCGCTGGGTCCACTGCTCGCCGAGGCCGATGAGCTCGATGGTGACCTCGGCCAGGTGCGGGCTCTCGGGGGTGACGACCAGCTCGGCGGTCGAGGGGCGGTGCACCTGGCCGGCGATCACCGTGCGCTCGAAGACGAGGGTCTCGGGCGGCAGCGGGCCGTCGCCCAGACGCACGACGGTCGGGATGCAGATCCGGCCGGCCGTGCCGGGGCCGCTCGGCTCGATGTGGAAGCGCGCCTTCGGGACCCAGATCGAGAGGCTCGGCGCGTCCTTGTTGAAGGCGGAGACCTGGCTCACCGCGACGTCGCTGACGTTGACGCAGAGCCAGCCGAGCTCGTGCGCACGCTCGTCGGGCGTGGCGGCGTGCGCGGCAGGCGGGCTCAGGTGGAGCGCGACGACGAGGAGGAGGAGGAGCGCGAAGGGCGCGAGGGCGGGGGGCCTGAGCATCGGCAACGTCTTATGCGTAAAGGAGGATCCGGGCAACTTCGCCGTGTGACCACGGCACCAACGCCCCTGGCCGCGCCGACATTCATTTGGTGTCGGTCGGGGGGCGTGATAGGGGGAGCACGATGCCTCCGGCCCGCTCGCTCGCGCGCATGCTCCTGGCCGTCCCGGCGATCGCGATGGGCACGCCGGCGCACGCAGAGCCGACGCCGGACAACGCGATCACCCTCGAGCCACTGGCGGTCGTCTTCGCGCGCACCATCGCGCTCGAGTACGAGCGCGGCGTCGGCCGCGTCGGCGTGCACGTGGGCGCGGCGCTGACGCTCGGCGGCTTCGACAGCGGCGAGTCCTCCGGCGACTACCTGTCGGTGGGCGCGACCTTCGGCGCGCGGATCTACCCGTGGAGCGAGGCGCCGGCGGGCGCGTGGGTCGGCGCCTTCGGCGGGCTCGCCTGGGTCGAGGCCGAGGACGGGACCGAGCGCAGCTCGGGGCTCGGCTGGTCGGCCGGCGCGATGGTCGGCTGGACCTGGATCCTCGGGTCGGTCTTCGAGCTTTCGCTCGGCGCGGGCGCGGCGTGGTATGCCTACGAGGTGGACGACGCCGGCGGGCGGGACGCGCTCGGCGAGGACGGGCTCTTGCCCGCGCTGAGGCTCGCCGTCGGCGTGGCGTTCTGAGGGTGCGAGCGAGACCGGAGCGGGAGAGCGGACTGATGCGGGAGACGACGTTGCGGCCAGCCGACAAGCGCGAAGCTCGGGATCGCCTCTCGGAGATCCGCCAGCGGGTCTCGGGGCGCGCGCTCGACGTCGGGCTGCGCGGGCTGAGCCGGCTGGCGGCGCTGCACCCGCGGGCCAACCCGGCGCGCTACGGGGTCGAGATCACGCGCGACCTCGCCTACGGGCCGGGCGGCAAGGCGCACCTCATCGATGTCTACCGGCCGAAGACCGCCCGGGGCGACGCGGCGCCGATCCTCTATCTGCACGGCGGCGGCTTCCGCATCCTGTCCAAGGAGACGCACTGGGGCATGGCGCTGGCGTTCGCGCACCGCGGCCACGTCGTCTTCGTGCCGAACTACCGCCTCGCGCCTGCGCATCGCTTCCCGGCCGGCGCCCAGGACGCCTGCCGCGCGGCCTTGTGGGTCGCCGACAACGCGCGCGCCCACGGCGCCGATCCCGCGCGCCTGGTCATCGCCGGCGAATCGGCGGGTGCCAACCACGCGTTCTTGTGGACGCCGCTGGCGCGCGCGGCCTGGGCCGATCAGCACGCCTTCCTCGACCGCGTGCTCGGGGGCTGAGGCCGCGAGACGCTCAGGCCTCGGTCTGGGTCTCCGCGGGCGCGCCGCCATCTTCGGGCTTGGGGCGTGGCGCGAAGGTGAGCGCGAGGATGCGGAAGCCCTGGGCGGCGTCGACCTGCGCGATCCAGTCGCCGATCTCGACCTTGTCGCCGCGGGCCGGCTGACGCGCCAGCGCCTTGAGCACGAGCCCGCCGATCGTGTCGACGTCCTGGTGCTCGTCGAGGTCGCCGAGGCCGAGCGCCTCGCCCGCCTGCTCGAGCAGGAGCGCGCCGTCGACCTTGACGGTGCCGTCCGCGCGGCGCTCGATCGAGGGGGCCTGCAGGTCGTCGGTCTCGTCGTAGACCTCGCCGACGATCTGCTCGATGACGTCCTCGGCGGTGAGGAGCCCGCTGAAGCTGTCGTGCTCGTCGTAGCAGGCGACCATCGGCGTGCCCTTGAAGAGGTTGAGCAGCATGAGCGGCGCGGTCTCGGGGCGGCGCTCGATCGGGCGCAGCAGGCGCTCGAGCTCGCGGCGGCCCTGCAGCTCGGCCTTGAGCATCTCGGCGCGGCGCACGTAGCCGACGACGTCGTGGGGGTTGCCGGCGGTGACGGGGAAACGCGAGAAGCCGTGCTCCTCGGCGAGCCGGAAGTTCTCGTCCCAGGGGCGCTTGGTGTCGAGGCAGACGACCAGGCGCGCGGGCGTCATCACCTCGCGCGCGGTGCGGTCAGCGAAGTCGAGCACGTTCTTCATGATCTGGAGCTGACGCCGCCCGATGCGCCCTTGCGCGTTGGCCATGAGCAGCGCCTCGTCGACCTCGACCTTCTGCTCGGGGTGCGCGTCGGTGTCGGGGTTCTTGCCGGTCAGCGCCTTGACGACGACGTTGGCGATGGCGTTGCACGATTTGATGAACGGCACCGCCACGATGCGGAAGATGCGCATGAAGGGTGCGGTCGCGTAGAGCACCTTGCGCGGTACAACCAGCGCGAGCCCCTTGGGGATGAGCTCGCCGAAGGTGACGTGGAAGAAGGCGCCGAGACCGAGCGCCAGCGCCTCCGAGGCGTCGGCGAGCGCGGGCAGGCCCGAGTCGGCGAGCAGGTGGTGCAGCGCCGGCTCGAGCGCGAGCGTGAGGCCGAGGCTGGTCAGCGTGATGCCGAACTGGCACGCGGCGAGCATCGCGTTGATCTCGCGCTTCATCGTGACGAGCGTGCTCGCGCCGCTCACGCCGCCGTCGGCGTCCTTCTCCAGCTCGCGCTGCGAGACCTGGACCAGCGCGAACTCGAACGAGACGTAGATCCCGCAGAGCACGATGAGCACCGTCGACAGGATCCACGGCGAGAGCATGACCAGCGGCACCAGCACGCCGAGCGCGATGAGCGTCGCGATGACGCCGGCGGCGCTCGATCGCGGCTGGGGTTGGCGCGGGGGCTCGGACACCGAAGAACCGTTGGAGCGATGGATGGACGCGCTCAAAGCGGAGCGGCCCCCCAGATCCCGGCGCCCTCGGCCGTGCCGGTGATGAAGGTCTGGTTGGTGCCGGTCGACTCGCCCTCCCAGGAGCCGTCGAACTCGCCGTCCTCCATCAGCTCCCCGAGGAAGTCGCCCTCGAAGTAGACCTCGATCAGGCCGTAGATGTTGACCGAGCCGTCGACCATCTTCGCCTGCATCTGCTTGTTCTGGGGCGAGTAGTAGCCCTGGATCTGCAGGACGAACGGGAAGCTGCCGCCCTGGCCCTCGATCGTCGCGATGCCGTCCATCGTGCCCTTGACCACGAACTTCGTCTCGATGCACTCGATGTCGAAGCCGAGCGTGCCCTCGACCGGCAGGAAGCCGTCCGACGGGGTCAGCGGGTTGTCGCTGACGTGGAACTCGATGAGCCCCTCGAACGGGCCGCTCCAGTGCTCGCTGATCCCGAGCACGCCGCAGCCCTCGAAGAGCTCGGCGTCGATGTTCGAGGCCGGCGTGGTGTCGACGGCGGTGTCCTCGACGAACTCCCAGTCGGCGGCGTCGTAGTCGTGCACGATGTCGGGCACGGTGCCGTCGAAGATCGTCTCGGCGTCGAAGTTGTGCGCGGTGTCGGACGCGACCGGCGCGTCGGAGACCTCGGCGTCGGACACCCCGGCGTCGCTGGCGGCGACCGCGCGGCACACGTTGACGATGCACTGCAGGGGCGGCGCGCAGTCGGGCGTGCGCAGGCAGCTCGCGCCCTCGATGCCGAGGTTCGATCCGCCGGTGGTGTCTGCGCCGTCGCCGACGGTGCCTTCGTCACCCGGGTCGGCGCAGCCGGCGATCGCCCCCGCGAGGATGAGCGGGGCGGCCAGGCGGTGCATGGTCTTCACGGTCGGGCTCCTTGGCACGGCAACGGGCGATGTATTCGAGCTTGCCCCGCGATGCAAGCCTCGGGCATAAGCCGCCGACCATGGGCCAGCACCACGAAGTTCCGGTCATCGCCATCGTCGGACGGCCCAACGTCGGCAAGTCGACCTTGTTCAACCGCCTCGTCGAGTCGCGCCAGGCGATCGTCGAGGACCTGCCCGGCGTCACGCGCGACCGCCAGTACGGCGAGGCCGATCTCCTCGGCCGGCGCGTCATCGTGATCGACACGGGCGGCATCGAGCCGAGCGCGGACGACGCCCTCCTCAAGCAGATGCGCGAGCAGGCGGAGATCGCCATCGACGAGGCCGACGCGATCGTGTGCGTCTTCGACGGGCCGGCGGGGGTCCTGCCGCAGGACGCCGAGATCGCGCGCATGCTGATGCGCGGTCACAAGCCCGTTTTCTGGGCGGTCAACAAGATCGACGGGCCGCGCCACGACCCGCTGGTCGCCGAGTTCTACGAGCTCGGCATCGGGCCGCTCTTCCCGATCTCGGCGCAGCACGCAGGCGGCACGCTCGATCTGATGGAGGCGGTCTTCGAGGCGCTGCCGGCCGAGCGCGCCGACGACGAGGCCGAGGACGAGGGCCTGGTGAAGGTGGCGATCGTCGGGCGCCCCAACGTCGGCAAGAGCACGCTCCTCAACCGGCTCATCGGCAAGGAGCGCATGATCGTGTCGAACGTGCCGGGCACGACGCGCGACGCGATCGACACGCCTCTCACGCGCAAGCGCGCGGACGGGAGCGAGGCGCGCTACCTGATGATCGATACGGCGGGGGTGCGGCGGCGCAAGTGGGTCAAGACCTCGGTCGAAAAGATCAGCGTCGTCAGGACCTTCAAGGCGATCGATCGCGCCGATGTCTGCCTCTTCCTGCTCGACGCCGCCGACGGCGTGACCGAGCAGGACCAGCGCCTCGCCGGGCTCATCGTCGAGAAGGGCAAGGCGTGCGTCATCCTGCTCAACAAGTGGGACGCCCTCGGCAAGAAGGACAACGCCACCTTCGGCGAGCAGATCCGCGCGCTGCAGGATCAGCTCGGCTTCATGAAGTGGGCGCCGATCCTGACGATCTCCGGGATGAAGGGGCAGCGCACGCACAAGATCCTCGACCTGGTCGACCAGGCCTTCGTGAACTACTCGCGACGCGTCTCGACCGGCGAGCTCAACCGCGTCTTCGACCAGATCCTGCACGTGCACCAGCCGCCGGTCGTGAAGGGCCGGCGCCTCAAGATGTACTACGCGACGCAGGTCGCGGTGCGACCGCCGCGCTTCGTCATCTGGTGCAACGATCCCGAGGGCGTGCACTTCAGCTATCGCCGCTTCCTGGTCAACCGCTTCCGCACGCACTGGGACTTCGAGGGCACGCCGCTCAAGCTGCACGTGCGCGCGCGCACGCGGCGCACCGCGGCGCCGGAGGAGCTCGACGAGCGTGTGAAGGAGGCGTTGGCGGCGGCCGAGGCCGAGGCGCTCCTCGAGGTGGCGCCCGAGGCGTTCGGGATCGAGGCCGAGGACGCGGTCGAAGGCGAGACGTGGCAGGCGCCCGAAGTGAGCGAGGACGACTGGGTCTCCCAGACCTGGGGTGAGCTCGACGACGAGTGATCACTCGCCCGCGCGGAAGTGGGCGCGCAGGGCTTCGCCGAGCTCGGGCGCCTTCTGGCGGATGAGGCCGTGGCCGGCGTCGTCCAGGCGCATGATGCGCGAGCTCGGGATGAGGCGGTGCAGGAGCTCGGAGGCGCGCGGGTGGATGAGCACGTCGCGCTCCGGCTTGACGATGAGCGTCGGCAGGTCGGACAGGCGCGCCAGGCGAGCGCGGGTGTCGTGGTGGAAGACGGCGGCGAGCTGGGCGCGGCGCGCGAGCTTCGTGGGCGGCTCGGCGAAGTCCTCGGCGAGGATTTCGATGAGGCGGTCGCCGGCGGCCTCGCGGTAGGCGCGCGGGAAGAGCAGGCGCGCGACGGCGCGCAGGCGGCGCTCGGGCGTGCGCGCGAGGTTGGCGCCGAGGAAGTGCCAGAGGCCGGCGATGCGCGGCAGGCGGTTGTGCATGCCGCCGGGGTGGGTGGCGATGAGGCTCAGGGTGGCGACGCGGTCGCGGTGCGTCAGCGCGAGCTCCTGGCTGACCATGCCGCCCATCGAGACGCCGACGAGGTGCACGCGCTCGATCCCGAGGTGGTCGAGCAGGCGCACGGCGTCGTCGGCCATCTGGCTCATGCGGTAGGGGCCGGGTGGGGCGTCGCTCTGGCCGACGCCGCGGTTGTCGAAGGTGACGACCCGGCGCTCGGGCGCGAGCTCGGGCACGACGAAGCGCCAGACGCGGCCGGGCAGGCCGAAGCCCATGACGAGGAGCGCGGGCGTGCGCGTGGTGTCGTCGCCGTGGAGATCGTAGGCGAGCGTGAGATCGGGCAGGGAGACGGTGGGCATCGCGCGTGTTGTACGTTGAAAACCGGGCGCGAGGCCAGCGGGTCATGACCCGAGGTTGGCCCCCATCCAATCGACGGAAAACTGCAGGACGTCGCGCGCCTCGATGAGCTCGGCCAGGGTGTCGCCGACCCGGCCCTGGCGCATGCGGCCGGTGGCGCGGTAGGCGCGCAGGCAATCGGCGAAGTAGTCCTCGCCCGACCAGTCGACGATGCCGTGCTCGTCGTCGAGGCAGGTGATGACGCGCCGCTCGGGACCGCTCGGGCCTTGCACGAGGCGCTCGCGGGCGACGCGGCGCTTGGCGGGCAGCGGCGCGAGGTACTCGGCGTAGTGCATGAGCGTCGTGGTCTCGTCGTCGGCGCCGAGGCGCAGCACGCGCCCGTCGCGCTCGACCAGGCGCTCGAGCGGCGAGCCGGGGCCGAAGTAGTCGTGCCAGGGCTGCTCGCCGAGGAGCGCCGCGGCGTCGTGCCCGCGCGCGGCGAAGCGCCCCTCGGGGTTGTCGGTGACGAGCGTGCCCGGCCGGCGCAAGAAGACACCGGCCAGGGCGCCGACCTCGTGGCTGGGCGGCGTGCGGAGCGGATCGAAGAGCGCGCCGTCGTCGTGCGAGCCGAGCACCATCATCAAGGTGCCGCGCTCGGAGACGGCGGCCTCGAGCGCGTCGATGAGGCCGTCCGCGCCACCTTCGACGGGGCCGACGCGGCGGAGTGAGGCGTGCACCATCAAGGTGTCGCCGGGGTGCACATCGAGGGCGCGCAGGTCGGAAGTGAGAGTGGCGATCGTGTGCATGGCCGGGTGTGCCTTCAGGTCATCGTGACCCGCTCGATGAGCCACGCGGCGCCGGCGATGCCGATGATCCAACCGGCGAGCGCGGAGGTGCGGCGCATGGTGAGCGGGCGCGGGCGGGTGAGCGCGAGCACGAGGGCGCAGGCGAGCACGACGGCGAGCTGCGCGAGCTCGAGGCCGAGGTTGAAGGCGACCAGCGCGAGCGCGGCGTGGGCGTCGGGGAGCGTCAGCTCGGCGAGCGCGCCGGCGAAGCCGAGGCCGTGCACGAGACCGAGCGCGACGCCGGTCAGCCAGGGCAGGCGTGCGATGAGCGGCGGGCGCGGACCGCCAGGCGCGTCGGGGCGCGGGCTGGCGAGCTCGAGCGCGAGGGCGACGAGCGTCAGCGCCACCGCGCTCTCGACCAGCGGCCCTGGCAGGGCGACGAGGCCGTGCACGCCGAGCGCGAGCGAGAGCGAGTGGCCGAGGGTGAAGGCGGTGAGCGCGAAGACGAGGCGTCGGTTCAGGCCGATGAGGAGCACGAGGCCGATGACGAGGAAGAGGTGATCGAGGCCGAAGGCGAGGTGCGCGGCGCCGATGAAGAGCCACGACGCGAAGGTCGTGAGCGCGTCGTCCTCGGGTGCGCCCAGATCGAGCACCGGGTGGCGGGCGTCGAGGACCGCGACGCGCGAGGTGCCATGCGAGTCGCCGCGGCCGACGATCTCGACGACGAGCGGTGGGGTGTCGGGGCCGGCGCCGGCGACGAGCGGGCCGGCGAGCGGGCAGTGCCAGCGCGCGCGCGCGACGTGGGTGGTCGGCGAGAGGCTCGGCGCGAGCGGCTCGATGCGGCAGTGCGGCGGCGGCGTGAGGCGCGGCGGGACCGTGTCGGCGTCGTGGGTGAGGGTGAGCTCGAGGTGCAGGTCGTGCTCGACGATGCGCAGGTGGATCGGCGAGAGCGGGTGGGCGTGGGCCGGCGCCGGGGAGAGCGCGAGCAGGGCCGCGACGAGGGCGGCGGAGGCGAGGAGGGGCGTGCGCAGATTCGGGTTCATCGGGAGGC
Organism: Deltaproteobacteria bacterium; assembly: GCA_011526585.1. Classification (GTDB taxonomy): domain Bacteria; phylum Myxococcota_A; class UBA9042; order PHBI01; family PHBI01; genus WYBB01. The sequence goes on from WYBB01000198.1 coordinate 12,336, forward strand.
CTCGCGGGAGTCGGGAGCGGGTGGAGCGACGACGAGGGTGATGGCGAAGCGCTGGCGTAGGGCGTCGAGGGCGGCGCGGTGGAGGGCGGCGCGGCGCTCGGTGCGCCAGTGCTCGAGGGCCTGGGGGCGGAGCGCGGACAGCGGCGGCGTGGGCGGCCGGGTGCGGGCGACGACGCGCACGTGGTGCAGTCCGATCGGTGAGGGGATCGTGGCCGGGGTCTCGAGGGGCAGGGCGGCAATGGCGTCGGCGGCGGGCTGGCCGAGGGTGCGCGCGAGCGCGGCCACGGTGCGCGTCGGGCGTGGGCCGAGCGTGAGCTCGGGCAGGTGGCGGTCGGGGGTGTCGTGCGGGGCGAAGCGGTGCTCGA
>WYBB01000199.1 GCA_011526585.1 Deltaproteobacteria bacterium
CCTTGGGCGCGGCCTCCTCGGGCGCGGCCTTGGCGGCGCTCTTGGCGGCGGCCTGGGGGTCGGCCTCGGGCGCGGTCTAAGCGGCGGCCTTGGCGGCGGTCTTGGCTGCCGCCTTCTCGTCGGGCGCGGTCTTGGCCGCGGCCTTGGCGGCGGCCTTGCCGGCCTCCTTCTCGTCAGGCGCGGCCTTGGCTGCGGCCTTGGCGGCGGCCTTGGGGGCGGCCTCCTCGGGAGCGGCCTTGGCAGCGCTCTTGGCGGCGGCCTTGGGATCGGCCTCGGGCGCGGTCTTGGCGGCGGCCTTGGCAGCGGTCTTGGCAGCGGCCTTCTCGTCGGGCGCGGTCTTGGCTGCGGCCTTGGCCGCGCTCTTCGCGGCCTCCTTCTCGTCGGGTGCGGCCTTGGCGGCCGCCTTGGCCGCGGCCTTGGGCGCGGCCTCCTCGGGAGCGGCCTTGGCGGCGCTCTTGGCGGCGGCCTTGGGATCGGCCTCGGGTGCGGTCTTCGCGGCGGCCTTGGCCGCGGTCTTGGCGGCCGCCTCCTCGTCGGGCGCGGCCTTGGCGGCCGCCTTGGCCGCGGCCTTGCCCGCCTCCTTCTCCTCGGGAGCGCTCTTGGCCGCCGCCTTGGCGGCCGCCTTCGGTGCCTCCTCCTCCGGCGCGGTCTTGGCCGCGCTCTTCGCTGCGGTCTTCGGGTCCGGCGCGGTCTTGGCCGCGGCCTTCGCGGCCGCCTTGGCCGCCTCCTTCTCGCTGCCCGCCGCCGGCGCCGCCTTGGTCGCCGCCTTCGCGGCCGCCTTGGGCGCCTCCTCCTCGCTCGGCGCGACCTTGGCCGCCACCTTGGCCGCCGTCTTCGCGTCGCCCTTGGGAGCGACCTTGGCCGCCGCCTTCGCCGCGCTCTTCGCGTCGCCCGCGGCCGGCTTGGCCGCCGCCTTGGCCGCCTTGCCACGCTCCTCGGCCTTGGCCTCCTGGTCGGCGCGCTCCTTCGCCGCCGCCTTGGCCTCCTCGGGCGCCGCCTTGGCCGCCGCCTTGGCCGCGCTCTTCGCCGCCGCCTTCGGGTCCGGCGCGCTCTTGGCCGCCGCCTTGGCCGCCGTCACCGCAGCCGCCTTCGGATCCGGCGCGACCTTCGCCGCCGCCTTGGCCGCCGCCTTGGGGGCCGCCTCCTCGGGCGCCGCCTTGGCCGCCGTCTTGGCGGCCGCCTTGGGCGCCTCCGGGGCCGCCTTGGCCGCGCTCTTGGCCGCGGTCTTGGCTGCCGCCTCCGGCTCGGGCGCGGTCTTGGCCGCGCTCTTGGCCGCCGTCTTGGCCGCCGTCTTCGGATCGGGTGCGGTCTTGGCCGCCGCCTTGGCCGCCGCCTTGGGCGCGACCTCCTCCGGTGCCGCCTTGGCCGCGCTCTTGGCCGCCGTCTTCGGGTCCGGCGCGACCTTGGCCGCGGTCTTCGCCACCTTGGCCGCAGCCTGTTCCGGCTCCTTGGCCGCCGCCTTGCCGACCACCTTGGTCGCCGCCTTGGCCACCTCGGCGTCCTTGGGCTTGCCTTCCTTGGGCGCGTTCTTGTTCGCGTTGGGGTCGAGCGCCGCCTCGGCCTCGTCGAAGGCCATCCCCTTGAGCATGTCCTTGCCGTGCGCGTCCTTGTCGTCGAGCAGCCGGCGCATCGACGGATCCATCACGGACTTCAGCATGTTCTCGAAGGGCATCTGGCGCCTACCTCTCAGTCCCCCGTCATCGCCCGGGTGGAGCTGCGCTCATCGCAAGGAACCGCACCCACCGCCACCCGAGACGAGCAAGCGTAGCCCCCGCCAGCACCCTTGTAAAGGCTCGGCCAGCGCGCCCGCACACGCGCAGGCTGGCGCGCGCGGAGGCGAAGGCCGGCCGGCCCCTGGCGACCGATTCTCGGTCGTCGCCCACCCTGGATCAGCCTATGACCTGCGCGCCTTGCGCCGCGCACCTTTGCGAGCGAGCCGCTCCCGCACCTGGTCGGAGGTCAGCTCGCGCAGGGCATCGCTCGCCACCCAGCGCGCCGCGCGCGCCCCCGCGTCACCGCCACGCGCACCACCCGCGCGCGCGTTGGCCGCCGCGAGGATGCGCTCGGCGCACGCGATGCTCGCCGCGTTGAGCGCGAGGTTGCGCTTGCCGATGTTGCGCAGCGCCCAGTTGACCGCCTTTTTCACGAAGTTCCGGTCGTCGCTCGCGCCCCGCTCGATGAGCGGGAACAGGCGCACGAACGCCGCGTCATCGGCCCGCTCGTCGTGAGCCGCGAGCCCGGCCATGAGGGCGAAGCCGCCGCGCTTGACCCACGCCGCGTCGCGCGCCGCCCACTCGGCCGCCTTGGTCCACGCGTGCGGCGTCCGATCGAAGAGGCTGGTCGTCGCCTGGTCGCACAGGTCCCACGAGTCGAAGTCGCGCGCCCACGCTTCGAGCTGGTCCTCGCTCACGGCCGCCGGATCGTCGACGAAGCACGCGACCAGGCGCGCCTCGTGGTTGCCGGTCGCCCACAGCGCCAGCGCCAGGTCGTGGTCGACGCCGATGCGCGAGGCGATCTTCCGCAGCGCGTAGACCGACACCCCGAAGGCGTTGTCGACGTCGATGCCGTAACGCGCCATGCCCGCGCGGCCCTGCTCGCTGCCGAGCGCGCGCAGCTCCTCGAGCAGCGCCGGGACCGACTCGCGCCTCCCCGCCTTCCCGCGTCCGACCGCCATACCCTCCTCCCTCCGCTCCGTCGCCTCGACGCCATCGCGCCCGCGCCGCCGGGTCTCCTCTACATCGGACACCCCGGCGGCGTAGATTGTGAATCTCGCTCATTTCTGCCATGCAGACCCCGAACCTGCTGCGGCAGGCCTGCGGAAAACACGTCGGCGTCGGCCGGCGTGCTCGTCACACCACGACTCACGTCCCACCGGCCGGGCGCTCACGCGTCCTCGCACGGTCGGGGCGTCACGCGTCTTCAGAGGCTCAACGTCATGAGGAACCACCCCCGTCACGCCTGGTTCGCCGCCCTGGCGATCCCCCTCCTCGTCGCCCCGTCCTGCGCCGACGCCCCCGCGCCCGCCGCCACCGGCCCCGGCGTCGCGATCAGCGTCGCGCCGCTCTCGCTCAGCTCCGTCGTCAACGCCGACTACCGCATCACCGTGCGCACCTCCACCGACACGGTTTTCACCGTCGAGGTCGACTCGACGACCTACGGTGACGGCGCCGGCGCCATCACCTACATCGGGCCCTGTGACGCCGACGCCGGCCTCAACACCGTCGAGCTCGAGCTCCTCGCCCTCTACGACGCCGACGGCCCCATCCCCGCCGACACCTACGTCAACCCGACCGCCGCCGGCCCGCTCACCCAGGACGTGCTCTGCGTCGAGAACGCCGATCGCCCGGTCGTCTTCAACCTCACGATCATGCGCGACGCGCAGCAGGGCTTCTTCGACATCGCCGTCAACTTCGAGGACCTCTTCTGCTCGGCCAAGGTCGACTGCCAGGCCGACGGCGAAGACATCCTCCTCGTGCACCACCCGGTCTCCGGCAAGCGCCTGCCGAGCGCCGTCATCGGCCTCGCCTGTACCGGCGGCGTCGGCGCCGACACCCACCTCTATTTCACCGACATGGTGATCCAGTGCGGCGACCTCATGCTGCCGATCCCGCTCGGCGATGGCCCCGGCAACCTCTATGACGCCATCGGCCCGGCGCCGATCGCCCAGGCGATGACCTTCACCGGCGAGGAGCAGCTCGAGGACCCGACCGGCGCCTCCCTCGGCAAGATCTACTTCAACCTCGCCTTCGGCATCGACTTCGACGCGCTCGACCCCGCCGCCTACGCCGCCGGCTGCACGCTCTCGTTCCGCACCTCCGCCTCGGACGGCCCCCTCGACGGCTGCACCACCCCCGACGACACCACCTACCCCGTGCTCGCCGTCGACGCGCTGCCCTTCATCGCCGCCGACGCCGCCGGCTTCGCCTGCACGACCCACCCGGTCGGCAGCGCGGCCTTCCCCGCGACCTACACGCCCTTCGACACCCCGCAGGCCTTCTCGACCGAGATCGACTTCGACGAGCCGACGAGCCAGATCACCGTCACCGATTGCGAGCCCACCTTCGAGCCGGACCACGTCACCATCGACGCCATCGTCTACGAAGACCTCGACCTAGACGGCGTGGTCGACCCCGGCGAGGCGATCCCCGGCGCCACCGTCACCCTCGTGCCCGACACCGCCCCCGGCGCCAACCTCCTCCACGTGCTGCCGCCCTGGCAGGGCACGAGCGACGCGAACGGCCACGTGATCGTCGACCACGTGCCGGTCATGACCCCGCTCTGCCTCACCCTCTCGTCCACCTCGCACGCCGACACCACCCAGTGCGGCCTCACCCTCACCGAGCCCGTCGGCTCGGTCATCACGACGACCTTCGCGCTGCGCAGCTCGTGCGTCGCCGTCGACACCGACGACGACACCTGCAACGCGATCGACGACGACTGCGACGGCATCATCGACGAGGACGCCGACCCGCTCGCCTGCGACCCCTGCCTCGCCGCGACCGACTGCTGCAGCGGTGTCTGCACCGCCGGCGTCTGCACCGGCGCGCCGCTGCCGTACGTCGTGGCGAGCCTCACGATCGACGGCCCCGCCGACCTTCCGAGCGACTACGAGTGCATCACCGAGGTCACCGCCGGCCTCGACATCTCCCCCGATCCGATCAACGGGCCGCTGCCCGCCATGAACTGGGCGAGCCTGCAGCTCGTCGGCGGCGCGCTCTTCGTGCCGACCTCGTCCTGGGACGTCGCGCACTTCCCGGTGCTGACCACCGTCACCAACGCCGTGCAGTTCTACGGCACCGGCGAGGACTCGATCATCAGCGTGCCGGCGCTGACGACCATCGGCGGCACGATGGACATCTACGGCGACGACCTGACCCTGAACTTCTCGTCGCTGACCTCGGTCGGCACGATCCTCCAGGCCGACACGTTGACCAACACCGGCGACAACCTCCAGATCGCCTTCCCCGCCCTCGTCAACATGGGTGCCGACATCTTCCTCTACAACGCCACCGCGACCTCCTCGCTCGCGTTCCCCGCGCTCGAGACCGTCGCCGGCGGCGTCTACCTCTCGCCCTTCCTCGACCCCGCGGCGCTCGACTTCGACCAGCTCACCTCGATCGCGCTCGACCTCCAGATCGCCACCGGCGGCAGCTCCTCGCCCTACGGCCAGACCTGGACCTCGCTCTCGACCTTCGCGACGCTCCAGAGCGTCGGCACCCTGCGCGTGCGCGGCAACGAGAACCTCACCTCGCTCGGCCTCACTTCGCTCACCGCGGTCACCGACGTCTTCGACATCGACTACAACATCAACCTCTCGAACTGCGACGCCCTCGCGCTCTACCAGAGCCTGACGACGACGCCCCCGACCGGCTACAGCGGCGCCACCGGCAACGACACCGTCGGCGGCACCTGCCCGAACTGGTCCTTCTGACCCGTTCCCCTCACGGCCTCGCGGCCCGCCTCGGCGGGCGCGGGGCTGCCCTTGCCCGTGCCCGCCGCTCGCGCTAAGTAGTGGGCATGCAGCACTTTTTCTCGGCCCTGGCCCTCGGCCTGCTCCTCGGCGCGTGCGCCTCGACCCCCGATCCGTCACCCGCTCCCGCGCCGGCTCCGCCCGCCGATCCGGACGCGCTCGTGCCCTTCACCGCGCCCGAGTCGGCCCAGCGCCTCGCCCGCTCGCGCCACGCCGTCGACTTCTTCCCGCTCGCCAACCACTTCGAGGGGCAGATCCACGCCGGCATGTGCGGTCCGGCGACCGCGGTCGTCGTGCTCAACACCCTGCGCGCGCACGCGCCCGACGCCCTGCCGGTCGACAGGTCGACGATCCCCGAGCGCTACCACGACAAGATCCCCCCGCGCTTCGATCCCTTCTTCAAACGCTACACCCAGCGCGCCTTCTTCGCCGACCCGCGCGTGAGCGCCGTCAAGACCGAAGACGCCTTCTACGGCGCGCCCGCCGGCCCCGACGCCCAGCCCGATCCCGGCATGCAGCTCGGCCAGCTGCACGCGATCTTCGGCGCGCTCGGCCTCGCCTCCGAGCTCCGCGTGCTCGACGAGTCCCTCGACGACGCCGCCGCGCGCGCCGAGATCCTCGCCAACCTCGCCCGCCCCGGCGACTACGTCGTCGTCAACTACCTGCGCGTGCCGCTCGGCCAGGAGGGCGGCGGCCACATCTCCCCGCTCGGCGCCTACGACGAGGTCTCCGACTCCTTCCTCGTGCTCGACGTCAACCCCAACCGCGGCAAGACCTGGGCCTGGGTCCCGGCCACGCGCCTCCTCGCCGCCATGCGCACCCGCGACCGCGCGCACAACCGCGGCTACCTGCTCGTGCGCGAGGGTGCGCCGGCCTTCTGATCGGCCGCCCGGCCGCGGCCATCCCCTTTTGACAGTGTCGCCCGGTGCGTGCTACCGCCTCGGACCGCGAACGTCGCGTCGCGTTTCGATGACCCGCAGCCGCGCGCGCCGCCTCGCCACACACAGGACACAAGGATCCGCCCCGATGGCGTTTCATCCGCTCGTCTTCCTCGCCGCGCAGCCGGACACCAAGCTCGACGTCTTCGGCCAGGTGCTCGAGTCCAAGGGCATGGTGCTCGCGGTCCTGATCGTGCTCATCGCGCTCTCGGTCGCCTGCTGGTTCATCATCGGTCTCAAGACCGTCGCCATCGCGCGCGCCATCACCAACACGCGCCGCTTCATCCAGACCTTCCGCTCGGCCACCCGCCTGGCCGAGCTCTACCAGGTCTCGCAGGCGATGCCCGCCTCGCCCGCGCGCGACATGTTCCGCGCCGGCTACGAGGAGCTCGACCTCATCCTGCGCGAGCGCGAGGGACGCTCCGCCCGCCCGCGCGGCGACGGCCCGGCGGCCGCGCCCGAGTCCGCGTCCGAGGCCTTCGAGAACATCGAGCGCTCGCTCACCCAGGCCGCGCAGCTCGCCACGTCGCGCCTCGAGCGCATGGTCTCCTTCCTCGCCACCGTCGGCTCGGCCGCGCCCTTCATCGGCCTCTTCGGCACGGTCTGGGGCATCATGAACGCCTTCGGCGACATCGATCCCAACCTGCCGATCCTGCAGACGGTGACCCCGCACATCGCCGAGGCGCTCGTCGCGACCGCGATCGGCCTCCTCGCCGCGATCCCCTCGGTCATGGCCTACAACTTCCTCGTCGGCCGCATGAAGCAGCTCGAGATCCACCTCGACGACTTCTCGACCGACTACCTCAACATCCTGCGCCGGCATTTCTTCAGCTGAGCGGCGTTCTCTCGTTCTGACACGCGCGCGGAGAGTCCCCGACGATGGGCATGTCGTCCCCCAAAGAGCCGGCCAGGAAGGGCAAGAAGAGCCGCACCGTGCTCTCGGAGATCAACGTCACCCCGATGGTCGACGTGATGCTCGTGCTGCTCATCATCTTCATGGTCGCCGCCGGCGTGCAGACGGTCGAGATGCAGTCCGAGCGGCAGAAGGCCCAGGAGATGGCCGAGGACAAGCTCGCCGAGGCCGAGGCGGCGATCGCCGAGCTCGAGGCGATCAAGAAGCACACCCAGGTCCCGATCGATCTCCCCAAGGTCGACTCCGAGCCGGTCAAGCTGCACGAGGTCAAGAAGCTCAAGCTCGAGGTCGACGAGAAGCTCAAGTTCTCGATCGATCGCACGACGCTCGTCGACTGCCTCAAGGTCTCGCCCGACATGGCGCGCTACCTCGGCAAGGAGCGTGATCCCAAGGACACCGCCGGCGAGCAGGCCGCGCTCGAGCCCTGCCTGAAGGCGCTCGGCGAGAAGCTCGTCGACAACAAGAAGCTGCAGGAGGACAAGGAGCTCTACGTGCTCGCCTCGCGCAGCCTCCACTACGGCCAGGTACTGCGCATCATGGCGGCGGTGCGCCAGGCGGGCGTGACCAAGTTCGGCCTCGTCGCCGAGGCGGACATCCTCGGCGAGGCCGAGGTCGAAAAGACGCCGCCACCTGTGCCGTGACGCCGCGCCATGCAAGACTGCCCTCGATGACCGACGCCTCCCGCCGCGCCCCGCATCAAGATCGCTTCGCGCGCTCGCGCGTATGCTCGTCCTACGCGGAGGCGCGACGATGAACGGCAAGGCCCTGGCGATCGGGATCGGTGCGTTGGTGACGGTGCTCGTGCACGCGGCGCTGGCGCTCGGCTACGTCGTCTATCGCGAGTCGCAGGACCTCACGATCCAGGCGCGCCTGGGCTCGGCCTCCACGCGCACCTTCCGCGAGGCGCCGCTCCTCTGCGGCAGGCTGCGCTGCCGCCAGATGGAGCAGGAGCAGAAGCGCCGCCCCCACGAGGAGGCGCCCATCGAGGCGCCCGAGATCCTGGAGGCGGCGATGATCCCCGCGCTCGGCGCGGTCGACCCCGATCGCCGTCGCCTCCCCGAGATCGAGACCTTCGAGCGCCCCGAGTTCGTCGAGGACGGCGTCAACCTCGAGGGCGATCCCTCCAAGCTCGACAAGCTCTTCAAGGACTTCGAGCGCAAGGACGCGCTCAAGGACCCGAAGAACAAGGACACCCTCAAGGACCTGCTCTCCGACGAGGAGCCGGACCCGCGCGCGCGCCCGAAGGACCTCTCGCGGCTCACCGGCTTCAAGGAGGGCGAGATCGGCGGCCAGGGCACCGAGCTCCGCCTCGGCTCGACCTACTCGGTCAAGGTCTCGCGCGAGATCTCCAAAGTCTTCCGCACGCCGCCGTTCATCGACGACCAGACCCTGAAGAAGCTCCAGGTGCGCGTACAGGTCACGCGCATGAGCTTCGACGGCGCCATCGAGGACTTCCGCGTCATCTCCAAGAGCAACGACCGCTCCTTCGACGACGCCGCCATCGCAGCGATCAAGCAGTTCGTGCCGCGCGAGGGCGGCCAGCGCCGCCTGCCCCCGCCCGATCCGGAGGTCTTGCGCTTCATCAACAGCAAGAGCCTCACCATCACCCTCGACGGCCGCCTGATGCGTCGATGAGCGACGCCTCCGCCCGCGCGCGCGCGCCGCTCATCGCGCCGTCTCTGCTCTCGGCGGACTTCCTGCGCCTCGGCGACGAGGTGCGCGACGTCGAGGACGCCGGCGCCGATCTCCTGCACGTCGACGTGATGGACGGCCACTTCGTGCCCAACCTCACCTTCGGCCCGCCGATCATCGCGCAGATCGCCGCGGTCGCCCGCCGCCCGCTCGACGTGCACCTCATGATCGAGACGCCCGAGCGCTGGATCGAGCGCTACGTCGAGGCCGGCGCCGCATGGCTGACCGTGCACGTCGAGACCGCGCCGCACCTGCACCGCACGCTCCAGCAGATCCGCCAGGCCGGCGCCGAGCCCGGCGTCGTGTTGAACCCCTCGACGCCCGAGAGCGTGATCGACTACGTGCTCGAGGACTGCCACCACGTCCTGGTGATGTCGGTCAACCCGGGCTTCGGCGGGCAGCGCTTCATCCCGCGCGTGCTCGGCAAGATCGAGCGCATCGCCGAGGCGATCGCCCGGCGCGGCCTCACCACGCGCGTCGAGATCGATGGCGGCATCGCGCCCGACACGATCGGCTCCGCGTGGCGCGCCGGGGCGGAGGTCTTCGTCGCCGGCTCGGCGATCCTGTCCCGCCCGCCGGGCGCGGCGCGCGCGGAGACCATCGCCGCGATGCGCGCCGCCTGCGCGCCCTGAACCCACGGCGTGCCTGCTCCAATTTCGAATTGACAGCGGCGAGCCCGTCCACTACACACCGCGTCGCGTCGATGTCGGGGCGTAGCGCAGCCTGGTAGCGCACTTGCTTCGGGAGCAAGGGGTCGCTGGTTCAAATCCAGTCGCCCCGACCACGAGACGCCGAGGCCGCCGCTCGTTGAGCGCGCGGCCTTTTTCTTGGCTCCGAGCAGGCTCGGCCGCCTGCCACGGGCTCGCGCGGCGCGCGCGTGCGTGCGGCCTTGCTTCGTAATGCGCTGATCTTGCTGGACAATCTCCCCCGGTCCAGGCTTGACGCCTGCGCGCGCTGGATGCTAGCTTCGTTCTCCACTTCATCAGGCTGTCGACCTGGCGGTGAGAATGTTCGGACTCAGACAATGGTGCTCACGCCCGCTGACCTCGTGGGGAGGCGTGTGGGCGATCTCGGTCACGCTCGCGCTCGGCGCGTGCGGCGGCCACCCCGACGAGAACTCCGGCGGCGACGCCTACCGCAACGAGTCGCAGCCGATGCCGCTCGACGAGTGGGTGACGGGCCAGCTCGACCTCGACAACGGCGACGCGACCGACTGGAAGGTCGTGAGCGTGGACGGCGCCGGCAAGCTCCAGATCGAGCTCAAGGCGGACAAGAAGAGCGCGGTCGTGCACGTCGGCGTGTACGACAAGCATGGTCAGTCGCTCGGTGACGGCACGCGCAAGGCGGGCGCCGACGAGGTCAAGGTCCCGGTCAAGGCCGCTGCGGGCGGGCAGTTCTTCGTGCGCATCGTGCACAAGGACGGCGCCAAGACGGCCTACTCGGTGCGCGCGGTGATGGGCGACGAGGGCGGCGGCGACGCCGTCCCCGATCTCTGAGGCAGGGCGGGGTTGTTGGTCATGCGCAAGCTCACTTGGGCGGGGCTCACGGACGTCGGTCGCAAGCGGACCGAGAACGAAGACGCGTTCGTCGTCGATCCCGACCTCGGCATCTACGTCGTGTGTGATGGCATGGGCGGGCACGCGTCGGGCGAGGTCGCCAGCGCGATGACCACCGAGGAGATCCACGCCTTCTTCCAGAACCGCTTCGACGGCGATCGCTCGCTGCCCTACCAGGGCGAGCCGGGCGCCAGCGAGGGCGAGCTCCTGGTCTCCAACGCGATCCAGCACGCCAACGACAAGGTCTACGTCGCCGGCATGCGCGACTCGCGTCTCGAGGGCATGGGCACGACCGTCGTCGCCGTGACGGAGTGGGAGGACAAGCTCGTGCTCGCCCACGTCGGCGACTCGCGCATCTATCGCTTCCGCGACGGGCGGCTCGAGCAGGTCACCCGCGACCACTCGCTGCTCAATCACAAGATCGATCTCGGCGAGCTCCAGAGCCAGGACGAGATCGACAACTTCAAGCACGGCAACGTGATCGTGCGCGCGATCGGCCTAAAGGACTACGTGCGGCCCGAGACCTCGATCCAGGATCGGGTGCCGGGCGACGTCTACGTGCTCTGCTCCGACGGCCTGTCGGACATGGTCGACGACTGGAGCATCGAGAACGTCATCGAGGCCAACTACGACGACCTCGAGGAGGCGGTGCAGATCCTCGTGCGCATGGCCAACGATCGCGGCGGCAAGGACAACATCACCGCGGTCCTGGTGCGCGTCGACGACGATCCCGAGGACACGGGCGTCGACGACGCCTACATGTACGAAGAGCAGGAGATCGTCGAGACCCATCGCTACGTCACCGAGCCCGGGCTCTCGCGCTACGAGGACGACGAGGCGCAGGCGGACGAGGGCGACTACGAGGACGAGCAGGCGCTCGAGGGCGACTACGAGGACGAGCACGCGCACGACGAGGACGCCGACGACGACGCGCCGCGCGTCATGGGCAACTTCAAGGACATCAGCGATCCGTCCGAGGAGACGACCGCGCCGCACTCGCCGGTCTTCGCCTGGGACGACGACGAGGACGAGGAGGAGGAGGTGCACGCCGCACCGACCAAGCCCGCGCCTCGCCCGCAGCCCGCCGCGCGCCCGCAGCCTGCCGAGATGCGCCGCCGCCTGCAGCCCACCGAGGAGCTGCCTTCGATCATCGTCGATGACGAGGACGAGGGGTCGGTCGTGGTCGACGACTCCATGCTCGACGACCGCTAGTTCGCCGCTACGACTCGCGGGGGCGGCGTTGCTTCGCTTGGTCGGTCGTGCGGCGTACTTGAGTACGCCTCCTCCCTCCCGGCGCTCGCGCCTTGCCCGCGCGAGTCTCGCTGGCGAACTCGGTTTTCGACAACCTCTCGACGTTGTGTGGTGGCGGCGCCCCGTCGTGGGCTCGTTCAAGAACGGGGTCGTGCCCGATGCCCTTCAGTTCGCGGGCTCCCAGCGTTGGATGTGCAGGCGCGGGTATTTGACCTCGAAGGTCAGCGTGCGCCCCGGCACGACGTGCTCCGCGATGCGGCGCTCGTCGCCCCCGCGCCGGTCGAAGAGGTTCTGCGCGACCCAGACGGTGGTCGTGGCCGCTCGCCCCGGTGCGCCCGGCATCACATCGGCGACACGCGTCGGCTCGAGCGTGAGCCCCGCCTCCCGGACGTAGTACATGAAGGCGAAGCGCTCCTCGCCGGGCGCGAGCACGAGCTGGTCCGTGGGTCCCCGCGTCTCCAAGAGCGCGACGAGGTCGCGCCACTCGGGCTTGCGCTCGAAGCGCCAGCGCCACGCGAGCGCCGGTACGTGCAGGCCGATGAGCAGCACCACGAGGGCGACGCGCAGTTGGCGGCGCGCGATCGTCGGCAGGAGGAGCGCGAGCGCGCCGCCCGCCAGGATGTAGAGCGCCGTCGACGAGCCCAGGGTGAAGCGGTGGTGGAACAACGGCTGCACCACGAATGACAGGGCGATGGGCAGGAGCATCGGCAGGAGGAGCCACCAGGCCAGGAGCATGACGCGCGCGGGTCGGGGGATCGCCCCGGGCTCGTCGGGAGCCACCTGGGCGTGCTCGGGGCTCCGGGGCGCGGGCCGTCGTCTCCATCGCACCCAGGCGTAGACCGCGAGGCCCGCCAGGAGAGGCGCCGCGAAAGCGCCGTAGTACCCCGCGAGCTTGTAGAGGAGCTCCAGGTTCGGCCGTGGGATCCAGAAGGCGCCCTGTACCTTTGAGACGCTCTTCAGCACGAAGGGCACCCAGGGAAGCACGCAAAGCGCCGTCACCGCCTGCATGGTGAACCACCAGCGCATCGACGGCGGGCGGGCCTCGTCGGTGGGGCGCGAGGCGGGCGGTACGCCCGTGGGGACGTCGCGCCGGACGCGGCGCGCGCTCAGCCACCAGGTGATGACGAAGCCGTTGGCCGCCGTGACGATGAACGCGGCGTAGTAGTGCGAGTAGAGGAGGAGCACCGTGACCACGCACCAGGCGACGGCGTTGCGCAGGTTCTGCGCGCGCAGGAAGAGGATGAGGCGGTACATCGACCAGGCGGCGGTGAGCGCGAAGAGCGCATAGGGCCGGCCCTCCTGGGCGTAGATGATGTGCAGCGGCGAGATGGCGAGGAGCGCGACGGTGAAGAGGCGCGCGCGCTCGCCGAAGAGGAGGAGCGCGATGCGACCCGCGAACCACAAGGTCAGCAGGTTGAAGACCAGCGACGGCAGGCGCAGCACCCATTCGCTCTCGCCGAAGAGCTGCAAGAACGGCCACACGATGATGTCGTGCAGCGGCATGTGCACGTCGCGCGCGGTCGCCGCCAGCATCTCGCCGAAGGTGCGGCTCACCTTGTCGAGCGTGAACCCCTCGTCGAGCCACAGGCACTCGGCGGTGATCCCGTAGAGCCGAAGCGCCGCGGCCAGCGCGAAGACGCCGGCGAGGAGCCAGCCCATCCGTCGGCGCTCATCGCCGCTCGGCGCCGCTGGTCCGGTCGCGCCCGTCATGACGGGTCTCGCTCGGCCTCAGTCCATCTCCAGCTTGCGGAAGCGCTTGGAGGTCGAGACCTTCGGCGGCGGCCCCTGCTCCTTCTTGGCGGCGCGCGGCTCGTCGTCGATGAGCGGGCGCTCGCGTCGCGGCGTGGCCGCCTCGGGCGCGGGGGACGCGGACTTCTCGGCGGCCGCGCGCGGGCGGGGCGGTGGCGACGGGGCCTCGTCGTCGTCGCTCGCCTCGAGGCCCTCGATCGGGGCGCCGAGCTCGTACCAGCCGATGCCGTGGCGCACCTGCACGACGCCGTTGCGGATGCGCATGTGCTCGAGCTCGGGGAAGTCGTGGCGGGCCTTCACGCTCTGCAGGAGGCCGACGAAGCTGTCGGCGTCGCTCTGCGGCTCGGCGCTCTCGATGACGTAGGTCCTGAGCAGGTACTCGAGCATGGCGCCGAGCTCCTCGCCGCTGTACGGCTCGAGGATCTCCTTCATGAAGCCGTGGTTGCGCCACGGATCGTCGAGCTTGGCGCGCTCGATCATGCGGCGCTCGGCGGCCTCGAAGAGGGTCATGTCGATCTGCACGTCGACCAGGCGCGCGCCCTCGAAGTCGGCCTGCGCGATGTTGGCGTGGCGCAGATCGACCTTGATGAGGAGCGCGTTCTTGAAGCTCGCACCGAAGAGGTTGGCCCCCATCAGGTCGCAGTCGATCAGCACGGCGTTGGAGAAGTCGGCGCGGTCGAGGGTGACGTTGCCGCGCTCCTGGGCCTCGAACTTCGAATTGATGATCAGGCTCCGCGGGAACTTGGCGCCGAAGAGCTCGCACGAGTTGAAGGTGCAGCTCTGCATGCGGCTGCCGGCGAAGTCGGCGTTGCCCAGCCGCGAGGAGAAGAAGCTCGTGCCCGAGAGCATCGCGTCGGCGAAGCGGGTCTCGATGAGCTCGCAGTTGAAGAAGCTTGTACCCCGGAAGATGCTGTGATCGAAGCGCGCCTTGCGACAGCTCGCCTCGGCGAACTTGCTGCGCGAGAAGATCGCCCGCGTCGCGTCGGCGTCGTGCAAGGCGATGCGGCGGAAGGTGGCGTCGGCGGCGTGTGCGCCGGAGAGCCCCTGGCGCGAGAGGTCGACCTCCGAGACCAGCACGCCCTGGAGGGTGCCTTCCTGCATGCGCGCCGCCACTTCGACCGCGGACTTGACCAGATTCTCGCTCATCCCGATGCCTTCCTCGCGCTCCCATGCGGCGGGGCGCGCGCGGCAGTCTAGCATGCCGCGACCCGTAAACAACCATGCTCCGGTGGTCTGTACAACGCGGGCGCTCTCGCCTTAGACTCCTCCAGCCGTCGCGGGCGATCCGCGTGGGGTCACGTAGCAACTCGACACTGGACGAATCGTGTTAGCGGTCACGTACAAGAACGAAGCAGGGGAAAAGGTCGTCCACCCGCTCGAGCCGGGCCAGGTCTTCGGCGTCGGGCGCGGCGCGGACTCGCCGGTCCGCATCCGCCACGCCTCGGTGAGCCGGGCGCATGCCGAGTTCTACGAGGCGGACGACGGCAACTGGTGCGTGCGCGACGTCGGCAGCTCGAACCACACCTTCCTCAACGGCGACCAGATTGAGGTCACCTACATCCAGGAAGGCGACGTCATCCGGTTCGGCGACTTCTCGGTGCGCGTCGAGACGGTGCCGGATCCGGCGCGCTCGGGAGGCGGTCGCCGCGCGCGCGCGCCCGAGCCGGAGCCCGACGTCGGCACGATGATGCCCGAGGACGACGGAGGTCGGCCGTCGCGGCGCTCGCGACCCTCCGCCGCGCCCCCGCCGCCCGAGCCGGAGCCGGAGCCCGAGCCCGAGCCGAGCGGTCGCCGCCGCCGTCCGTCCGCGGCGCCGGCGCCCGAGCCCGAGCCGGCGGTCGAGAGCGCGGCCGAGCGGCGCGCCCGTCAGATGGCGTCGATGCGCGGTGAGGCGGCGCCTTCGCGCAGCCGGGCGCCCGCGCCGGAGCCCGAGCCCGAGCCGGCGCCTTCGCGACGCTCGCGCGCCGCGCCCGAGCCCGAGCCCGCGCCGCCGCCACGGCGAGGTGCCGCCGCCGACGCCGACGACATGCGGCGCTCGGCCCCGGAGAAGAAGGTCGTGCCGGTCGGCGTCGACCCGGCCGAGCTGCGCGCCGCCCAGGATCGCGCCAACAAGCTCGAGGATCAGCTGCGCGAGCAGAAGTCGAAGTACGACGAGGCGCTCCGGCGCATCGAGGATCTCGAGGCGCGCGACTCGCGCCACGACGAGGACCTGCGCGAGTGGCAGGACCGCTACGACAAGGCGCGCGAGCAGACCGACCACGTGCAGGACCTGCTCGAGCGCGCGCGCGACGAGATCAAGGAGCACGAGGAGTCGATCGACTCCTTCGAGAAGGAGGTCGCCGAGCTCGAGTCGCAGTTGAAGCAGTTCGAGGCCTCCAAGGAGGAGACGGCCGAGACGCTGACCGAGCTCAAGAGCAAGGTCGTGCAGAAGGATCGGCGCATCGACGAGCTGCAGCGCGAGCTCGACATGATGGAGTTCGACCTGCGCAACGCGCGTGAAGAGCTCGAGTCGGTGCAGAACTCGATGAACTTCGAGAACACCGAGACGCGCAAGCTCGAGCGTGAGCTCGCGCTCCTGCGCGAGGTGATTCACGAAAAAGAGAATCACATCAAGAGCTTGCAGATCGAGATCGAGGAGCGCGACAAGGAGATCTACGACCTCAAGCTCGGCACCGGCGTCAAGGATCTGCAGCAGGCGAAGACCGAGATGATGGAGAAGTACTTCGCCAAGGACAAGGAGACCAACGACCTGCGCGAGAAGCTCGCCAAGGTCGAGCAGGAGCTCAAGAGCGTCAAGGGCGACCTCGCCGACGCGATGGAGAAGCAGGCCGAGAGCAAGGACATCGCCAACCACCCGGAGGTCAAGCGCAAGGACCGCGAGATCTCGCGGCTGCAGGCCGACATCGACGCGGCGCGCGAGGAGGCCGAGCGGTTGCAGGACAAGCTCCAGTCCTTCTCCCCCGAGGTGAAGGCGAAGCTCGAGGCGGAGATCTCGACCCTGCGCAAGAAGAACCAGCAGCTCGAGGACAAGCTGGAGGAGTCGGAGGCGACCGCGTCGAGCAAGGGGCAGAGCGACGCCGAGCTCGCCTCGGCGCGGCGCAAGGTGACCGCGCTCGAAGCGAAGATCGAGGAGCTCGAGGAGGAGGTCGCCAAGGCCAAGAAGGAGGCCAAGGCGGCGGCCGCGGCGGCGGCGGAGGCCGGCTCGGGCGGCGGCGGCGACGACGCGGCGCTCAAGAAGCAGATCGCCCAGCTCGAGGACAAGATCGGCGACCTCTCGCTCGACCTCAGGCGCGCCAAGGGCGAGGCGGAGAAGTGGAAGGACGAGGCCGAGCGCGCGGCCAAGGCGCCTCCGCCGGCGGCGGCCGCGGCGGCGGTGAGCTTCGACAAGGACGGCGCGCTCGATGCGCTCGACAACATCATGGACCTCTACCGGTCGTGGATGTCGAACCTCGGGGTGCTCAAGACCTACGGCGAGGACATCGAGGGCGCCAAGGGTGACACCAAGGCGATCCGGGACGCCATCGACGGCATCGGGCAGACGCTCAACAGCATCGAGGGTGACGCCGAAGACATGCGCAAGGAGCTCAAGGGCTTGCGCGGCGCGATCGAGAAAGGATAGCAGGCCGCTGAAAATGACCCATCTCCGTCGTTGCTCGGTCGCTCGCTTGTGCGGCGACCGTAAGGTCGCCTCCGCGCTCGCTCCCTCCCGCCTAGGATCTGGGCCATTTTGAGCGGCCTGCAGTTCGCGGATCAGAGCACAAGGTATCTACGAGACAAGGAACCAACCGATGGCATCCGAGAAGATCCCGAGCAAGCGTGAGCTCGAGTACCTCATCCAGGCGCGTTACGGGCTGATCTACGTCGTGTCCCCCGAGGAGGAGCGGGTCGAGCGCGCGATCAAGGAGATCGGCGGGCGGCGGCAGCGCAAGGTGATGGCGTGGTCGATCACCAACGGCTTCGAGTCGCTCGACGGCGGCTCGAGCTACAGCGACATCCGCGATCCGCTGCGCGCGCTCGACTTCATCACCAAGTTCGAGGACGACGCGATCGTGATCATGCGGGACTTCCACCCCTTCATGAAGGACCCGTCGGTCGTCAGGAAGCTGCGTGACTGCGCGCGCCTCTTCAAGGAGAGCGACTACAACCTGCACATCGTGCTCTTGAGCGCGACGTACGGGGCGCCGGCCGAGGTCGAGAAGGAGCTGGCCGTCGTCGACTACGACCTGCCCGAGCGCGAAGAGCTCGAGGAGATCGTCTGGCAGGTCGCGCAGAGCGTGCCCGACAGTGTGCACCTCGCCGTCAAGAGCGACCCGGAGCTGCGCGAGACGGTGGTCGAGACCGCGCTCGGGCTGACGGCGGACGAGGCCAAGGCGGTCTTCGCCAAGTCGCTCGTCAAGACGCGCGACTTCGACGTCGACACGATCATGGCGGAGAAGAAGGGCATCATCCGCAAGTCGGGCATCCTCGAGTTCTACGAGACCGACCAGCGCTTCTCCGACGTCGGCGGCCTCGAGGTGCTCAAGAGCTGGCTCAAGAAGCGCAAGTCGAGCTTCTCGCGCGACGCGCGCGACTTCGGCCTGCCCTCGCCCAAGGGCCTGCTCCTCATCGGCGTGCCCGGCTGCGGCAAGTCGCTGACCGCCAAGGCGATCGGCGCGATGTGGCACATGCCGCTCCTGCGCCTGGACGTCGGCAAGATCTTCGGCAGCCTCGTCGGCAGCTCCGAGGAGAACATCCGAAAGGCGATCAAGACCGCCGAGGCGGTGGCCCCGTCGATCCTCTGGCTCGACGAGCTGGAGAAGGGCTTCTCGGGCACCGCCAGCTCCGGGCAGACCGACGGCGGTACGACCTCGCGCGTGTTCTCGACCTTCATCACCTGGCTCCAGGAGAAGAAGTCGGCGGTCTTCGTCATCGCGACCGCCAACAACGTGCAGGCGCTGCCGCCCGAGCTCCTGCGCAAGGGCCGCTTCGACGAGATCTTCTTCGTCGACCTGCCGAGCCCCAAGGAGCGCGAGGAGATCTTCAACATCCACATCAAGAAGAAGAAGCGCGATCTGGCGACGATCGACGTCGGCGCGCTGGTGGCGGCGAGCCAGCAGTTCGTCGGCGCCGAGATCGAGCAGGCGGTGATCTCCGCGCTCTTCGACGCCTACGAGGACGGCAAGGCCGACCTCACGACCGATCGCCTGCTGAAGTCGGTCGAGGAGATCGTGCCGCTGGCCTACACGATGAAGGAGATGATCGACGGCATGCGCGAGTGGGCCAAGAGCCGCGCGCGCCGGGCCTCGACCATCGACGCCGAGGGCAAGGAGGAGGCCGGCGGCCGCAAGCTCGAGATCTGAAGGTCTGTCGAAAAATTCGGCTACGGCGGGCGTCCGCGGCGTCGGTCGGTCGGTCGCTTGTGCGGCGTACGTCGAGTACGCCTCCGCGCTCCCTTCCCTCCCTCCTTGCGGCCATCCCGCCTC